>JAUIFX010000029.1 GCA_030429865.1 Gammaproteobacteria bacterium | reverse complement strand
GAAGAAGCCGTTCTTCGGCGCGTGCAGGATCACCTTGGCCGTGCGCGGCGCGCCGCCGTCCGGCGCCGGCACGTCGAGATCGGCCAGCACGATGTCCATGTTGGAGTTGTAGTCCCAGGCCTCGCCCGGGGTGGTCTGGTAATGCCACTTGTACTCGCCGGTGTCGGCGTCGAGCGCGACGATCGAGCACAGGAAGAGGTTGTCGCCACCTTGCGGCGAACGAATCTTGGGGTTCCAAGGGCTGCCGTTACCGGTGCCGAGGTAGACCTGGTTGAACTCGGGATCGTAGGTGATGCCGTGCCACACCGTGCCGCCGCCACCGTGCTTCCACCATTCGCCGGTCCAGGTCTTGGCCGCCATCTTCATCGCGTTGTTCTCGAAACCGTCGGCCGGGTTGCCGGGCACGGTGTAGAACTTCCAGGCCTGTTCGCCGGTGGCGGCGTCGTAGGCAGTAACGAAACCTCGCGCCGGACCCCACTCCGTGCCGCCGTTGCCGATGATGACCTTGTCGCGGAAGACCTTGGGTGCGCCGGTGACGATCAGCGCTTCCTTGGGGTCGAAGGTCTGCACCGTCCACACGGCCTTGCCGGTCTTGGCATCGATGGCGATGAGGCGGCCGTCGATGGTTGCGTTGTACACGTGGCCTTTCCAGTAGGCGATGCCGCGGTTCCAGTCCCACATCATGCGCAGGCGGTCGCCGGAGACTTCCGTCACGTTCGGATCGTATTCCCACAGCAGCTTGCCGCTCTTCGCCTCGACCGCGCGCACCACGTTGTAGCTGCCGTTGAAGTAGAGCACGCCGTCGACGACCAGCGGTGTGCCGGTAAGCGAGCGGTCCTCGGGAAGATCGAGATACCAGGCCACGCCCAGCTCGCGCACGTTGGTCGCGTCGATCTGGTCGAGGGGGCTCATGCGCTGCTCGGAGTAATCGCGGCCATACCCCGGCCAGTCGGCCGCATCCGGCGCGGTTAGCGTGGCGTCGTCGACAGTCGTCGCGGCGAGCGCCGCGGTGGTGAGCGCAGTGAGTGCCAGACCCAGGCACGAACGTGAAAGCATGTGAACCTCCCCTGAAAGCGATGTCGGCCCTAAAGGTAACGGGCGCGGGCCAAAAGAGCCATCGAGACGCCGTGCCGCGCGGGTTTCGCCGCGTGACGTTTCAGCCCGCTGACGCCACCGTGACCGGTGGCGTGTTCTCGCTGAGTTCGCGCGTCACCACCTCGTCCGGCAGGTCGAAGGCCGCGGCGAAGCCCTCGCTCATGCGTGTGTATTCCGGTCGCCCGCTGCCGGCCGGCGGCTGCGGCACCGGGGCGCCGCTTGTGTTGACGTAGGCGGGCGGGTTCTTGAAGCGTTCGAGCTCCTCCGGGGAAATCCCGTTCAAGGCGACGACCTCCGGGTCGATCCACGCCTCGGCATCGATCGCCGCTGCCGAGGTCGAGACCTCGAGCACGAGGTTCTCCGGGCCGCCGAAGTAGATCGACTGGCAGAAGCCGTGATCGAGCGGACCGAGCACGCGCACACCGTGGGCACGGATGCGATCGCGCATGGCAAGCAGCTCCGCCTGCGTATCGACGTTGAACGCGATGTGCTGGGCGACGCCGGCCGCGCACGGCGCGACCGGGTTACCGGCATGCGAGATTCCCGGCTCGACCGGGATCTCGGCTACCGCCGGCGCGAACACGAACGCGATCGAGCAGCTCGGGTTGAGCTCCATGAAAGCGTGGAAATAGCCGTCGACGTTGTGCATCCAGTAAAGCGCCGTCAGGCGCATGCCGAGCACCTCGGCGAAGAACGCAATCTGCGTCTTCACGTCCGCCGTCATGATGGCCAGGTGATGTATGCCGTTCGGTCGTGCCATGTCGGGATCCTCCTCGCGCCAGCCAGGCGTCGCGACATGCGACCGCGGCGCGACCGCCAGCTTGCCGCACCGCGGGGCAGAGCGACAAGCAGGAAGTTCGCCGAAAGGGTTGTGCTGCGCCGCGGATACGGTCGCGAAAGAATGCCGCAACGCAGGAGGGCCGAGCGGCGTAGCGGAGAGCAAGGCGAGCGGGATGCGGTGAGCACCGTAGCGAGCCCCGCAGCGTCACCGTGGGTCGGCGACGCTGCAAGCTAGCACTAGAAAAATGTGCCGAGGAAAGAGGGCCGAGCGAGCATGGGCGAGGGCAAGGCGCGCGGGATTCGAGGAGCGCAGCCTACTGTTGTAGGTGAGCACCGCAGAGTTCCGCGCAACGCGGCCACCGTCCAGCGCAGCCGGCCCGGCACCCCCGGCACCGAGGGCCGAGCGAGCATGGGCGGGGGCAAGGCGCGCGGGATTCGAGGAGCGCAGCCTACATCAGTAGGTGAGCAGCGCAGAGATCCCCGCAGCGTCACCGACGCACGGTGACGCTGCCAGGTAGCACTAGAAAAATGTGCCGAGGAAAGAGGGGCGAGCGAGCATGGCCGAGGGCAAGGCGCGGGGGAATCGAGGAGCGCAGCCTACATCAGTAGGTGAGCAGCGCAGAGATCCCCGCAACGCAGCCATCGGCCAGCGCAGCCGCCCCGGCACCCCCGGCACTCAGAGGCGCTCGATGATGGTGACGTTCGCCTGCCCGCCACCCTCGCACATCGTCTGCAGACCGTAGCGGCCGCCGGTGCGCTCGAGTTCGTGGAGCAGGGTCGTCATGAGCTTGGTGCCGGTCGCGCCGATTGGATGGCCGAGGGCGATCGCGCCGCCGTTGACGTTGGTCTTCTCGTAGGGGTAGCCGATCTCCTTCAGCCAGGCCATCGGTACCGGCGCGAAGGCCTCGTTGATCTCGACCAGGTCGATGTCGTCGAGCTTCATGCCGCTGCGCTCGAGCGCCAGCTTGGTGGTCAGGATCGGTGCGGCGAGCATCATCACCGGGTCCTCGGCGCGTACGCTCATGTGATGGATGCGCGCACGCGGCTTGAGGTTGTAGCGCTTGACCGCGTCTTCCGAGGCGATCAGCACCGCCGAGGAGCCGTCGCAGGTCTGGCTGGCCACGGCCGCGGTGATCTTCTGCAGGCCGAAAATCGGGTCGAGGGTCTGCATCTGCTCGAGTGTCGTGTCGGGGCGCACGGTCTCGTCCATCGCGAGGCCGTTGAGCGGCACCACTTCGCGGTCGAAGCGGCCTTCCTTGATGGCCTGCGCGGCGCGCTTGTGCGACTCGAGCGAGTAGACTTCGAGCTCTTCGCGCGAGAAGCCCCACTTGTCGGCCATCATCTGCGCGCCGGTGAACTGCGACGGCGCGACCTTGCCGTAGCGCTCCACCCAGCCGGGCGAGTCGGTGACGTAATCGGTGAAGCCGAATGCGCCGGCGGCCTGCGCCGAGGAGCCGATCGGGATCTTGGACATGATCTGCACGCCGCCGGCGATGAGCACGTCCATGGTGCCCGACATCACGGCCTGCGCGGCGAAGTGCACCGACTGCTGCGACGAGCCGCACTGGCGATCGATGGTGACGCCCGGGACGTGTTCGCTGTAACCCGCAGTCAGCCAGCAGGTGCGGGCGATGTCGCCGGCGAGCGGGCCGACCGCGTCGATGGTGCCGAAGATGACGTCGTCGTAGTCCTCGTCGGGGATGCCGTTGCGCTCGACGATGGCCTTGATCACGTGGGCACCGAGATCGGCCGGGTGGACGTCCTGGAGGGTGCCGCGGCGCTTGCCGGTGGGGCTGCGCACGGCGTCGATGATGTAGGCTTCTGCCACTGTTGTTCTCCTCAAGTCATGGGCGTAACGGGAAGGGGCGGTCGCGAGACGGCGGGCTGCTCTGCCAGCGGCTTCGACGCGGGGGGCGCGCGCAGCCGCGAGGGTGTGCGGCCGGCGGGCGGATCACGCGGTACCGGCGCGGCCGTTCTGGGCTGGACGCGCGGGAAGCGGCTGGCAGGACGGCCTGCCGGGGCCGCTGCTGCCGGCGAGGGTAGCAAACGCGACGCGCGCCGCGCCAGCGCCGCGCGCCGGCCCGGCGCAGCCGGTACTCAGTCGATGACCCGTTCCGCGGTGGCAAAGAACAGCCACACCACCGCGCCGAAGATGTTCACCGCCGCGCACAGCGCGAAGGCCGCGGCGTAGGTGCCGGTGGCATCGACCAGCCAGCCGGTGATGTAAACGCCGATGATGCCGGGGATGGTGCCGGCGGTATTGGTGATACCCATCAGCACGTCGGCGTAGCGCGGCGCGATGTCGAGATGATTGGGCACGAAACCCGACCAGGTCAGCGCAGCAAGCCCGAGCGCGCCGCACATCAGGCCGAGTGCCGGCCCGGTGCCTTCGACGTGCTGCACGGCGAGCAGGCACAGGGCCGAGCCGATGAGGCCCGTGCACTGCATGATCTTGCGCACCGTGGTCAGGGACATGCCGCCCTTGGTCATCTTGTCGGCGACCACGCCGCCGAGGTTGCCGACGATGAACATCGTCAGCCACGGCGCCGCCGAGTAAATGCCGGCCTGCATGATGTTCAGCCCCTGGGCCTGCTTGAAATAGCTGGGCAGCCAGGCGAGCAGCATGTAGAGCACCCAGTTGCTGCAGAAATGATTGACCAGCAGCGCCCAGATGGTGGGCGTCGTGAAGAACGTGCGCCACGGCACGTTGGGCGAATCCTGCGGCGGCGGCGCGTGGCCCGCCAGCATCTCGCGCTCGGCTGGCGGGCAGCGCGGGTCGGTCGCCGGATCGCGGTGCGCGAGCAGGTACCACAGCACGCACCAGGCGATGCCGGCGGCACCGAAGATGTAGAACACTGCCGGCCAGCCGAATTGCTGCACGATCCAGCCGGTCGTCATGAGGGCGAACAGGGTCCCGAGCGGGATGCCGCCGATCAGCAGGGAGACCGCGCGCGAACGCTCCTCCGGCGGGACCCAGCGGCCGTAGAGGTTGTAGGCCGAGGGAAACATGGCGGCTTCGCCGAGACCCATCGCGATGCGCGCGACGATCAGCAACGGCAGGCCGATGAAGGCGGCCGCCGGCGTGACCACGGTGAACACCGACCACCACAGCACGGCCAGGCCCAGCACCAGCTTGCCGCCGAGCTTGTTGGCCAGCCAGCCGCTCGGCGCCATGAACAGCATGTAGCCGATGAAGAACGAGGACAGCACCATGCCCTTGGTCTTCTCGTCCCAGCCGAACTCCTCCTGCATGGCGATGACCGCGACCGAGATGTTGACGCGGTCGATGTAGCAGACGAAGACCGCGAGCACGCACAGCCCGACGATCGTGTAGCGGCGTTGCCAGCCGCTGGTGGTGGCGGCCGCGGCCCCCGGTACGGTGCTCATGAGCTGTGTTCTCCCCCCCTCGGTGAATGACGGCGCCGGGTGCGGCCGGTGCATCGAGAGCACGGCCCCGGCCCCTGCCGCCCACAGTCTAGGGACGGCCACGTGCGCGCAGCAAGCCGTGCCCATGCGCTCTATAATGCGCGCCCGATCCCATAGCGAGGTCAAGCCCATGCCACTGTACGATTATCACTGTGAAGCGAACGGTCGCACCATCGAGGTCGTGCACGGGATGTCGACGCGCCTGACGACCTGGGGTGAGCTGTGCGAACAGGCCCGCATCGAACCCGGTGACACGCCGGCCGATGCCCCGGTGCGGCGTCTCGTCGGCGGCGGCAGCGCGGTCAACGCGCCGGTCACGCCGTCGAAGCAGGCCAAGCGCTGGGGCGAAGAGTCGAAATCGCTCAAGCACGGCCCCATGGCGGCGCCGCCGCGCAAGGGCAGCTGGTGAGCCCGCGCCGCCGGCCGTGCGGCCGGCGGTTCACCTCGCGCGGCGCGCCCGCGTCAGCAGCGAGACGTAGCTGACGCCGTCGCGGTTGTCGCCGGTGACCGGCAGGTTCGCGGCGCGCCAGGCAGGCAGCCCGCCTTCCAGGATCGCGACCTGCGTGAAGCCCGCCGCCGCGAGTTCGCGTGCGGCAGCGAGTGCCCGCGCGTCGTCACCGCTGCCGACGATGAGCGGCGTGTCGGGCCCCAGCGCGTGCCGCGCGACCAGGGCAAAGGCTTCGTTGGGATGTTCCGCGCCGCTGGTGGGGTGGTGGAAGACGATGGGGATATTGACCGCCCGGCCGCGCGGGCGGCCGGTGACGAATTCCGCCACGGTACGGACGTCGACGTAGACGTCGGCCCCGTCGCCGCCGATGCGGGTCAGCGCCTCGGCCGGCGCCAGTGTCGCGATACTCATGGATGCTGCCCCGCGTCAGGCTGCCGGAAGCTGTTGATCAGCGGCGGGATGACCTGGCAGCGGCTGCGCTCGGGCGTTGCTGCCGCGCCGGTCAGGCGGGCCACGGCGCCGGCCGCGTCCGGCATGATTTCCACCTGCTCGGTGTGGAAATGCAGGATGCGCCCGTTCGGTGCCAGTGCGAAGACACAGTCGACCAGTCGCCGCGCAGGCAGGCGGCCATGATCCGGGTGCTCGAGCCATGTGATGCCCGTGGCGCTCATGATCGGTTCTCTCCCCTTATCGTTTCCCCTCGACCGCCAGTGTTGCCTATTATGGTCTCGAATGGGAACGGCATGCGCGCGCGGACCGATTCCGCCGGCGCATTCCGCCCACGGCATGTTGCATCGAGGGGAGACAGAGACATGTCCGCAGTCCGCCAGAAGGAGATGGTCACCGGCCGCATCGATTATCCGCGCGGCGCCGAGGTGCCGAACGTCGTCGAGAAGCTGTTCGCGCTGCGCAACCAGTGTACCGAGTGCAACGTGTGCGAGGTCGCCTGCTCACTCGCGCACTCGCCGGACGGCACCATCAACCCGCAGTACGCACGCCTGCGCATCGACCACGCGCCGCACAAGCCGTCGCGGGTCAACCCGCTGGGCATCGGTTTCGTCGCCGAGATCTGTCATCACTGCGGCAACCCGCCGCCGTGCGCCGACGTCTGCCCGGTTGACGGCGCGTTCTACTACGACCCCGAAACGAAAGCCGCCATCATCGACCAGGACAACTGCATCCAGTGCATGGAATGCGTGCCCGGCTGTCCGTTCGACGTCGTCTTCGTGGCGCCTTCGGGCGAGTTGCTCAAGTGCGATTTGTGTGGCGGCGACCCGGTGTGCGTGAAAGCCTGCGCGACGCGCCCGGAGATGCTCAACGAAGGCAAGCAGTACGTCCGCCTGCCGGTGCTGTTCCACGAGGAGCAGGCCGCCTTCAACGCGATTTCCAAGCAGAAACCCGAAGCGCGCGACGAGGTCGGCATGATGCAGGCCATGCTCGAGCGCGGCGAGATCAGCAGCTCCGCCTGAGGGCGCGGGCATCATCGAGGGGACCATCCATGGAAAGCCGACTGTTACGCGTCAACCTCAGCACCGGCGAACTGACCGGCGAGGTCATTCCGCACAGCGTTTTCGAGCGCTGGATCGGCGGGTCGGGGATCAACAACTGGATCCTGTGGGAGCATTTTCTCACCCACGACATCAACTGCGATCCGCGCGGCCCGGACAACATCTTCATCTTCGGCGTCGGCCCGCTCGCGGGCTCCGGTGCCGGCAGCGGGGTCAAGGGCCGCATCACGTTCAAGAGCCCGTGCTACAACATGTTCGGCGACTCCGCCGGTGGCGGGAAGTTTCCCTACATGGTGCGTTTCTCGGGCTACGAGTACATCGCCATCACGGGGCGCGCCCCGCGCCCGGTGTACCTGCACATCTGCAACGGCGAAGTCGAACTGCGCGACGCCGCTCACCTGTGGGGCCGTGACACCGCCGAGACGCATGCGCTGCTGCAACAGGAGCTCGGCGACTACCCGTCGAAAGCGCACACGCTGACCATCTCGCAGGCCGGCGAGAAGCAGGTCGGCATCGCCGGCGTGGTTTCCGACGCGCTGCGCATCCACGCCCGCGGCGGCGGCGGTGCGGTGCTCGGGTCGAAGAACCTCAAGGCCATCGCCGTGCAGGGCAACGGCGGTATCCGCATCCAGCGACCGGACAACATGCTGGCCTGGTCGGACGATTTCCGCCAGCGTATCGACGGCAACGAAGCCGTCTACGGTTTCAAGCGCCGCGGCACGCTCGGCGCGGTCGAGATGTACCAGCACATCGGCAGCCATTTCTGGCGCAACAACCAGGGCAACATGTTCCGCGGCGACGAGATCCGCTCGGACAACTGGGTCAAGAAGTATCACAAGTATTCCGAGGTGTGTTCCTCGGACTGCTTCATCGCGTGTGACGGCAAGTACAAGATCGACGGCAGCGAATCCGAGGCCGCGAAGAAGTACGCGGGCGAGACGTTCCGCCGTCCCGAGTACCTGACCACCGGTTCCGCGGCCGGCGCGCTCGACGTGCGCGACTGGGCCGAGGTCGCGCACTGGGGCAAGCTGACCAACGACTACGGCATCGACAACCAGGACCTGTCCTGCTCGATCGCTTTCCTGATGGAGCTGCGCGAGCGCGATCTCATCTCCGACCGTGACGTCGCCGAACTGTTCGGCCACGAGCAGACGCTGCGCTGGGGCAACATGGACGACATCGAGGCCTGCGTCGATGCCATCGTCTTCCAGAAGAACCCGTTCGGCGAGCTGTTCCGTGACGGCCCCTACTACGGCGCACTGAAGTACTCGGAAATGAAGGGGCAGAACTTCATGAAGTACGCCACCTATGGCAAGGGCGGCGCGAGCTTCACCGAGGAGATGCGGCCGTTTCCGACGTGGATGAACAACATGGCGGTCGCCTCGCGCGGCGCCGATCACCTCAAGGGCATCGGGCTCATCGAGAAGTTCCAGCGCAAGGACCTGTCCAGGATCTATTTCGACGGCCGCACCGAGGCGGCCGACCTGTCGACGCCGGAGCTCAAGGGCGCCTGCACGGCGCTCGTCGAGAACCAGGTCGCGCTGTTGAACTCCTACGGTGTGTGCCTGTTCCATTGGATGCTCGATCCGGCCGGTTACACGCCGCAGGATTACTACGGCCAGGCCTACGCGGCCGCGACCGGCATCGACTACACGCCGGAGGAGTTGATGCTCGCCGGCGAACGCATCTGCAATCTCGAGAAGGCGTTCAATTCGCGCGTCGGCATGCGCCGCGAGCACGACACGGTGTGCGAACGCTGGATGTGGGAGCCGAATCCGGAAGGCATGTACGAAGGCAAGGTCGCGGCCGACATGTTCGACACCGTGCTCGACGAGTACTACGAATGGCGCGGCTGGGATCGCGAATCGGGCCTGCAGACCCGCGAGCGATTGAAGCGCCTCGGCATGGACGACGTGGCCGAGGTGCTTGCGGCCGACGGTGCGCTGATCTGAGGGGCACGACCGTGATCACCGTACATGCCGAGTTCCACAGCCATTTCCGCGAGATCGCCGCGACCGCACGCGACAGCTTCGAGCTCGAAGAGCCGCTCGTCGCCGAACTCGCCGAACGCATCAGCGAGCGCTACGGGGAGAAGATGCGCGCGATGCTGATCGATCCCGAAACCCGCGAGCTGAACGAGCGCGGCACCATGTTCGTCGACACCAGCGGACGCCGTATCTCCATGGACGATACCCTCGAGGACGGGGAGACGATCACGTTTCTCGTCGGTATCGCCGGCGGGTGATCCGCGTCCGCCGGCACTGGCGTCGCGGCACAGGCGACAGGCGGCAGCGAGCCGGCAGGCCGGGTGGCCCGGGGGCGCGCATGGCGCCGCCGCCGGCCGCGCAGCGAAAATAAGAACCAACTCTACCCGCAGCCACCCGGACGGGCTGCGAACGGCGCGGCAGGATCTCCATGCGCATCATCATCATCAGCGACCGGCGCGAGTTCATGGCGCGCCTGCGCCACATGCTCGCGACCATCGACGGGCAGGCCGAGGTCACCGAGTACGACGCCGACACGCACGGCCGCCCCGATAGCGATTTCGACTGGTCGGTCTACGACCTGCTCGTCATCGAAGATCGCCTGGCCGGTAACGAGAGCGGCCTCGCCTGGCTCGCGATGCTCGCACTCGCCACGAAGCTGCCCCCCACGATCATGGTTGCCGCGCGCAGCGATGCCTTCATCGCCGGCAAAGTGGCCGAGATGAGCGGCACCGAGTACGTCGTGCGCGGGGAGCTCGACGAGCCGCGCCTGCGGGCGCTGTTGATGCGCCTCGGCGTCGACACGCATGCGCGCACGCCGAGTGCCGCTGGCGAACTCGCCTTCTCCGGTGACAGCGGCATCGTGCACAAGCTCGCCGTGGGCGGCGGCGACGCCGGTGATTACCGCTTCGTGCGGCTCATCGGCCAGGGCGCGCAGTCGCGCGTCTATCTCGCCGAGCGGCTCGCCGACGACCTCACGCTGGTGCTCAAAGTGCTCGATCTGGATGCCGTGGAGGACGAACACGCGGTCGAGCGCTTCGCCCGCGAAGCGCAGCTGCTGGCCGGGATCGACAGCCCGTACGTGATCCGCTTCTACGATCACGGCTTTACCCCGACGCTGGGCTACATCGCGGTCGAGTTCTTCGCGCGCGGCGATCTCAAGCAGCGCATCCAGCAGGGCGTGACGACCAGCGACGCGCTGCTCTACGCCCTGCACATCGCCTACGGCCTCGAGGCCATTCATGCACGCGGCATCGTGCACCGCGATCTCAAGCCCGGCAACGTGATGTTCCGCGGCGACGGCAGCATGGCGCTGGCGGATTTCGGCATCTCCAAGCGTCTCGGCGAGTCCTGGGGGCTGACCGGCACGGGGGCGGTGATCGGGACGCTGAGCTACCTGAGCCCCGAGCAGGGACTCGGCCAGCGTGTCGACCCGCGTTCCGATCTCTACTCGCTGGGCGTGCTGCTGTTCGAGATGCTGGCGGGGCGCAAGGCGTTCGTCGCGTCCTCGCCCGGTGCGCTGCTCTACCAGCACCTGCATGCCGATGTGCCGCTGCTGCCCGATCCCTTGCTGCGCTACCAGCGCCTGATCGCCAAGACCCTGGCCAAGAACCCGGCCCACCGTTACCAGAGCGCGCGCGAGCTGATCGACGTCCTCGAGCCCCTGGTCGACTGAGCGCGCAGGCGCCTTCCGGGCAGGCCGGTTTCCGGCGCGCCATGCGGCGCGCCCGTCGGGCCGCTTCGCCCCGGCGCGGCTTCGGGGGCGGAGATCCGGGGGCAGCGGAGTGCCCGGGAAGCGCCAGGCGCTTCGGGCACACGGCCAGCGCGCGCCGGTCAAACGCCGCGGGCTGTCTCCCCGCCGTGGCGCGCGAGCGCCCGTGCCACGCTCGTACCGACCGCGTGCAGGTGCGCGCGCGTGGCCTGTTCCGCCGCCGCCGCATCACCGGCAGCGATCGCTGCGCGGATGGCCGCGTGTGCGGCGCGCACGCGGCGCGAGAAATACAGCGAGCCGAACGCGAGTTTGATGTAGAAGTCGCTGCGGTCCCACAGGCTGCGCGCGATCGTGGTCGACACCGGGGAGCGCGCCAGGCGGTGGATGCAGCCGTGGAACAGCAGGTTCAGACGGCGGTAGCTGGGGTCCGGCTCGCCGGCTGGCCGGGCCGCGGCGAGTCCGGCGTCGACCTGCGCGCACACCGCGTTGAAGTCGCGCACGTCAGCCTGCGTGCGGCGTGCGGCGGCAAAGCCGGTCACGGCGCCTTCCGTCGCCGCGAAAAGGACGAAGAAATCGCGCACGTCGTTCACCGCCGGTGTCACGACGCGGCAGCCGACCTGCGGCACGATGTCGACGAAGCCTTCGCCGGCGAGGCGCTTGAGCGCCTCCATCACGGGCACCCGGGAGCAGTCGAGCGCGCGGGTCAGCGCGATGACCGAGACCGGCTCGCCCGGCCCCAGGGGGCCTTCGAGGAGTTGCTCGCGCAGGTACTGGTAGGCGCGCTCCGCGCGGGCGACGGGGGGGGCCTCGCTGGCGCTCGGGGCGAGGCTCGCGGGAAGCGAGGGCATGGTCATCTCCAGGAGGGCGTAGCACGGTCGTCGCGCTTGTCTGCGCGGCCGCACCGAGATTAACATACTAACATATTAGTTCGGGGCGCGTGGAACGCCGCGCGCGCGGCGGCCGTCTGGCCCATGCACGATTCAGGGGAGGGGAGAGCGATGAAATTACGTCTGGGTGCCTTCATGTTACCGAGTGCCGGCGCCTCGCCGGCAGAGTTCGAGCGCGGTTTCGCCGGCCAGAACCCGAACTTCTACCAACGCGGGCTTGCCGACTGCGCGCGCCTGCTGCAGCAGGTCGAGGCATTGGGCTTCGATTTCGTCGCGTTTTCCGAACACCACTTCCACCTCGAGGGCCTCGAGGTGTCGAACAATCCCGTGATGCTCGGCACCTGGGCGGCGATGCAGACGACGCGGTTGCGCATCGGGCAGATGGGCAACGTGCTACCGGCGCGCAACCCGCTGCTGCTCGCGGAAGACCTGGCGATGCTCGATCACTTTTCGCAGGGGCGGATGTGCGCGGGCTTTGCCCGCGGCTACCAGTCTCGCCACGTGATGACGATCGGGCAGAAAATGAATGCAGTCTGGACCGCCGCCAACGATCCCGAGTTCGCCGAGCACGACCGTATCAACCGCGAACTGTTCAACGAGCACTACGCGATCATCCGTCGGGCCTGGGGCGATTCGCTGTTCCGCCATCGCGGTGAGCACTGGCAACTGCCGCCCGACGGCATCGTCTGGGACCATCCCGCCACCCGCGACATGGCGCCCGGCATGGTCGACGCGAATGGCCGGCTTGCTCAGATCGGTATCGCCCCGCAGACCCTGCAGGATCCGTCTAGCATCGAGGTCTTCATCCCGTTCACGATGAGTCCTGCGACCATCGAATGGGCCGCAGCCGAGGGCATCACACCGGTCATCTTCACGCCGATCGAGGCGCACGCCAACGCTTCAGTCGACCTCTATCAACGTGCGGCGCAGGCTGCCGGGCGCAATCTCGCGCGTGGCGAAGGCCTCGGGCATTTTCGTGAAATCGTCGTCGCCGATACCGACGCCGAGGCCGAAGCGATCATGGAGCGCGGCCTCGGCTACGTGTGGACACGCTGGCACGACTGGTTCGGTTTCAACGAGGCCTTGCGTCATCCCGGCGAAGAGGGCGCGATCCCGAACACGCCGGCGAGCGTGCGCGAACGCGGCTACTCGATCTGCGGTTCGGTCGATACCGTCGCGCGCCGGCTCGAGCACATGATCGAGACGCTCGATCCGCGTCTCATCGTGCCCTGGATTGCGGCAGGTCCGGCGCCCATCGACGGCCTGTTGAAGAGCAACGAGCTGCTGGTCGAAAAGGTGCTGCCCAAGATCGGCGTCGAGCTCGAACGTTTCACCCCGAAGCTGCGTGCCGATTACGACGGCCGCGGCTGGACCCACTGAGAGTACTGATGGCCATACGCACCGGCGAACAATACATCGCGGGCCTGCGCGACACGCGCGAGGTCTGGTACGACGGCAAGCGCGTCGACGACGTGACCGCCTTCCCCGAGCTCGAAGCGGCCATCGGCGCCGTCGCCCGGCTCTACGATCTGCAGCACGACCCGGCGCACCGCGAGGTGCTGGTCGCCGACTCGCCCGAACTCGGCGAACCGGTCGGCCGTGCGTTCGAGATCCCGCGCACGCCGGAGCATCTCGCGCTCAAGCGCGAGGCCTACATGACCTGCGCGCGCAGCAACTGCGGCATGGTCGGGCGCAGCCCGGACTTCCTCAACGTCATGCTCGCCGCGCTGGCCGCGAAACGATCGTTCTTCGCCGAAGGCGGCGAGGCGCGTGCCGATGCCGTGGTCGGCTACTACGAGCACGTGGCCAGAAACGATCTCTTCCTCACCCACGCCCTGCTCGATCCGCAGCTCGATAAAGGGCTGCTGCGTCACCAGCAGTCGGATCCCGGCATCTGCCTGCGCGTCACCGGCGAGACATCCGAAGGCATCGTGTTGAATGGCATCAAGCGTATCGCGACCGCGGCACCGTATGCCGATGAGATCCTGGTCTGGCCATTCCCACCGACTTTCCAGGCAGGCGAGGAAGACTACGCCAACGTGTTCGCGATACCGATGGCGACGCCGGGTCTGAAGACGGTGTGTCGCCCTTCGTTCGCCAATCACGGTGCGGCGCGCGACTATCCCTTGTCTTCGCGCTTCGATGAAATGGACGCGACGGTCGTGTTCGAAGACGTGCTGGTGCCGTGGGAGCGGGTGTTCGTCTACAAGGACATCAAGCTGCTCAACCGCATGTACCGCGAAAGCCGCATGCGCGAGCTGACCGCGCACCAGACCAACGCGCGACTCGAGGTCAAGCTCGGCTTCGTCTACGCGTTGATCAACCGCCTCGCCGAGGCGCAGGGCCTGGCCGGTCGACCCGAGATCATGGAAATGCTCGGCGAGGCCGCGGTGCGGCTCGAAGTGGTGCGCTCGACGACGCGTTCCGCCGAGCAACAGGCCGAGGTCGATGCGGAGAACGGCGTGATCTACCCCGATCTCTTCGCCCTGCAGGCCGGCCGCGCCCTCGGGCCCATCTACTACCCCGAACTCATCAACATGGTACGGCGCATGGGCGGCGGCGCGCTGGTGCAGTTACCGGTATCGATGGACGAATTCGATTCGCCGGTCGGCCCGGCCATCGAGCAGGCGTTGCGTGGTGCGGACGTCTCCGGGCAGCGCAAGACTCAGCTGCTCAAGCTGGCCTGGGACTTGTGCGGTTCGGAGTTCGGCGCCCGCCACGAGCTCTACGAGAAGAACTATGCTGGCGAGCGCAGCACGCTGATGGCCGGCATTCAGCGCGAATACGGGCGCAAGCAGGCCTGTCTCGATTACCTCGACGAATTCCTGGAGGGCTTATGAACGACGCCACCCCCGTAACCGGTGACTACCAGAGCTTCTGGACCGACCTGCGCGGCGCGAGCTTCTCGCAGGGCTACCTGGATGCCGACGGCTTGCGCACGCGCTACCTGAATGCCGGTGACCCCTCGCTCCCGCCATTGATCCTGCTGCACGGCACCGGCGGCCATGCCGATTGCTACACGCGCAACCTGGCCGCGCACGGTGAGCACTTCGACACCTGGGCCATCGACATGGTCGGGCACGGCTGGAGCGACAAGCCGGATGTCGATCTCGAAATCGATGTCTACGTCGAGCACCTGCGCGCGGTGCTCGACGCGCTCGGTTTCGCGCAGGCGCACATCTCCGGCGAATCGCTGGGCGGCTGGGTCGCGGCGCGATTCGCGCTCAAGTACCCCGCGCGCGTGATGCGACTCGCGCTCAACACGACCGGCGGCGCGACGATGATTCCGGCGGTGATGCAGAAGATAAAGGAATCGACGCGCGCGGCGGTGCGCGACGCGAGCTGGGCGACGGTACGCGCGCGGCTCGAATGGCTGATGGCCGACCCGGCCGTGGTGACCGACGATCTCATCGCCTGCCGCAAGGCCATCTACGAGCAGCCCGGCTTCGTCGATGCGCTCGAACGCATCCTCGTGCTGCAGGAACCGGAGATACGCCAGCGCAACAACCTCACCGACGACGAGTGGCGCGCGATTACCGCCGAGACGCTGGTGCTGTGGACCTCGCACGACCCGACCGCGTCCGACGAAGTCGGCCAGCGTCTCGCCGGGTTGATCCCCAATGCCCGGTACTGCCTGATGCAGGGCTGTGGACACTGGCCGCAGTTCGAAGACCCGGCGACGTTCAATCGTCTGCACCTCGACTTCTTCCTCGGCCGGAGCTGAGCGCCCATGAGCGTCGCCGCGCTGTTCGCCTCGCACACGCCGCTGATGGACTACTGCGCGCCGCCCGCGCCGATCGCGCGCGAGGTGAGTACCTGTCTCGACGCGGTGCGCGCCTGGGTCGCCGATTACGCGCCGGAACTCGTCGTCGCGCTCGGCCCCGATCACTTCAACGGCTTCTTCTACCAGCTGATGCCCGCGTTCTGCATCGGCACGGCGGCCGAGTCGGTCGGTGACTGGAACACGCCGGCGGGCCCGTTGCCGACCGCGCCCGATACCGCCGAGGCCTGCGCGCGTGCGCTGCACGCGGCCGGGGTCGACGCCGCGCTGTCGCATCGCATGGTCGTCGACCACGGCATCACCCAGCTGCTCGACCAGGTCTTCGACTGGGCGCAGCTGCCGCCGGTGGTGCCCGTGTTCGTCAATTGCGCCGCTCCGCCGCTGCCGCCGCTCGCCCGCGTGCGCGCCCTGGGCGAAGCACTGGGTCGCTTTGCTGCTGCGGCGCCGCGTCGGGTGCTGATCGCGGCGTCGGGCGGCTTGTCCCACGACCCGCCGATCCCGCGCCTCGCCGAGGCGCCCGAAGCGGTGCGCGAGCGTCTCATCGCCGGCGGCGCATTGAGCGCCGAAGCGCGCGCCCAGCGGCAGCAACGGGTCCTCGACGACGCTGCGGGACAGGTGGCGGGCACGAGTCCGCGCACGCCGCCCGACGCGGCCTGGGACGCGCGCGTGCTCGACTACCTGATGGCGCGCGATTTCGACAGCCTGTGCGCGATGGACGACGACGACATCACGCGCGAGGGTGGCTGCGGGGGGCACGAGTTGCGCACCTGGCTCGCCGCCGCCGCGGCCGTCGATGCCGCCGGCGTGACGGACTTCGCGCTGCGCTACCACCGCGCCATCCCGGAGTGGATCACGGGCTACGCGGTGATGACGGCAGGGCCTGCCGACGGCGCCTGAGCGAGAGCGGCGCGCGGCTGCGCCGGGTGGCCGGCGCGTCGCGGCCGCGCGGTAACGCGGATTCCTGTCCGGCACGCGCCGCCGGCTTGCCTGGTGGCGCTGCCATGACCTGCGCGGTGGCGGGGCGCGTGTCAGAATGCGTCACCGAGCACCGCAACCGGGGAGGTCCGCATGAAGCTCAGCACCGATCGCATTCTCACCACCCACGTCGGTTCGCTGCCGCGCCCCGACGCGCTGGCCGAACTGCTCATCGCGCGCGAGGCGGGGACGGCCATCGACGAGACGACGTTCGCCCGGCTGGTGCGCGAAGCGGTGCACGACGTCGTGCGCCGCCAGGTCGCGGCCGGCATCGACATCGTCAGCGATGGCGAGATGGCGAAGATGAGCTACTCGACCTACATCAAGGATCGCTGCAGCGGCTTCTCCGGCGACAGCCCGCGCCGCCCGCCGGCCGACCTCGCGCGGTTTCCCGCCTTCATGGAGCGCCAGACGAAGACCAACGAGGCGCCGGCCATCGCCCGCCCGGTGTGCACGGGGCCCATCGCGGTGAAGAACCGCGCGCCATTGGAGACCGACATCGCCAACTTCCGCGACGCGCTCGATGGCGCCGGCGCCGTCGAGGGCTTTCTCAATGCTTCTTCGCCAGGCGTCGTCTCGGCCTTCCTGCCCAACGAGTACTACGCGAGCGAGCAGGACTACCTCGAGGCGCTGGGTGAGGCGATGCGCGAGGAATACGAAGCCATCGCCGCGGCCGGCTTCGTCCTGCAGGTCGACTGTCCCGACCTCGCCATGGCGCGGCACACGCAGTACAAGGATCTCAGCGACGACGCGTTCGTGCGCCAGGCCGAGCGCCAGGTCGAGGTGCTCAATGCCGCGCTGGTCAACGTGCCGGCCGAGCAGTGCCGCATGCACATCTGCTGGGGCAACTACGAGGGTCCGCACGATTTCGACATCCCGCTGGTGAAGATTGCCAACGTGCTGTGCCGGGCCAAGCCGCAGGTGATGTCGTTCGAGGCGTCCAACCCGCGTCACGCGCACGAGTGGTCGGTGTGGCGCGAGGTCGACCTGCCGGAGTACAAGGTCCTGATGCCCGGCGTGATCGACACCTGCACCAATTACATCGAGCATCCCGAGCTCGTCGCCGAGCGCTTGTGCCGCTACGCCGACGTCGTCGGGCGTGAGCGCGTGCTCGCCGGTACCGACTGCGGCTTTTCCACATTCGCACGCTACGGTCACGTGGTGGCCGATATCGCCTGGGAGAAACTCGCCGCGCTGGCCGAAGGTGCGGCGATCGCGACACGACGCCTGTGGGGGCGCAGCGCGGCCTAGCAGTCCCCGCGGGATACAATCGCGCGCCCGGCGGTCACACGCTTGCAGACCGCCGCAGGCGTTGCGGCCCGGGCGGACGTTGATGCCGCCATCGCACCCGAGCTGCCATGTTTCCGATCCGCGACGACAATCCGCAGATACTCACCCCCTTCGTCACCTGGGCCATCGCCGGCCTGAACGTGGCGGCGTGGCTGCTCGTGCAGGGCGCCGGCCGCGCGCCGGCCCTGCCGGCATCGGTGTGCACCCTGGGGCTGGTGCCGGGCGAGCTGCTCGGCATCCTGCCTGCCGGCGCGGCGACGCCAATCGGCCACGGCCTGGCCTGCGTGACCACGGCCGAATCCAATCCCTTCACCTTGCTGAGCCACATGTTCCTTCACGGCTCGTGGATGCACATCATCGGCAACCTGTGGTTCCTGTGGATCTTCGCCGACAACGTCGAGGATTCCATGGGCCACCTGCGCTTCGCCGTGTTCTACGTCCTGTGCGGACTCGCCGCGGCGGCGGTGCAGATCGCTGCCGGACCGGCCTCGGCCGTGCCGATGGTCGGCGCCTCGGGCGCGATCGGCGGCGTGATGGGCGCCTACGTCGTGCTCTATCCGCGCGTGAACGTGCACCTGTTGGTGTGGTTCGGGTTCTACGTCACGACCTTCGCGGTGCCGGCGATCTGGATGCTCGGTTACTGGTTCCTGGTCCAGATGCTGGGCGGCATCGGCTCGCTCGGCGCACAGGGCGGCGGCGTCGCCTTCTGGGCCCACGTCGGCGGTTTCGTCGCCGGTGCCGCGCTGATCTTCCTGTTCAAGGACGCGCGCCTGCTCGCACGCCATCCCTACCACGGCTGGCGCTGAACCCGGCGCGGCAGGCGCCGCGCCGGGCGGTTACCTCAGCCGAGCACCTCGGCGTAGGCCTCCTCGTTGAAGCCGACCAGCACGGTGCGGCCGCTGACGAGGGTTGGTGCACGCAGGTTGCCGGTCGGGCCGAGCATCGCCGTGACGACGTCGTCGCCGGGCTTGCTGCCGGGCTTGAAGGTGTCGACCTTCTTGCCCTTGGCGACGATCACGGTGCTCGCTTTCGCGGCGAGGCCGCGCGCTTCGTCGGCGCCGAGCTTGCGCGAAGCCGGTACCGTTTCTTCGGGCGTCAGCCCACGGGCGTCCAGGAACTTGGACGCTCTCTCACAGCTGGTTCATCCCTTGCGGAAGTAGTACCAGTTGATTTCTCTGCTCATGGTCGAGCTGCTCCTGCTTGTGGTCGGGAAAATACCTGGGACCCCGCGTGCGGGGCGCGTTCATGATAGCCGAAGGCGTCCCGCGCGCGCCGGCCGCTGCCTGGCGCCGGCCTCCCGGATGAAAATAAAAACCTCGAATTCGTGCCGAGTTAGAACTAAGATTTCGCTCAACTTGACACGTTGGCGGCCGCTGACGTCATTCCCACGCACCCCCTGGAGAGACTTCGCGATGAACAAGCTTCGCCCCGCGCCAGCGCGCACCTGTGCGGCTGCCGTCAGCCGGATACCCCTCGCCGTGCTGCTCGGTATCGCCACCACGGCGGCGCTTGCCACCGAGGTCGAGGACTTCGTCAGCGGTGAACTGCGCCGCGTCTCGGAGACCCCGGTGCAGGCTGCGCTCGGCACCGTCATCGGCCAGATCTGTCCGAGCGGCACGATCATCACCGACGCCGACCTGCAGGCGCGCTGCAACGAGATCGCGACGGCCGTGGTCGGCAATGCCGATCCCACCGACGATGCCGGGGCGCTCGACGCGATGCAGGCCATGGCGGCCGAAGAGGACGCCGTCATCGCGAGTTCGCGGGTCGATTCGCGCAGCGGCCAGATCGACGCCATCGGTCAGCGCCTGACCAACCTGCGCGGCGGCGCGCCGGCCGTGGCGCGTGCCGGCAGTTTCAACTGGGCCGGCGGCGCGGCCGGCGACGGCGTCTCGACGCCGTGGGGCTTCTTCGTCACCGGCACCTACGCCAGCACCGATCGCGACACCACCGCGCGCGAGGCCGGCTTCGAGGCCGACGACTACGGCGTGACCGTCGGCGTCGACTACAACTTCGACGGCAAGGTCGTGCTCGGCATCGCCGGTGGATACAACAACTCCGACGCCGACATCGACAACAACGGCGGCAAGCTCGATACCGACAGCTACAGCGTGTTCGGCTACTGGTCGCTCTACCCCGATGACGTGTGGTTCGTCGACGCCATGGTCGGCTACACCGACAACGATCATGACCAGACCCGCAACGTCATCTACAACATCGCCGCGGTCGGCGGCGGCACGACGCGGGTCAACAACTCGGCCGTGTCCAACACCGACAGCGAGGAGTGGTCGGCGAGCATCAGCGCCGGCCGCGACTTCGCGCTCGGCCAGTGGGTGCTGACCCCGCTCGCGCGCTTCGATTATGCCGACGTCGAAATCGACGCCTTCACCGAGACCATGGCGCAGCAGAACGCCGCCGGCGCCGGCCTCGCGCTTGCCATCGACGGCCAGGACTTCGAATCGATGATGGTCACGGCCGGTTCGCGCCTGACGACGCGCTTCGATACGAGCTTCGGTGCGATGTTCCCCGAGCTCTCGGTCGAGTACGTGCACGAGTTCAAGAACAACAACGTGCCGATCACCGGCCGCTTCGTCAACGACAGCTCGAACACGACGATCGTGCTCCTGACCGACGGGCCGGATCGCAACTTCTTCAACGTCGGCGCCGGCCTGACCGCGGCATTCAACGACAATGCCAGCGGTTTCGTGCGTTACCAGGGCCTGTTCGGTTACGAAGACCTCGACGTGCACGCGGTCGAGGTCGGCATTCGCGCGACGTTCTGACGCGCCCCTGCCGGGCTGTTACTCGGGCGCCGCCAGCGCGCCCGCGAGCAGTCGCGGCCACGCCTGCGACCAGCAGCATGCGTGCCCGTAGTCTGCGATGACTTCGACGCGGGCGCGCCGCTGGCGTGCGGCGACGCCCTGCACCAGCGCGGCCGGCACGTTCTCGTCACGCCCGCCGACGAAATGATGCTGGAGGATGTGCGCGGGCAGCGGGGCGGCCCGGGCCGGGTCGAGCGAGCCGTCGAGCGGCGCGTAATCGTGGTGGCGGGCCCAGGCCGCGACATCCAGGTTGGCCGCGACCGTGACGACCGCCTCGACTCGCGGCAGGCGCGGCGCGAGCAGCATCGCGAGCGTGCCGCCGCCGCTGTAGCCGACGAGGCGCAGCGGCGCGTCCGGCATCGCCGCGGTCGTGGCCTCGATCGTCGCGGCCAGCGCCGCGACCACCGCCTCGCCGTAGCGCGCGTTCGTCCACAGCGCGGACGTGCAGGCCGGCGCATCGAGGTAATAGCAGGGTCGGCCGACGAGCAGGCTCGGTGCCGGGTCGGCGGCCATCAGGTCGAGCACCAGGCGCTCGCGCGAGCTCGGGTCGGACGCCACGCGGCGGCGTGACACGAACGGCGTGCCGTCACCGTCGAGGTAGACGTGCAGCGGCGCACCGGCGCGCGGCGATCCGCGGCGCAGCACGACCAGCGGCAACCCGCCGACACGGTGGACCTCGCGCGCGAAGCCGCGCGACTCGGCCGCACCGAGAAAGCGCTCGCCGGGGCTGGCGCAGCCGGCCAGCGCGCACAGGGCGAGCAGCGCCGGCGCGGCGCGCACGGCCTGTATACTCACGGCGAGTACCCGCCACGCGAGGCGGTACGGCCGGCCGTCGACCGTGCCGCGTGGCGTACGCGGGCGCCCGGGGCGGGCTGGGGCAGCGGGATTTCCGAGGGAGGGTAATGGCATGGGCGGTTCGTCGTTTCTCAGGCCACCCGGCCGGGTGTGGTTGTTGGGCCTGTTCCTGCTGCTCGGCCTGTCCGAGGGCGCGGCCGCGGCCGGCCGGGTGAGCGCGATCGAGGGCCGCTGTTTCGCCTACCTCGAAGGCTCGCCGATGCGATCCTTGCGCGAAGGTGACGAGGTCGTCCAGGGGACGCGGCTCGTCACCGGCCGCGACGCCTCGCTGACGCTGACCTTCTCCGACGAATCGGAGCTCACGCTCGGCGCGCGCACCAGCATGACCCTCGATCGCTACCATTTTCCCGCGCCCGGCGCCGGCGACGCGGACGACGACGCGGACGACGAGCCGGGCTTCGGTGCGTCTTTGCTGCAGGGCGTGGTGCGTGTCGTCACCGGCCTCATCGCGAAACGGCGCCCGGCCAGCGTGAGTTTCGGTGCGCGCGTGGCCACGATCGGCATCCGCGGAACGCATTTCACCGCCGAAGTGAGCGGCGACAGCGCGACCATCATCCTGCTCGCCCAGGCCGTGGCCGGCGCGGCGAACGCGATCCAGGTCTCGAACCAGTACGGCAGCGTCGCTATCGACGAGCCCGGTTTCGGTACCGAGATACCGGACGCGAACAGCCCGCCGTCACCGCCGCGGCTGATGCAGACGAGCCGCGACATGCAGCGCATCCTGCGTTCGGTGAATACCACGCGGCGCGTGCGCATCCCGCGCAGCCCGCGCTGAGCCGGCCGTCTTGCGCGCGCGCTTCCTGCCGGCCCTCGCGCTGCTCGCCGCGCTGGCGCCGGCGCCGGGCGCGGCATACTCGACCTACGGCCTCGGCGCACTGAGCTGCGCGACCTACCTCGAACGGCGCGGTGACGACCAGGCAGCCGGCACCATGGACCGTACCGTGTTCATGCATGCTTACCTCAACGGTTACCTCACCGCCGGCAACATGATGCGCGGCCTCGTCGGCGAGCATGCCAAGGACATCGCGGTGAACGTGCATGCCGTGGTCGACTGGCTCGATGCGCACTGCACGGTGCACGGCGACCGGCGGGTGGCCGAGGCGCTGGAGACGTTCTGGGTCGAGGCGACGGCGGCGAAGGAGAAGCTGCAACGGCTCGGACCCGAGAAAGTGCTCGAGGAGTACGCGCCCGCCCGGTGAACGGCGCGTCGGGCGCGCGGCGCGCTCAGAAGCGGTAGCGCAGGCTCGCGCGCAGGCTGCGCGGTTCGACCGGGTGCAGGTGGACGTCCTCGACGCCGTCGCGTGCGGGCAAAGCCGCGCCGCAGGCGCTCGCCGGATCGCCGGGAATGCACGACGCGAAGTAGTAGCTGATATCCGGATGACCGACGTCGAACAGGTTGAACACGTCGACCGCCAGCTCGAGGTGGCGATCGAAGCGCCAACCGGCGCGCAGGTTGACCACGGTCGTCGCCGCGGCCTCGATACGGCCGTCCTCGGTCAGCGGCGAGTCGCCGAAGTGGCGCAGGCGCAACGCGCCGAACAAGCCGCTCGGCAGGTCGATCGTCGCGCCGGCGGTGATCACGCGGCCGACCGAGTTCGGTATGGCATCGTCGGCGGTATCGTCGAAGCGCGCATCGGTGAAGGCGACGTCGAGATCGAACGTCAGCCAGTCGGTGGCGCGCAGGTGATTGGCGAGCTCGACACCGTAGCGGCGCGAACTGCCGCTCGCCTCGGTGGTGCCGGCATCGCCGACGAAGACGAGCTCGGAGCCGAGGTCCAGGTACCACACCGACAGCGTCGAGTGCAGGCGTCCGCCGAGGTAGGCGCGCACGCCGCCCTCGGCGCCCGTGGCGCGGACCAGCGGGTCGACCGGCTGCGCCGGCTCCCCGCTGGCCGGGTCGATGCGGGTCACGCTGCCCCGGGCGTCGTTGCTGTGGAAACCCTGGCCGACGTTGACGAACCACTCGGTGTCGCGCCAGGGCCCGAACACCAGCGCGAACTTGGGCGTCACCAGGGTGGCGGCGGTGCTGCCGCTGTTGGCTGCCAGCAGGCTGTCGACGTCGAACCAGTAGCGATCGGCGCGCAGGCCGATCGTGGTGCGCCACAGCGGTGCGAGGCGGATCGCGCTTTCGAGGAACAGCCCGAGGCTGGTCTGGGCGACGCTGTCCTCGCGCACCGTGACGAGCGGCCGCCGTGCGCGCGAGCGCAGCAGGGCGACGTCGCCGATGGCGTCGTGGCGAACCTGTGCCCCGAGCGTCCAGCGCGCCGGCAGGCCGCCTAGCGGGTGGCGGCGGGTCCAGGTGCTGTTCATGCCCGTGGTGAGCCGGCGGTCGCGCTGCGTGAGCTGATCGCCGTCGACCGGGTCGTCGAGGAAGTAGGTGAAGTTCGAGTAGAGCCTGAAATCGTTGTGCACGAGGTAAGCGTTGGCGCGCCAGCCGTCATCGTCCATGGCGGTACCGAGGGCGAGGTCGGCGCCAAGCCGGGTGCTCTTGCCGCCGAGGGTCGGGTCGAGGTTGCCGCGGCGCGAGATGAGGCCGCGCGAGATCGCGCGTGCCGGCACCTGGTCGGTCGCGTTCCAGTCGGCGTCGTAGGCGGTCAGCGTCAGCCGCGGTGCGAGCGGCAGCGCGTGCGCGGTGTAGCGCAGCAGCGCGTTGAACTTGTCGGCGTCCTCGTCGAGCACCCACGGGCCGCCGTAGTGCTGGGCCTCGATGCCGGCGAGCAGCGTGCCCGGTCCGAGCCCGGCCGCGGCGCCGGCGACGCCGCGGTAGAAGGCGTAGGCGCCGCCGGTGAACTGGACGAAAGGCCGTTCGAGGTCTTCGGCCAGGGCGTAGTGCGCGTGGCCGGCGGCCGAGAAATCGCCGACGGCGGCATCGTAGGGGCCCTTGCCGTAGCGCACGTGGTCGACGAATTCGGGGATGATCGGATTCAGGTCCAGGTAGCCCTGGCCGTGGCCGTGGGTCGGCTGGTTGAGCGGCACGCCGTCGAGGAAGCCGGCGAAATCGGTGCCGTGATCGAGGTTGAAGCCGCGCAGGAAATACTGGTTGGCCTTGCCGGTACCGGAATGCTGGGTCACTGCGGTGCCGGGCACGATTTCGAGCAGCTCGCCGGCGCGCAGCAGCGGGCGCGCGGCGAGGTCGTTCGCGCCGACCACGCCGACGGAGGCGCTGTCGGTGAGGCCGAGCAGGCTGCGCGCGCGGCCCGTGACGAGGGTTTCTTCCATGACCGGCCCGGGCGCCGTGTCAGCAACCGCGTGCGCCGTCGCCGCGCCGAGCAGCAGCGCGATCACGAGTCCGGCCGGCGCGGCAGGCGTGCGGTGCGGTGCCGGGTTAGCGGTGATCCCTGCGCGGTGCCGTGCGTGGGCGTCACAGGTGGGGGCTTGTCCGTGCACCATGGGTCTCGCTACCTTTGTCACCTGCGCGCACGCGCGCATGTCCATGCTTTTCTATCAGCACGTCCGAATACCGATAAGCGCTCGGTGTTCGCCGCGCGGCACGGGAAACGCCTGCCTTGAAGCTGTCGGCTCGTCATACCCGCGTTCACGCCCCGCGCCTGGGCGAACTCGAGATCGCGGTCATGGAACTCGCGTGGAGCCGGCCGGCGTTGAGCGCGCAGGAGACGCACGCCGCCCTGCAGGCGCGCGGCATCACCCTGAGTACCGTGCAGTCGACGCTCGAGCGGCTCACCCGCAAGGGGCTGCTCGCGCGCCACAAGTCCGGCCGCGCGTTCCGTTACCGCGCCGCCGTCGCGCGCGAGGCGCTGATCGCGAGCCTGCTGCGCGCGCTGTCCGACGAACTCGCGACCGGCCGGCTCGAGCCCGTGCTCGACGGTCTCGCGACCTTGCTCGACGAACTCGGCACCGAACGCGCGGCGAGCCTGCGCGCGCGGCTCGGCGAGCGCGGGAACGGCTGAGTGGCGGACGGCATCGCTTCGCTCAGCGCCGCGTTGCTCGCGGCCGCCGCGCTGTGGTTCGCCCTGTCCCGGGTGACGGCCGCCGTCGCCGGGCGCCTGCTGCCCCTGCTGGCGGCGGTGGCGGCGCCCGCGCGCGCCCGCGCGCTGCTGCTCATCGCACTGTACCCGGCGCTGCTCGCCGGCATCGTCGCGGCAGTGGTCTTTCTGGTACCGCTCAGCGGTCTGCTCGTCGAGCGTCACTGCCACGCGGGGCTCGGCTGCGCCGCCCACGCGCCGCGGCTCGCCGTGCCGGACGCGGTCGCGCCGTGGCTGGGCGGCGCGGTGCTGCTGGTGTGCGCCGCCCTGCTCGGTGCCGCAGTGGTTGCGCTGCGTCGCCGCGCCGGCATCGCCGCCACGCTGTCGCGGCTCGCGCGCGAGGGTGCCGGCGGCGCCTGCCGGGTACTCGACAGTGCCGCACCCCGGGTGGCCTGTGTCGGCCTGCTGCGCCAGACGGTCTTGATCTCGCGCGGCCTGCTCGACGTGGCCGACGCCGCGGAGACTGAAGTGCACCTGCTGCACGCGCACGCGCACCGGCTGCGCTACGACAACCTGCGGGTGCTGGCGGGAGCGTTCGCGATGACGGCTTGGCCGCGCGCGGCGCGCAGCCGGTTGCTCGAGGCGCTCATGCTCGCGGCCGACGAGAGCTGCGATACGGCGCTGCTGCAGGCCGGCGTCGACACCGCGGTCGTACGGCGGGCAATCGCCGCGCAGCGTCGCTGGCCGACGGCTGCGGCGAGCGGGCAGGCCGCGCGGCTCGAGGCACGTCTCGCCGCACTCGAACTGCCCGCCGCGCCCGATCCCGTGTCACCGCGGCTGCTGCTCGCGGCGGTGTGCGGCACGCTGCCGTTGCTGACCTTGCCGGCCGGGGTCCATCACCTGTTCGAGGCGCTGCTGCCGCTCGCCTGACGGCACGGGTGCGGAGGTCCGCCGGGGGACTCGTCCGGGAGCCCCGTTCCGCACCGCGGCGTCGGTCATGACGCGACGCCGCAAAGCGCGCTTCACGGCGGCTTCGGGCCGCCGCCCCGATGGGGCTATCATGTGCGGCCCGCCGCGGACCCCGTCCGCGTGCCGGCAACCGACCACCAAGACGAGGAAGCGCAGATGAGCGACGTCTACATCGCCGGGGTCAGCATGACCCACTTCGGCAAGCATCTCGATCGCAGCCTGAAGAGCCTCGCCGGCGAGGCCCTCGATGCGGCGCTCGCCGACGCCGGTTGCGAGACCGCGATGATCGACGCGGTGTTCTTCGGTAATTGCGTGCAGGGCCACATGGAAGGCCAGGACATGGTGCGCGGCGAGATCGCGCTGCGCGAGCACGGCATTGCCGGCATCCCCGTGGTCAACGTCGAGAATGCCTGCGCGACGGCCAGCACCGCGTTCCACATGGCGGTCAACTACGTCAAGGCCGGCGCCGCCGACATCGCGCTCGCGATCGGCGTCGAGAAGATGTTCGCCGACGACAAGGCGCGCATGTTCAGCGCCTTCGACGGCGCCTGGGACGTCCACGAGGTCGAACGCTCCAAGGCGCGCTTCGCGGCCATGGCCGAGGGTGTCGAGGTGCCGGAAGGCTCGACCTCGCCGCGCCCCTACAGCGTGTTCATGGACATCTACGCCGGGTTCTGCCGCATGCACATGCGCGAGTTCGGCACGACCCAGGAGCAGCTCGCGATCGTCGCGGCGAAGAACCACGAGCACTCCGTCAACAACCCGCTCTCGCAGTACCAGAAGACGTTCTCCGTCGACGACGTGCTCGCGGCGGCGCCCATCACCTACCCGCTGACGCTGCCGATGTGTTCGCCGATCTCCGACGGCGCAGCCGCCGCGGTCGTCTGTAACGCCGCCGGGCTCAAGCGCCTCGGCGCCGAGCGCGCGCGCACCCTGCGCGTGCTGGCGAGCGTCATCCAGTCGGGTTCGAACCGCGACATCACCGAGTTCGACCGCCATGCCAGCCGGCTGGCTGCGCAGAAGGCCTACAACCAGGCCGGCCTCGGCCCTGCCGACATCGACCTCGCCGAAGTGCACGACGCCACCGCGATGGGCGAGATCATCGAACTCGAGGCGCTCGGCCTGTGCGAACTCGGCGACGGCGGCCCCGCCGCCGAGCGCGGCGAGACGCGGCTCGGCGGGCGCCTGCCGGTCAATCCCTCGGGCGGCCTGGAGTCGAAGGGACACCCGATCGGCGCGACCGGTCTCGGTCAGATCTACGAACTGGTGATGCAGCTGCGTGGCGAGGCCGGGGCGCGCCAGGTCGAGGGCGCACGTGTGGGCCTGGCGCAGAACGGTGGCGGCATCGTCGGCATCGAAGAGGCCGTGACCTGCGTCAACATCGTCGGGCACTGAGACGCCGCCCACGCGCTGGCCGCTGGCCGGCACACGAGAGATCTGCCCGTCCTTCAACGGATTCCCATTAGCCATGAGCAATTACTACGCCGACGCCGACAAGTTCGGCGACGAGGCGGCCTCGCCGCTCGTCGAAGCCTTCCACAGCGCGGTCAAGGACCGCGTGCGCCAGGCGCTCGCGCAGAGCGGCGGCGACTGGAACGCGTTCGTGTTCGACCAGTCGCTGGCCTTGATCACCGAGGCCGATTTCGCCGCCATCGATGCGCGCATCCTCGAACTCGGCCACCGCTACGAATGGTCGGCCCTGGTCTCGGTGAAGGAGCGGCCGGAAGCCTACAAGCCGGCCGCGGGGCTGGCCGGCGACCTCGCCACGTTCAGCTTCGAGCATCCCGGCGCCGTGACGGCGCCGGCCGACGCCGACGGCTGGGCGCAGTGCGGCGTCGGCGACAACGTCGTGCCCTGGGACGAGCCGCTCGTCGGCACCGCGCGCTACGTCCGTTCGAGCGAGCAGGTGCTGAAATACCTGACCGAGGGGGTACCGGCCGGCACCATTGCCGTCATCGACGACTCCGGCGGGACCTTGACCGCGCCGATCCTCGAACAGTTCGCCGGCGTGCTCTGCGCCGGCGGCACGGTGCGTTCGCACCTGGGCATCCTCACCCGCGAGTACAACATCCCGTGTTTCATGAACGCGAAGCTCTCCGGCATTCGCGAGGGCGACACGGTGAAGATGGAAATCACGGCCAAGGCCAAGACCGCCGAGGCCTACCAGCACGGTATCGAAATGACGGCCAGGGTATGGCGCAAGGCGGGAGCACGGGACTGATGAGCGAGCGCAAGATCACCTACCCGCAGCTGCTCGAGACCAACGCCCTCATCCAGCAGCTCGCCGACGAGTCCTACTGGCTGTGCGTGACGCGCACGGTGCAGGAGTCGAAGCTGTTCCCGGTCTCGCCCTACATGCTGTTGTCGTACTTCATGGCCTTCTACCGCTACCCGGAGCTGGTACGCAAGGTCGATGCACACATGCCGGCCGAGGAGATCGGCGACCGCATGCGCAACATGGGCATCAAGTGCGCCAACCCGGCGATGGGCTGGGGCCTGCCGTCGTTCTACCTGCTCGGCCGCGAATACCTCATCAACCTCGGTCTGCTGCGGCCGCAGGATGCGGTCGAGGACGTGATCGACGTGATGGACTTCTGGAAGCGTTTCCAGCTTGCCTGGCACCGCAACGACGGCCACATCACCAACAGCGCCTACGGCCACCGGGCGCAGATCCTCGCCGAGCGCCGCGTCCAGGTCTTCCATGCCGACATGTACGAATGCCGCCAGGGCGATGCCCTGCACAACGCGGCCCAGGCCTTCATGGCCGCGGCCTCGCAGTACGGCTTCCTGATTTCCTGCGAATCGCGCATCAGCCTGCACAACTCGGGGCCGTACAAGCTTTCCGACACGCGCGAGATGATCGTGCGCGACTACATGGACTTGTCCGAATCGGATTTCCCCTGGCTCGACGACGTCGCGCGCGGAGTGCCCTACAACAACCTCACCGTGCCGATGGCGATCGAGGGCTGCCACGTCTACCTGATGGACGACTGGGGTTCGTTCGAATCCGAGCCCGAGTTCAAGGCGCACCACGTGGTCGGCGTGGGGCTGTACACCTCGGACACGCTGACCGACGGCTACATTCCGGTCGCGATGGAATCGCGCGACGCGCTGACGAACGCGTTCGCCGAGCTGACCGAGACGGTCAAGGACGCGACCGCCAAGCTGTGGAAGCGCATCGCCTCGTGGTCGCGCGACCAGATGATGGACGCCGGCGCCATCACCTACTTCGCCATCGCCAAGGACATCGCCCACGTCGCCGGCTGCTACGAAGTGGAGGACTGGATGATGGTCGACGAGCGCGCGCAGCGCTTCCGGCCGTTGCTGAACGACGAATACTCGAATGCTTTTCTCGGCGAACTCGTCGGCAGCCTGACCAATCCCAGCCAGCGCCTCAACGAGTACAGCATGATGATGCACTCCGACCAACCGGCCCGCATGTACACCCACTTGCCGTACAGCGTGCTCGAGGGGGAATTCACCCGTACCGTCGGCCCGATGCGCCCCGGTTCGAGCTGCCTCGCGCCGAAGCAGGACCGATACACCACCAGCCAGGGCGTGCTGACGCTCGCCGAGTACAACCGCCGCGCCCGCGACTTCAGCCCGCTCGCCGCGACCGACGATTATCGCCACCTGTGCGAGACGTGGCTGAAGTACCACGCGTCCGATCCGCGCGCGCAGGCCCTCTACGAGCGCGAGCAACAACACTCGCGGCGACTTGCCGGGCGCGGTGCGGGCCTGACGCGCGCCGACATCGAGGCGTTGCGCGGCGGCGGCGAATGAGGCCGTGGTGCGTGGGGACGGTGCCAGCCGCGGTGCCTGCACGCGCACGTTGACGGTGCCTGACACCGGTGGACGAATCACCCGGGCGTTCACGGGCGGCGTCGTAGTGAGGCTGAAAGAAAACTGAAAGGTAGCCAACGATGTACGAAGCGCATCTCGTTCTGCACGGCGTGGCCGTGAAAAAGCACGGCACGTCGGCGGCCGTCGCGGATCTCGTCGGCCTGCCGGCCGCGCGCGTAGGCGCGCTGCTCGACGCGGCGGTCGCCGGTGGACGCGCGGCGCTGGCCAACGGCAAGTACCTGCTGACACCGGCCGGCCGGATGATCGTCGAAACGCAGTATTCGCGTTATTATTCCGCGCCGCGCGCCGATGCCGGCTTCACCGCGGCGCACGAGCGCTTCGAGATCGTCAACAACGAACTCAAGCAGGTCATCACCGACTGGCAGACGATGAAGGTCGGCGGCAGGCAGGTCGCCAATGACCATTCCGACGCCGACCATGACGAAAAGGTGATCGACCGGCTCGCCGGCGTGCACGAAAAGGTCGAACCGATCCTGCGGGCGTTCGCGGCTGTCGTACCGCGCTTCGCCTACTATCTCGAGAAGCTCGAGCAGGCCCTCGAGAAAGCCGAGGACGGCGCCCACGCCTGGGTCTCGGACGCGACCATCGACAGCTACCACACGGTGTGGTTCGAGCTCCACGAAGACATCCTCCGGGTGCTCGGCCGCGAACGCGAAGAATAGGAGCAACATGGCAATCTCCCTCGGCCAGTTCGCGCTGGCGCTCGACGGCACCGCGCTGCCGGAACGCAGCCACATCGGCGGCAAGGCCTGGTCGGTCGCGCGCATGCAGAGCCTCGGCCTGCCGGTGCCGCCGGCGGTCGTGATCACCACCGACGCCTGCCGCGCCTACCTCGAGGCCGGGCGCTTTCCCGACGGGCTCGAAGCCGATCTCGATGCGGCCATCGCCTGGCTGGAACAGGCCTCCGGGCGTACGCTCGGTGACGGCGCGCAGCCGCTGCTCGTCTCGGTGCGCTCGGGGGCGGCGATCTCCATGCCCGGCATGATGGACACGGTGCTCAACCTCGGCATCAACGACGCCACCGAGCAGGCCCTCGCTGCCGAGTCCGGCGACGCCCGTTTCGCGCGCGACACGCACCGGCGCTTTCTGGAACTCTACGCC
>JAUIFX010000233.1 GCA_030429865.1 Gammaproteobacteria bacterium | reverse complement strand
CCAGTCGGTACTGACGTGCTTCTCCGGCGGCGCGCCGCCGACCTCGTCGAGCATCAGCACGATGGCGATGATGCCGAGTGGTACGTTGATGTAGAAGACCCAGCGCCAGCTCCAGTGCTCGGTGATGAGCCCGCCCAGGACCGGCCCCATGATCGGCGCAGCCATGATCGCCACGCCCCAGATGGCCATCGCCTGGTTGCGCTTCTCGCGCGGGAAGGCGTCGAGCAGGATCGATTGCGAGATGGGCACCAGCACGGCGCCGAAAGCACCCTGGAAGAAACGGAACGCGACCATCGAATTGAGGCTCCAGGAGAGCCCGCAGGCGGCCGAGGTGAGGACGAAACCGATCACGCCGACGAACAGGGTCGGGCGACGTCCGAAGCGGCGTACGAGGTAGCCCGTCAGCGGCATCACGATGGCGGTCGAGACGAGGTAGGCCGTGATCATCCAGGTGATCTGATCGGGCGTGGCACCGAAACTGCCCATCATGTGCGGCAGCGCGACGTTGACCACCGTCGTGTCGAGCACCTCGAGCAGCGCGGTCAGCATCACGCCGAAGACCACGCCCCAGGCCGGGCGCACGGGCACGAACGGGCTGGCCGCGGCCGTGCTCACGGTTCGACGTCGACGGTCACCGTGGCACTCGCGCCGACCCGCAGTGGACGCAGGTTGTCGGGGTCGTCATGGCGCGGCGCGAGACGAATGCGTACGGGGAATCGCTGCGTCACCTTGACCCAGTTGCCGGTCGCGTTCTCGGGCGGCAGCAGGGAGAACACGGCGCCAGAGCCCGCACCGAGGCTTTCGACGGCGCCGTTCAGTTCGACGTCCGGGTACATGTCGAGCGTGATCCGAGCGGGCTGTCCGGGGCGCATGTGGCCGAGTTCGGTCTCCTTGAAATTCGCCTCGACCCACCACTGGCCGTCCTGCACGATCGAGAACTGCGGACGTTCGGCGATGACCATCGCGCCCTCGCGCAGGTCGCAGTTCGATATCCAGCCCGATACCGGTGCGACGACGCGCGTGAACGACAGCTCGAGTTCCGCCGCGGAGAGCGCCGCGGCCGCGGCCCGCACGCGCGCGTTCTGGTCGCCGCGCGCGCCGAACTCGGATTCCGCGCGGCGCAGGTCGGCGCGCGCGCTCGCCACGGCCGCCGCGGCTTCGGCGGCGGTGGCCTGCGCATCGTCGAACGCCGCCTCGGCAATCAGGTTGGATGCCGCCAGGGTCGTGGCCCGTTCGAGGTTGCGGCGAGCACGCGCGAGCGTCACCTTGCGTTCCTCTAGCGTCGAACGGGCGACCGAGACCTCGGCGTCGGACGCCCCCGTGTCCTGCGCCGCCATGTCGTAGCGCGCCCGCGCGGAAGCCACCGCCGCGGCGAAGGTCGACGGGTCGATCTCGAACAATGCCTGCCCGGCTTCGACATAGTCGTTCTCGGCCACGTGCACCGCGACGACCGGTCCGGAGACGCGCGCGGCGATGTCGATAACGTGCGCCTGCACGTAGGCGTCGTCGGTCGACGGGTGCAGCTCGCGGTACGCCCAGTACAGCCGCAGGCCGTAGGCGATGCCCAGGCACAGCACGATCAACAGCAGCATGCGCAGCACGCGCATCGTCTTCTCCCCTGGCGGCGACTTGGGCCGGCGCGAAACAGGCGCCCGATTGTAGCCGCTGTGGACTCCGCTCAGAATCACGCACACGGCGGGCTGGACGATCCGCCGCGCGCTCGGCGCCGCCACTGGCGTACAATCGGCTGTCGTTACAGCGCGGAGGAGCGGGGAGTGACCGGGGACGATCTTGCCTACATGGCGCTCACCGCGTTGGCGCGCGCCATCGCCGATCGCGAACTCTCTGCGCTCGAGGTGACACGCCACCTCGTGGCGCGCGTGGCGCGGCTCGAGCCGGAACTCGGCGCCTACGTCGCCGTGCTTGCGGACAGCGCCGAGCGCGAAGCCAAGGCGGCCGATTCCGCGTTGGCGCGCGGCCAGCGGCTGGGGCCGCTCCACGGCGTACCGATCGCGGTCAAGGACCTGTGCGATGCCAGCGGCACGCGCACCCTCGCCGGTATGCCCAGCGTGCGCGGCAACGTCGCGCCGGCGACGCGCGACGCCACCGTCGTCGCGCGGCTGCGCGCGGCCGGCGCCGTCCTGCTCGGCAAGCTGCAGCTGACCGAAGGCGCAGTGGCACACCACCACCCCGAGGTACGCGCACCACGCAATCCGCACAACCCGGATTACTGGAGCGGCGCCTCGTCGAGCGGTTCGGGCGTTGCCGCGGCGAGCGGTCTGGCCTACGGCACGCTCGGCTCCGACACCGGCGGATCGATCCGTTTCCCTGCCTTCGCCAACGGCGTTACCGGCCTCAAGCCGACCTGGGGCCGGGTCAGCCGGGCGGGCGTGTTCCCGCTCGCCTGGTCGCTCGATCACATCGGGCCCATCGCGCGCAGCGCGGCGGATTGCGCCGCGCTGCTCGGCGTCATCGCCGGGTACGACGATGCCGACCCGACCGCCCTGGCGGCGCCGGTACCGGATTATTCCAGCGCGCTGGTCGGCGACCTTCGCGGCCTGCGCGTCGGCTTCGACGCGGACTACGCGACCAGCAATGTCGATGACGCCATCTGCGGCGCGATGCACGATGCCCTCGAGACGCTGCGCGCGGCCGGCGCGACCCTCGTCGAGGTCCGCTTCCCCGATACCGCGGCCGTCATCGAATCGTGGTTCCCGCTGTGCACCGCCGAAGCCGCCGCGGCCCACGCCGCGACCTTCCCGTCACGCGAAGCGGACTACGGTCCGGAGCTGCGCGAACTACTCAGCGGCGGTAACGCGACCAGCGGGCGCGACTACGCCCTCGCGCACGACCTGCGCCAGCATTTCCGCGGGCGGGTCGCGCGCGTCTTCGGCGAATGCGACCTGCTCGTCGTGCCGTCCTGGATGCGCCAGAATCTCACGCTCACGGAGTTCGCCGCGTTCGGTTCGCGCGAAAGCGACTGGCCGGAGCTGATCCGTTTCACCGCGCCGTTCGACATCGCCGGCACGCCGACGCTGTCGCTGCCCGCGGGTCACAACGCCGATGGCGCGCCGTTCGGCTTCCAACTCGTCGGCCCGCATCTCGGTGAGACCACCCTGTTGCGCGCCGGACATGCCTACCAGCAGGCCACCGACTGGCACCGGCGCTTCCCTGTCCTCGACGCCTGAGCGCGCGCCGCGCGCATTCGACCAGTTCCCACACCATGCACAGGGTTGCATGGCGGCTGTGTGCCGTCATCATCAGTGTTATGCTTCAAAGACATTCGCGGCAGCCTGTTTCCGCAACGCTGCCGCACCGTTCAGCGCGAACCGCGCGCCGAAGCAAACGCGTTTCCGGACACCGCCACGACACGCGGCGCGCACTGCCGCGCCGACGTCGTGACGGTGGCGAACGTCCATTTCCGCAACCCGAATCGAAGGAGCCCGTCCTATGGAGAGTTGTCTGAAGTTCTACATCAACGGCGAGTGGGTCGATCCCAGCGATCCCAAGCCGCTCGACGTCATCAACCCCGCCACCGAGGAAGTCATCGGCCAGATCATGCTCGGCAACGCCGCTGACGTGGACAAGGCGGTCGCCGCGGCCAAGGCGGCCTTCGAGAGCTACTCGCGCACCACGGTCGCCGAGCGCATCGAGCTGCTCGAGGCCATCCAGGCGGCTTACAAGGAACGCTACGGCGAGATGGTCGAAACCATCTCTGCCGAGATGGGCGCCCCGGTGTGGCTGTGCAAGGCCGCGCAGGCGGCGATGGGCCCGGCCCACCTCGGCACGGCCATCGAAGTGCTGAAGAACTACAAGTTCGAGGAAGACCGCGGCAACATCACGCTGCGCCGCGAGCCGATCGGCGTGTGCGGCTTCATCACGCCGTGGAACTGGCCGATCAACCAGATCGCCTGCAAGGTCCTGCCGGCCCTCGCCGCCGGCTGCACCATGGTCCTCAAACCTTCCGAGGTCGCCCCGCTGAACGCCGCGATCTTCGCCGAGGTGCTCGACAAGGCCGGTGTGCCGAAGGGCGTGTTCAACCTCGTCAATGGTGACGGTCCGAGCGTCGGCAACGCCATGTCCAGCCACCCGGACATCGACATGATGTCCTTCACCGGCTCGACCCGCGCCGGCATCCAGGTCGCCAAGGCCGCTGCCGACACCGTCAAGCGCGTGGCCCAGGAACTCGGCGGCAAGTCGCCGAACATCATCCTCGACGATGCCGACTTCGAATCGGCCGTCGGCGGCGGCGTGCAGGCCATGTTCCTCAACTCCGGCCAGTCGTGCAACGCGCCGAGCCGCATGCTGGTGCCGGCCTCGCGCCACGACGAGGCGGTCGCCATCGCCAGGACGGCGGCGGAGAGCGTCAACGTCGGCGATCCGAAGCTCAAGGATTCGAACCTCGGCCCGGTCGTCAGCAAGGTGCAGTTCGACCGTATCCAGGCGCTGATCCAGAAGGGCATCGACGAGGGCGCGACGCTCGTGTGCGGCGGCACCGGCCGTCCCGACGGTCTCGACAAGGGCTTCTACGTCAAGCCGACCATCTTCGCCAACGTCAACAACGAGATGACCATCGCGCGCGAGGAAATCTTCGGCCCGGTGCTGTGCATGCTGCCCTACAAGGACGACGAGGAAGCGGTGCGCATCGCCAACGACACGGTCTACGGCCTGTCGGCCTACGTGTCCGGCGGCGACGCCGAGCGCGTGCAGAAGATCGCCCAGCAACTGCGTGCCGGCAACGTGCACGTGAACGGCGCCGGCCTCGACTTCAACGCCCCGTTCGGCGGCTACAAGCAGTCGGGCAACGGGCGCGAGTGGGGCGAGTTCGGCTTCGAGGAGTTCCTCGAGGTCAAGGCCGTGATGAAGCCCGCCGCGGCCTGATTCGTCGGTCTTCCGAGCAGCGCCGGCACCCCGCCGGCGCTGCTTGCCCCGGCCCCCGCGCGGTGAGCGGACGCCAGCCGCCCGCGCACCCCACCCCGCCTTCGCGCGCGGTGACGCCCCGCGCAGCCGCCGTCACGGCAGGTGCAGCTTGATTCCCGCGTAGACGAAACGGCCGATCTGCGGAATGCCGTAGCTCTCCTCGTAATCGGCGTCGAGCACGTTGTCCGCCCCGGCATAGACTTCGACGCGCCGGCCGATCAGTGGCACCGAGACGTTGACGTCCATGACGAACGCGAAGTCGTCCGCCGGGTAGTCCTGCAGTGGCAGGAGCTCCCCCTGCACGCCGGCATTGTTGAAGACGAGGTCCGGTGTCGAGAAGCGCTCCTGCGCTGCAGCGAAGCAGCGCGCCACGGACGCCTCGTCGGTGACGTCGGCCGTCGCCACCAGGACGCGCCCGGGTTCGCTCGCGGCGGCGCACTCGGCGCGTGTCCGCTCGAGCCCGTCGGCGGCCCGATCGAGGTCGGTCATGACGACGGCCG
>JAUIFX010000028.1 GCA_030429865.1 Gammaproteobacteria bacterium | reverse complement strand
TGCCGCTCGGCCGAGGACGCGCGCCTCAACGAATACGTGCGCCAGCACCTGAGGCTGCCGCCGCGCATCCTGCGCGAGCGCAAGATCTCGCGCACCGACATCTTCGAGATCCTCTTCGGCGCCGACGAAGACGTGAAGCACATCGCGCACGAGGCGTTCAACGAGGCCTACCGCAATCATTACGGCGAAGTGCATCCGTTCGAGGGCAGCGAGCTGCGCCTGCTGCGCGAGCTGAAGGCGTTCGACGTGCTGACCGGCGTGCTCACCAACCGTGAGCGGGAGTTCTTCGAACACGAGTTCGCACTGGTCGAGGACGGCGCCTGGCTGGGCCTGTTCGACACCACGGTATGCGGTGGCGATACGTTTCGCCGGAAACCCAATCCCGAGCCCATCATCAAGGCGCTGACCCTGCTGCGCCGCGAGGCAGGCCTCGAATGCTGGTACCTGGGCGACAGCTCGACCGACGTCGCGGCTGCCAAGCGGGCCGGCGTCACGGCCGTGCTGTTCAACGGCGCCGGCTGGTCGCACGAATGGCTCGAGAAGGTGTTCCCGGGCACGCCTGAGCATCCTTACCAGCCGGATGTCATCGTCGATACCTTCGTCGAGTTCCGCCACCTGATCGAGCAGTGCCTGAGCGTCGCGCACACGCGCTGAGATCGACGCGAGGCGCGCCGCGTGATGCGCGGCGGCCCGGGCTCGACAGCGCAGCGCTGCAACGGGGAAGATGGCGAGCTTCTGGCGGCATTAACAAAAAGGGGGGGGATGCATGTTGAAATGGCAGATAGGCGACGTCACCATCACCCAGCTCGTCGAGATCACTGACGGTAGCGGCAAGGTCAAGGTGCTGCCGGACGCGACGCTGGAGAATCTCGACACGATTCCCTGGCTGCGGCCGCATTTCCGCACGCGCTCGGGCAAGCTGTTGATGAATATCCAGATGCTCATCATCGAGACACCCGGTCGCCGCATGGCGGTCGACACGTGTGTCGGCAACGACAAGGCGCTCGCGGTCGATGGCTGGGCCAACCTGCAGCTGCCGTTTCTCGACAACCTGCGCGAGCTCGGCTACGAGCCCGACGGTATCGACACCGTGATCTGCACTCACCTGCACGTCGACCATGTCGGCTGGAACACGCGCAAGGTCGACGGCCGCTGGGTGCCGACATTCGGCAACGCGCGTTACCTGATGGTCGAACAGGAGTTCGCGCACTGGCGCAATGCCGAGGACCATTTCGGCGACGTCTTCGGCGAATCGGTCGCGCCGGTGTTCGATGCCGGCCTGGTCGATCTCGTCGCCAGCGATCACGAGGTCGGCGACGGCGTGTTCTTCGAGTCGACACCGGGTCACACGCCGGGACACGTCAGCGTCCACATACGCTCTCGTGGCGAGGAGGCCATCATCACCGGCGACATGATGCATCACCCCTGCCAGATCGCGCGGCCGGACTGGCTGTGCCCGTTCGACAGCGACAGCGTGCAGGCGCAGGCGACGCGCGAGGCGTTCCTCGAACGCTACGCTGACACGCCGGTGCTGGTGCTCGGCACGCATTTCGCCAATCCCGTGGGCGGGCGCATCGTGCGCGACGGCGACACCTACCGTTTCGATTGCTGAGCGGCGCGCCCGTCGAGGGCTCAGTCGGCGGGCGCGGGGCGGAAGATGAAGCCTTCGACTATCGACTCGATGAAGTGACGGACGCGCTCGGGGTCCGATCCCGACATCTGCATCTGCGCAATCATGTGCGCCGAGCCGACCAGCAGCCGCACGGCGTCGTCGACGTCGAGTGACGGCGGCAGGTCACCCTCGCGCTTGCCGCGCTCGGTCGTCGCGGCGAGCATCGCGAAGACCTGGTCCTGGAAGGCCAGGTAGCGCTGCCACACGCCGTCGCGTACGGCGGTGCTCCAGTCCAGCCACACGCGCGCATGGTCGGGGTGTTCGCCTACCGCCGCGGCGAAGGCGAGGGCGGACTCGAGCAGCACCTGCGGCGCCGCCACGTCGTCGCGCTGAATCGGGCGCAGGATGTCATCGAGGATGAAGCGCCCGACCTCGTCGAGTACGCCGACGACGAGCGCTTCGCGCGTGGGGAAGTAGTTGAACACCGTCGGCACCGAGGTGCCGGCCTCGCGCGCTATCTCGGCGTGGCGGCCCTCACCGATACCGCGCCGCGCGAATACCGCGAGTGCGCAATCGAGCAGTTGGCGGCGGCGTGTCTCGGGCGCCATCCGCCGCGCCTGCTTGTTCTGCAATGCCGCATCAGTCACGCGCTTATCCATTGATCCAGCTCAAGAAACTCTTATAGACAATATTATCAATAATGGCCAGACTTCTACGCACACGGCAGCATCGCCTGCCGCGCAAACAGCGTCCACGGGGAGTCCAGTCATGAGCGTTCGCATCCACGAAATGAATCCGTTGCCCGCCGCCCTGCACGAACAGGAACTGGCCGGCTACGAAGCAGCTTACCGCAACCATTACCAGGCCTGGGCCGAAGTGCTCGCACGCAACGTCGAGGCGATCCGCCGTGGCAGCTACTCGCTGCACTGGATGGAGACCGGCGAGGCGCGTTGGGGCAAGCGCGCGAAGCCGTCTTCACGCGGCATGACCTATGCCGACATCAACCGCATCCGCGGTTACGGCGACCTGCCCGAGCAGGCCACCTGGTTCAACTTTGCGCCGCGCGGCGCGGTACGCGATCGGTATCGCGACGACATGCCGGTGATCGGTGACTATACCGTCACCGACAAGAACGAGCTGTGGGCGGAAAATGTCATCACGCTCTACGAGGAAGCCAAGGCACGTAAATGGAACGCCACGCGCGACATCCCCTGGGACGAGGTCGAGGCTCTGCCCGAGGATCTCGAGAAGGCGACGGCACAGCTGTGCACCTTCCTCACCGAGGTCGAGTTCGTTGCCGGCGATTTCCCGGCCAAGTGGCTCTATCGTATCCCGCAGGACTTCCTCGAGGTCAAGAGCTTTCTCGCCACCCAGTTGATGGACGAAGCCCGTCACCAGGAGGTGTTTCGCAAGCGTGCCCTGTCCTGCGGCGGCCTGCTGCATGCCGCACCCGGCTTCGAATGGGCACTCGCGGCGATCCTCGAAGCGCCGACCCACACCATGGGCACGTTCCTGCTCAACGTCCTCGGCGAGGGCCTGGTACTGTCGATCTTCCGCTCCGGCGAGATGATCGCGAAGACCCACGTCGACAAGGAGATCTTCCGCCGCTGCCTGCAGGACGAGGCGCGCCACGTCTCCTACGGGGTGATGGAACTCAAGTCCTACATTGCCGGCCATCCGCAACGGGAAGCGGCCATCGAGGAGCTGCACCGGTTCTGCGACGTCGGCGAACAGGTCATCCTCACGGCGTTCACCGAGCCTGCGCTGATCGAGCCGCTCGCGGTGCTGCTCGGCGGCGGCCTGAAGTACATCGACCAGGGGATGGAGGGCATCCGTCACGTCTGGACGATGTTCATCAACGAATACCTGCAACGGTGCGAATGCGCCGGCTTCGATCGCCGCACGCGCTGCACGATTCCGCTCGAGTTCCCGTGGGGGGCCGCGGCATGAGCGCGCTGGCCGAGACGACCGCCGCGCTGGCTTTTCCCTCGCGCGAGTACTTCGCCGCGCTGGCCGGGCTGATGAACGCGAACCGCGCCCGCCAGGAACAGCTCGGTTACATCGACTGCACGGCGGTGTTCTCCGTCACCGAGGCCGACGATGATGGCGCGACGCGGCACTTTCGCATCACGTTCGAGGAGTTCTCCGCGATCGCGGTCGACGAGGTCACGGCGGAAGAAGCAACGGCGGCCGATTTCGCGCTGAGCGGCAGCCTCGCAACCTGGCGCACCATGCTCGAGTCGATCGCGGCCGGGGCCGGCCGCCCGGCGCTCGAGCAGACGCTCAACTACCTGAGTCATCTCGGTACCCCGCTGAAACTCGTCGCGGCCGACCCGCTCAAGTCCGACCTGTACTTCCGCTATAACCAGAGCCTGCAGGAGTTCTTCAACGCTTCCTCTGCGCTCGCCACGCGGTTCGACGGCTGAGGTTGCGAACATGGCGAAAGCGAGCCAGGGGTACTTCTACATCGACCAGACCTGCATCGGCTGCGGCGCCTGCGAGCATGCCTGTCCGGGCAAGGTCGACGCCATCCACCGCGTCGAGGACGATTTCCTCGGCCGCTTCGTGATCGACCCGGCGACCTGCATCAACTGCGGGGTGTGCCCGCCGCTGTGTCCGGTGATGTGCATCCACGATGCCCGTGCCGAGGGCATCGTGGAGGGCCGAGGCGGCTACCGTGCAATCGATGAACTGCAGGCCTGGGCCGCGGCCGCACGCTGAGCTCTGGCGGCCGTGATGAGTGCGCCGTGAGCCGGCCGCATCGCTCGCCGTGCGACCTGTCATGGACCGCCCAGGCCGCGCACGGTGGGCGCTGCCGCCGTCACCCGGGCGCGTGAGAAGCGGCGCGCCCGCTGCAGTGCAGGGCTCGCGCGGCGCGCTATGCTGTGCGCCGGGCACGTCGCCCTGCGGGAGTCCTTGATGTCGACCAGCCGCGCCGAACTCGCGCCGCTCGGCAAGCTCGAGTTCGAGACCGCCGCCGAACATGTCTGTCACCGCGTGCCGGTGGTTGCGCCGGACGAGAGTGCCGCGGCGATGCGCGCGCGCCTCGAACTCGAGCGCTTCGAGCACACCGCGCATCTCGCCGTCGTCGAGGCCGGGCAGCTGCGCGGCATCGTGCGCATCGAGGACCTGCTGCCGGCACCGGCGCGGATGACCGCGGCATCGCTGATGAATCGCGAGCCGGCCGTGGTGGGGCCGGGAATCGACCAGGAGCAGGCCGCCTGGCACGCGGTGCAACGCGGCGAGAGCACGCTCGCGGTGCTCGACGATGACGGCTGTTTCGTCGGTTTCGTACCGCCGGCGCGCTTGCTCGAAGTCCTGCTGTGGGAACACAACGAGGATATTGCGCGTCTCGGCGGCGTGCTGCGGCGCGAGACCATCGCGCGGCGCGCCCACGACGAGCCGCTTGGTAGGCGCCTGTGGCGGCGCCTGCCGTGGCTCGCGCTCGGTCTGCTCGGTGCGCTCGTCGCGGCCTTCATTGTCGAGCGTTTCGAGGCTTCGCTCGCAACGCGCCTCGAACTCGCGATGTTCCTGCCCGGGGTGATCTATCTCGCCGCCGCGGTCGGCATGCAGACCGAGACCCTCATCGTGCGCGGCCTCTCGCTCGGTTTCGACTACCGCCGTATGGTCTTCGTCGAACTTGTCACCGGGCTCGCCATCGCCCTGCTGCTGCCGCTGCTGTTCTTTGCCGGCGCGGTGCTGGTGTGGGGGCAGCCCGGCCTGGTCGGTGCGGTTGCCCTCTCGCTCGCCGCGGCGACGGCAGCCGCGTCACTCGTCGCGATGACCTTGCCGTGGCTGATCGCGCGGCTCGGCACGGACCCGGCGATCGGCAGCGGCCCGCTCGCGACGGTGACCCAGGACCTGCTCTCGATCACGCTCTACTTCACCGTGGCAACTGCGCTGCTGTGACGCACCGACGCGTGCGCCGGTGACGACCGGCGGACACGCGCCGAACAGCGAGCCTGGCGAGACTCTCCGGACCGGCGGTCTCAGTCGCGCAGCGGCTCGGTAATCGCCTCGACCACGCCGACGCCGACGTCGGCCGCACCCTTGACGGCCTGGCCGGCGGCGCGCGCGCCGCCCTTGAGGCTGCCGGTGACGACACCGACGGCGCCGTGCTCGCGGGTGTCCTGCTCGATGCCCTCGACGATCTTGCCCGGCGAGGTGACCGTGTCCCTGGCGCCGTCGACGGCGCGGTCGACGCCGTCCGCGGCAGGTGCAGGCGATGCGTGCAGCGCGAGGCCCAAGGTCAGCGTGAGGGGCAGTGCCAGGGCCAGCGCAGGACTGGCGGGAAGGCGCTTTGAAATCATTGAACCGTGCTCCGGCGGGGTAGCTCGGTGCCAGTATAGGCGGGTCGCGCCGCGCCGCGACGCGCGCGGCATCACGCTTCGGACATCGGCGCCGGGTGGTGTGGCTGCCCGCGAGCCGCGGGGAGCGCGTCACGACGCTGTCGGGAGCGTGCCCGTGTTGAGGGCCTCGAAGCCGGCGACAACGTCGAACAGTTCGTCGTCGATGGCGCTCTGGCGTTCACGGTGATAGCGCCGGCCGAGGTCGCCGACGAGTTCGTCGATGTTGCGTTCCGCGCGCTGCATGGCGAGCAACCGGCTCAGGTTCTCCGCCGCGAGCGAGTGCGCGCAGGCGGTGTAGAGTTCCACGAACAGGTGCTGGCGCAGCAGCTTGGGCAAGGTCGCGGCGGCGCCGCCGAGCGTTTCCGGCAGGCATTCGCCCGGCCAGCGTGCCGCCAGGTGGCCGTCACGCCAGGCTTGGCCCAGGGGCAGCAGGCGTCGCGCAGCCGGACGCCGTCCGCCGGCGCCACCCGGTTCGTTGGCGCACACGTGGACGACGTCGACGCGCTGCTCGCTGCGGGCGGTTTCGAGATCGCGCAGCAGTTCGCCGACCAACGCACTGACGCCCTCGATACCCCAGGGGCAGGAGCGGCGGCTCGCGATGCGGTAACCGCGGGCGGTGAGGGCATGGGCGAGGCGCTCCCCGACTACCCACACGCGGGTCGTGTCATCTGCGGCCGCACCGCAGACGCGCGCGATGTGGGTGGCGAGCGCGTCGTTGAAATCGCCGACCAGTCCCTGGTCGGAACCGAAGGCGAGTATGCCGATTGCCCGGCCGCCGCGGCCGCCGGTGTCGACCGGCACCGCGGCAACCCGGTGCAGGTCGCGCAGGCAGGCGCCGAGTCCGCGGTCTAGCGTCGTGCGATAGCGCGCGAGGCTCGCGACGGCTTCCTCGTAGTGGCCGATATTGGCTGCCGCCATCGCTTTCATCGTGCGCACCACGGTGCCGAGCTTGGCGGCAGCGCCGCGCTGCCGGCGCAGGGCTTCGAGGCTCTCACTCATGACGGGGCAACGATCTCCGACAACGCGCCGCGGGCCGCGTCCAGCAGTGTCACCCGGGTCGCCTCGCTGAACTCGCCCGGGCCGTGCAGGGAGGCGCGCAGTGTTTCCGGCAGGCCGCGCGCGGCGGCGCGCAGGGCGAGTTCGGCTTCGCGCACGCGTTCCAGCGCGACCTCGTCGAGCAGACCCTCGACCAGCGCGAGCAGCAGGATCACCTGTTCAGGCACGGTGGCGCCGTCGAATTGCGGCTGCACGAGACAGGCACGCACGCGTCGGCCGTGCTCGAGGACGCTGCGCGAGTGCTCGTCGAGCCTGGTCCCGAAGCGGGCAAAGCTCTCCAGTTCCTCGAACTGTGCGTAGGCCAGCTTGAGATCGCCGGCCAGGTGCCGGTAGGCGGGACGCTGCGCCTTGCCACCGACGCGTGACACGGACTGGCCGATATCGACCGCCGGCAGCACGCCGAGCTTGAACAGGTCCGGCGAGAGGTAGATCTGCCCATCGGTGATGGAGATGAGGTTGGTAGGAATGTAGGCGGCGAGGTTCTGTGCCTCGGTCTCGATGATCGGCAGCGCCGTCAGGGAACCACCGCCGAGCTCCGCGCGCAGGCGGGTGGCGCGCTCGAGCAGGCGCGAGTGGATGTAGAAGATGTCACCGGGAAAGGCCTCGCGGCTCGGCGGGCGGCGCAGCAGCAGCGACAGCTCGCGGTACGCACGGGCATGCTGGGTGAGGTCGTCGTAGACGATCAGGACATCCCGCCCGGCGGCCATGAAATGTTCGCCGATGCTGGTCGCCGCGTAGGGCGCGATGTACTGCAGGCCGGGCGCATCGTTGCCCTCGGTGACCACGACCACGGTATGCCCGAGCGCGCCGCGTTCGCGAAGCTCGGCAATGACCCGTGCAACGGCCGAGGCGCGCTTGCCGATGGCGCAGTAGATGCACAGCACGTTCTCGTGGCGCTGGTTGATGATGGTGTCGACGGCGAGCGCGGTCTTGCCGGTCTGCCGATCGCCGAGGATCAGTTCGCGCTGGCCGCGGCCGATCGGGATCACCGCGTCGACCACCTTGATGCCGGTCTGCAGCGGTTCGGCGACCGGCGCACGATCCATGATTGCCGGTGCTTCGCGTTCCAGCGGCAGGCGCTCGCCGGTGCGCGGTCCCGGCTGGCCGTCCAATGGCCGGCCGAGCGGGTCGACCACGCGGCCGAGCAGGGCTTCGCCGACGCCGACATCGCCGACGCGGCCGGTGCGTTCCACGCGGTCGCCGGTGCGCAGTCCCGTGGCGTCACCGAGCAGCACGACACCGACCTCGTGCTCGTCGACGTTGAAGGCGATGCCGGTGGTGCCGTTGGGAAACTCGACCAGCTCTTCGAAGCCGACGCCGGGCAGGCCGGCCACGCGCGCGATGCCTGTCGATACCCGCACCGTGGTGCCGACTTCACGCGCCCGCAGGTGGGCAGAGGCGCCGGCACGGGCGCGCGCCAGTTGTGCCAGCGCCGCTTCGACCGCCGCGCTCAGCGGATGCAGATGCTCAGGCGGCATGTCCCGGTCTCGTATCGGGCGCCTCGCGCTCCTCGCGCAGCAGGCGTTCGAGGCTGCGCAGGTAATCGTCGATGGTCCATGACCAGCGGTGGCCGTCGCAGAGCAGCTCGACCCCGGCGACGAGGTCGCGCGCCACCTCGAAACGCGCGGGCGGTGCGCCGGGCAGCACCTCGGCGAGCGCGCGCTCGTAGCTGTGGCGCATCGCTTCGGGCAGCTCGACCGCGGTGCGCACGTGGACCGGCCGCTCGCTGCGCGCCATCGCGCCGCGCAGCGCGTCACGTTCGTCGGGCGGCAGCTGGCGCAGGCGCTCGAGACAGCGCGCCGCCATGCGCAGCGCGAGCGGTTCGTCGGCGAGTTCGCCGAGCACCTGCCCGGCGACGGCCAGCACTTCGGCGCCGAGCCGGGCAGTGAGGGCGTCGAGCCGGTTCTCGCGCTCGAGGGTCAGTGCCTCGCTCAGCCGCGCACGCTGGGCGTCGGCGTCGCGACGCGCGGCCTCGAGCAGGCGCTCGCGTTCGGCCGCGGCTTCGCGGCCCGCGGCCGCGAGCCGCTCCGCCCGCGCCGCGGCCAGTTCCTCGCGTTCGCGCGCGAGCGCTTCGCCCGCACTCGCGGCCTCCTGCTCGCGTGCCGCGGCCTCGGCCAGGCGCGCTGCCACACGCTGCTCACGCGCCTCCACGGCAGCGAGGATGGGGCGGTAGAGATAGCGCTTGAGCAGCCACACGAGGACGAGAAAGTTGATCGTCTGCGCGACGACGGTGAACCAGTCGATGAGCATCGCTCAGGGCCCGACCGTCTCGATGAAATGCGCCCAGAACGGGTTGGCGAACAGCACGATCATGGCGACGACGAACGCGTAGATCGCGGTCGATTCGATCATCGCCAGGCCGACGAACAGGGTGCGCGTGATGACCGCCGTGGCGTCCGGTTGCTGGGCGATCGACGCCAGGGCCTGGGCGACGGCGCGGCCTTCGCCGATAGCCGGGCCGATGGCACCGACGCCGATGGCGAAGCCGGCGGTGAGAATCGAAGCGACGGCGATCAGGGTCAGGCTGTCCATGGTGGCTCCTCAAGGGTTCGCTGGCACGCCGCCATCCGCGCCGCGCGTCGCGGCGGCGATGTAGACGGTGGCGAGGATGCTGAAGATATAGGCCTGCACCATGCCGGTCAGCAGGCCGAGGGCCTGCGTCAGCACGGGAAAGAACAACGGTGCGATGACGAGCAGGATGGCCGCGATCATGGCGCTGCTCATCATGTTGCCGAACAGGCGCACGGCAAGCGCGAGCGTGCGCGAGAACTCGCCGATGACGTTGAACGGCAGCATCAGCGGCGTCGGGCGCAGGTAGGCGGCGAAGTAGGCGCGCGGACCGCGCGCGGCGATGCCGTATCCGGGTACGGCGACGAACACGGTCAGGGCCAGGGCGGTACTCGTCGACAGCGAGCCGGTCGGCGCGACGTAGCCCGGGATCACCGCGCACAGGTTGGCCAGCGCGACGAACAGGAACAGCGTGCCGATGAACGGCAGGTAGCGATCGGCGGCGGCGAGGCCGGCGTCGGCGATCTGGTCACGCAGGCCGAGCACGACGATTTCGAGCACGTTCTGCCAGCGTGTCAGGGTCAGCGTCGTCGACAGCCGGCGCGTGACGAGGTGGGCGCCGCCGGCGAGTGCAGCCATGAGTATCCAGGTCGTGACGATGGTGAGATTGAGCTTGACCCAGCCGGCCTGCCACAACACCACTTCGTCCGGGCTCAGGTGCACGGTGGCAGCTCCACGTCACGGCCGTGTCCGCGGCCGACCAGGCGCGTGGTGGCGACACGGGCCAGGACGAAACCCGCAAGGCTGCTCACCAGGGCGGCCGCGCCGTGGCGGGCAACGAGCCAGAACACGGCGCCGGCGAGCAGGGCGCGCAAGACGAAGCTCGCCGCGAACCAGGCCGCGGGCCGCCGGCTGCCGACGGCCCGGCGGACCGTCCACCACAGGCCCGCGAAATAGCCGATGCCGAGCACCAGCCCGGCCAGCCCGCACCCCGCCAGCAAGACCGCTTCACTCATCGTCCGGGTCCCCGGTGTGCCGGATCAGGTCGAGCTCCCGCGCGACCCAGTGCCAGGCCACGGCACAGCCGACCGCGAGTCCCGCGATGAGCAAGGCCAGCGTCCACGAGCGGCCGCCCGGGTAGTGCCGGTCGAGCGCCCAGCCGGCGAGCGCACCGCCGACCGTCGGCACCACGACCGACCAGCCGACGATGCCGAACAGCCCGAAACCGAAGAATACCGAGCGCGCCGCGTTGCGCCGTGCCCACAGCTTGCGCCGCTCGTGGCGCCCTACGGTGTGCGCGAGCGTCGCCGGCTCGCCCGGTGCGGTCGGCGGCGTCGCCTCGCGTCGCCGTGGCGCTTCGTCCCGGGTGCCCGGTTCAACCACGTTCGAGATCCGCGAAGCGGCGCACGAAGCCGCTTTCCAGCCGCGCCAGCGCGGCGTTGACTTCGGCCTCGCGGGCCGCGCGGGCGCGGAACTCGGCAGCGACGGCGTGTTCGAGTTCCCCGAGCGGCACGCCGCTGAGCGCATCGCGCACGGCCAGCGTGATTTCGTCCCCGATCTTCACCAGCACGCCTTCGTCGATGGCGACGGCGTGTTCGCTACCCGTCGCATCGCGGTAAAGGGCGATGCCGGGCACGAGCGCCGCCGTGCAGTCGAGGCGCCGCGGCAGCAGGCACCAGTTGCCGGCCACCGTGTCGACGTTGACCTGGACGACGTCGGCCACATCGAGCAGCGTGCGCTGTGGCAGCACGACCGCCAGCCGCATGCCGTTCACGCCACGCGCTCCGGGGTCTCGAGCCGGGCTTCGCCGATCTCGCCGATCATGTAGAGCGCCGATTCCGGGTAGTCCATGAACTCGTCGTCGAGAATGCGCCGGCAGCCGTCGAGCGCCGCCTCGCGCGGCACCAGCCGTCCGGCACTGCCGGTGAAATGGCTGGTGGTGAAGAAAGGTTGGGTAAGAAATCGTTCCAGGCGCCGTGCGCGCGCCACGATCGCCCGATCGGCGGCGGCGAGCTGTTCGAGCCCGAGCATGGCGATGATGTCCTTCAGTTCGTTGTACTGCGCGAGCGTGCGCCGCACCTCCTGCGCGATCTGGTAGTGGCGCTCGCCGACGATGCCCGGCACCGCCATCGTCGAACTCGATTGCAGCGGGTCGACGGCCGGGAACAGGCCTTCCCCCGCGCGCTTGCGCGACAGCACGATCGACGCCGAGAGATGGGAGAAGGTGTGTACCGCGGCCGGATCGGTGAAGTCGTCGGCCGGCACGTAGACGGCCTGGATCGAGGTGATCGCGCCGCTGTGCGTGCTCGCGATGCGCTCCTCGAGCCCGGACAGCTCCGTGCCCATGGTCGGCTGGTAGCCGAGCCGCGAGGGCATCTGGCCAATCATGCCGGAGACCTCGGCGCCGGCCTGGATGAACCGGAAGATGTTGTCGATGAGCAGCAGCACGTCACGGTGCTCTTCGTCGCGAAAGTACTCGGCCATCGTCAGCGCCGCGTGGCCGACGCGCGCACGCGCGCCGGGCGGCTCGTTCATCTGGCCGAAGATCATCACGGTGTCGTCGAGCACGCCGGCATTGCGCATGTCACGCCACAGTTCTTCGCCTTCGCGGCAGCGCTCGCCAATGCCGCAGAACAGGCTCACCCCTTCGTGCCGCCCGACCATGTTGTGGATCATCTCGGTCAGCAGCACCGTCTTGCCGACGCCCGCGCCGCCGAACAGGCCCGTCTTGCCGCCGCGCTCGAGCGGTGCGAGCACGTCGATGACCTTGATCCCGGTCTCGAAGACCTCGGTGTGCGTCGAGCGGTAGGCGAGCGGCGGCGGGCGCCGGTGGATGCTGCGCCAGGTGACGTCGCCGGGCGCCGCGCCGCCGTCGATGGCGGTGCCGAAGACGTCGAACATGCGTCCCAGGGTGCCGCGACCGACCGGCACTGCCAGCGGTCCGCCCGTATCGGTGACCTGCATGCCCCGAGCCAGGCCCTGGGTCGTAGTCAGCGCGATGCCGCGCACGCGGCGGGCGTCGAGCTGTTCGAGTACCTCGATGCGGATGCGGCCGTCGCGGCCGGTCTCGAGCAGGCTGCCGATCGCGGGCAGTCCGTGGTCGAAGCCGATGTCGACCACGCTGCCGCGCACGCTGCGTACGACTCCCGCGGCGCGCGAGGGGGCGGCACTGGCGCTGGCTCTGGTCACGGCGTCTCCGAGCTCGGCTTCACGTCGAGGTTTGCACGAACGGGGGCAACATGCCAGCAGCGCGCGTCACCGGTATTGCCGCCGATCAAGTGCGCGTCCTTGTCTCCCGTAAGCGTACGCGGCGCATGCAAGCGTTCCCCGGATCGGGTCTAATCCCGCCCAGCGTGCCGTCGTTGCTGCGCCTTGCGCTTATCCGGGCCGCGGTCGACACTGGCCATCGCACATACTGGAGAGTTGAGCCATGCGTGAACTGACCCTCGCCGAGATCGACGTCCTGCTCAAGGAAGGGATCGCCTACTGCCAGTCGGTCGGGCGCCCGTCCTCGATCGGCGTGGTCGACATGGGCGGCAACCTGCGCGGCGCGCTGCGTCCGGAGAAGGGCCGCATCGCCAACATGGACATCGCGATCAAGAAGGCCTGGACCGCGGTCGCCTTTCAGCGTCCCACCGAGATGGTACGCCAGGTCATGGTACCGGGAGCGCTCGGTTACGGCCTGTCGCACACCGACGAGCGTATCTGCATCGTCGGCGGCGGCTTTCCGATCATCGACGAGGCTGGCGACGTCATCGGCGGCATCGGCGCCAGCGGCGGTTCGATCGAGGAGGACTGCGAAGCCTGCCTGGCCGGCATGCGCAAGCTCGGCTTCACGACCGAGTTCGTCAATCCCCTGGCCGGCGTGAAGCTGGACGAGAAGTAGGCGTGGCGCCGGCGTCGCCGGTTGCGGCGGCGGCACGCCAAGAGCACCCATGAGCGAGGACGCCATCACGCTGGAACTGCGCGAGTCCGCGGCGCCCGCGCCGCGTTGGCGCAGCGGGGCGCGGGCGGCGCGGCAGCCGGCCGGGCGGGAGGCGCCGCGGCTGCAGGTCGAGGTACTCGACTCGATTCACGACATCGCTGCGCCGACGTGGGACGCGCTGGTCGGCGATGCCGCGGTGACCCGCACGCATGCCTACCTCGCCGCCGTCGAGGATGCCGCGATCGCGGGATGCCGGCATTTCTACCTGCTCGTGCGCGACGCGGCCGGCGAACTCGTCGCGCATGCCTGCGTCTACCAGCTCGATACCGATTTCGCCCAGCTCATGCCGGCGCCGGTGCGCCGCCTCGCGCGATGGCTGCGCCGCCGCTGGCCGGGTTTTCTCGCCGCGCGCGTGACCGAGTGCGCGAGCCCGCTGGTTGCCGGCACCTCGCTCAGCGTTGCCGATGGCTGTCCCGGGCGTGCGGCCATGGGCGTCATCGAGACGGCCATGCGCGGTATCGCCCGGCGTACCGGCAGCACGCTGCTGGTGTTGCGTGACTTCGAGGCCGCGGCCTGCGCCGAGTACGATTTCTTGCGAACACGCGGCTATAAACGCGTGTGTAACCTGCCGCTCGCGCGTATCGACGTGCGCTGGCCGAGCTACGATGCCTACCTCGCCGCCATGCGCGGGCGCTACCGCAAGGACCTGCGGCGCCGGCTGCGCCGCGCGGCGCGCGACGGCCGCACGGTGGTGAGGCGTAGCGAATTCGCCGGCGACGCGCCGCGCTGGGCGGCCCAGGCCGCTTTCGTCGTCGCCGGCACGCGCGGTTTCAAGCGCGAGACCGTCAACGCCGCCTACTACGCGAACATGGCGCGGCTGCCGGCCGCGGCGCGCACGCTGCTGACCCTGGAGCGCGACGGCCGGCCACTCGCGCACGGCCTCGTGCTGGCGGACGCCGAGCATACCGTCGCAACGTTCTTCGGGCGCGAGCCCGGCAATGCCAGCGGGGAGTGGTTCCAGCTCATGGACGCCGTCGTCGCCGACGCCATCGCGCGCGGCAGCCGCCGCGTCGAACTCGGTCTCGGCTCCTATGAAGCAAAGGCCCTGTTCGGCGCCGAGCTGGTGCCGCTGTATGTCTACACCTGCTCCACGCGCCGCTGGCTCAACGCGATCATCCGCCTCGTGCCGGACCTGATGCGCCGCGATACGCGTGCGCGTCATCGCGTGTTCCGTGCCGAGCCCGGGGACGTCGGCGATCCCGCTTGAGCGGGCGTCTCAGGGCTGCGTGCCCTGGATACTGGCGAGCCAGGCGATGATTGCGAGGATGCGCCCGCGCACCACGGCGGCGCTGCTTTCTTCGTCGATTCCGGGGGTTTCGGCGAGCGCGCGGCTCCACGTCGGCATGATGCGCCCGCCGTGCGCCGGCAGCAGTTCGGCGCCGCTGATGATGCCGTAGACCTCCCAGAACGGGAACGCGCCGTCGTTGCGCGCTGCCAGCCGGGTCAGGTCGGCGGTGCCGACGGTCTGGCTCGCACCGACCGCCGCGCCGCCGCCGGCGTCTTTGCCGTGACAGCTGGCGCAGTGCACCTGGTAGAGGGTCTCACCCGAGTTGAGCAGGGCATTGTCCGACTGCGGCAGTTCGGTGGCAGTGGCCGGCAACGCGATGAGCGCGGCGATCAAGGGGATGGCGGAGCGGGCGTGGGAGCGCGGCATGGGCATTTCCTCCTGCGATGGGGCCGGGAGTCCGATTCAAACGCAAGCGCCCGCCCCGGTGCGTGATCATGATCAGCCATGGTGCCATCACGCGTCGTCTTCCACCACGTTCGATTCGTGGGCGAGGTCGGGTTCGGCGCAATGCGCGAGGATGTGCGCACGCGCCGCGTCGCGCAAGGCGAGCACCGCGCGCCAGCGTGCGGCCTCGTCGCCGGCTTCGTCGCCGCCGTCGGCGCCTTGAGTGGCGGATGGCGCGATGGGAGCGCCGAGCGTCAGCGTGACGCGTCCGCGCCGCGGCCACCACGAGCCCGCGCGCAGCAACGAGCGTGTGCCGTGCACGGCGAGGGGGACCACCGGGACACCGCCTTCGACCGCGGTGACGAACGCGCCGAGATGAAACGGCAGCACCCCCGGCATGCGTTTGAACGTACCCTCGGGGAACACGCCGAGGGCCGCGCCGGCGGCGAAAGCCGCCGCCGCGCTGCGCGTCGTGGCAATGCCGGCCGCGCGGTCGAAGCGGTCGACGAACAAGGCGCCGAGACGCTCGAGCGGCCGCCGCAACAGCGCCGAGCCGGCGAGATCGGCCTTGACCAGGAAACGTACCGGGCGCGGCAGCACGGCGGTCAGGACCATGCCGTCGAGGTAGCTCTGGTGATTGGCGACGACGATACAGGGGCGGCCCTCGGCGGGTAGCGCGTCGCGCCCGTGGAGGTCGACGCGCAAGCCGCACAGGAACAGCGCCGAGCGCGCGGCGGCGCGGGCCGCGCGCCACACCGGCCGCGCCGGCAGCGGCAGGGAGGCGACGACGAACACCGCCAGCGCATGGCTCGCGAACACGCCCCAGGCCCATACCGCGTAGAGCTTCTCGACCAGCGCGCGGCGCAGGCGCCGCAGCTGCGGCACGACCCCGGCGAGTGCGAGGTGGGCGACCTGTAACCACACGGCATGCTCGTGCTTGCCCAGCCGATCCTGCTCGAAGAGCGTGCGCGTCGCCGCGCGCCGGACCTTGCCGCTCGAGGTGCGCAGGACCGTGTTCGGCTTGACCAGCACGACGCGGTCCGGCGGTGCCGCGATGAGATCGGTCGCGAGTTCGTTGATCGCCGTCGTCAGCGCCGCGCGCGCCGCCTCACCCTGGCGCCGCGTCTCGGCCATGACGATGACGCGCTCGGTGCCGGCGTCTGCATCCGGGCTGCCGAACACCGCCACGTGGCCCTTGCGCACGCCGTCGAGTTCGCCGATGGCGTCCTCCAGCTCGGCCGGGTAGATATTGCGTCCGGCACGGATGATGACGTCCTTCACACGGCCGGTGACGTAGAGCTCGCCGCCGGCGATATAGGCGCGGTCGCCGGTCTCCAGCCAGCCGTCGCTGAACAGCGCGCGGGTCGCCTCGGGGCGGCCGAAGTAGCCCGAGGTGGCCGACGGTCCGCGAAACTGCAGGCGTCCCTCGTGGCGCTCTGGAAGCTCGCGGCCGGCGCTGTCGACGACACGCAGTTCGTGGCGCGGCAGCGGCTGCCCGCAGGCGACGATGCGCAGCCGCGCCTGCGCCGGCGCGCCCGGCGCCGCCGGCACGGCACGGCCCTGGCGGGCCAGGGTTTCGCGCTCGATGTCGTCGATCAGCGGTCCGCGCCCGAGCGGCGGGAAGGCGAGGCCGACGGAGCATTCGGCAAGGCCATAGACCGGGAACATCGCTTCGCGCGCGAAGCCGTACGCCGCGAAACGGGTGCAGAACGCATCCAGTGTACGCGCGCTGATCGCTTCGGCGCCGTTGGCCGCGATGCGCCAGTGCGACAGGTCCAGTCCGTCGATGTCGCTGTCGCGAATGCGCTTGAGGCACAGTTCGTAGGCGAAGTTCGGTGCCGCCGACAATGTGCCGCCGTAGCGATGGATCGCCCACAGCCAGCGCTCGGGGCGGGCGAGAAAGCTCAGCGGCGGCATCACCACCAGGCGCACACCGTGATAGAGGCTGCCGAGCCAGGCGCCGATCAGGCCCATGTCGTGGTAGAGCGGCAGCCAGCTGACGAAGACGTCAGCGCCAGTCGCGCCCATGCCGGCGCCGTCGGCGCGCACGTTCGCGAGCAGGTTGGCATGGCTGAGAATCACGCCTTTCGGATCGCCCGTGCTGCCGGACGTGTATTGCAGGAACGCGACGTCCTCCGCGCGCCGCGCGACGACCTCGTCGAGCGGCGCGGCGTTGTCGAGCTTGTCGGCATCGAGCACGTGCCGCAGGCTGTCCACCGCCGCGGTCAGCAGGTGTGCGACGGGGATCGCATCGGCGGTCGTCACCAGCAGCGCGGCTTGGCAGTTGGCCAGGATGCGGCCCTGGCGGCGCAGGTGATCCTCGAGCTGCTGGCGACGCACCGGTGGGTAGATGGGTACCGGCACGCCACCGGCGAGCAGCGCGCCGTAGAAGGACATGAAGTAGGCGCGCCCCGTCGGCAGCATCAGGGCGACGCGTTCGCCGGGTTCCAGGCCGTGCGCGAGCAGTGCGCCGGCGACGCGGCGGGCACCCAGCCAGAGATCGCCGTAGCTGAGCACCGCGCCGTCGCTGTAGTCGTCGAAGAACTGGATGTGGGGACGTTCCGGATGACGTGCGACGTGCCAGGCGAGCATCTCGCCGAGGGTCTGCGCATCGGTCGGCAGCGCGATGTCCGCCGCGGCCGTGGCCGCCGCGCTTACCGCGCTCACGGTCAGCGGACGCCCCGCGTGCGCTTTCATCACCGCGCGCAGCAGGTCCCGCGGTGTTGCGGCCTCGACCGCCAGGCGCTCGTCCAGGGTGACGTCGAAGCCGCGCTCGAGGCGTGCGCCGAGCTCGACCCGGGCGAGGCTGTCGAGTGCGAGGTCGCCGTCGAGCGTGCTGTCCAGGGTGACCGGCGCGTGCTGGCCGCGGCCGGGATGGAGATCGTGCATGACCTCGGTGACGATGCCGATGATGGCGGCGCTCGCGCGCTCGACATCGGCACGGTCCACGGCAGCGCTGGGGTCGTCTCTCATGAGCGCACTATAGGCCGGGCCGCCGGCGCATGCGCGCCCGGCTCAGCACGCGCTGCGCAAGCGTGGCAGGACCTCGGCAGCGAAGCGCTCCAAGGTCTGGTCGACATCCGGGCTGGCGCAGGGATTGATGATGAAATGACGCACGCCGGCATCGATGTGCGCGGCGAACAGGCGCGTGACCTCGTCGACGTCGCCGACCGCGTGCATGTCCCGCACGAGGTCCGGCGGCACCTGCCCGGCCGCGGCCGCGAGCCGTTCCAGGCGGGCCGCGTCGCTGACCACGAGGCGCGAGAAGTTGAACTCGGCCGAGGGTAGCGCGCTCAGGTCGAAGCCCGCGTGCTTGAGGCTGCCGCGCTCGGCGACAGAGAACACCGCGAGCTCGCGCAGTTTCTCCTCGGCCAGCGCGGCGTCCTCGGTCAGCACCAGGTAGACCCAGACGCTCGGTTCGATGGTGTCCGGATCGCGGCCGATCTTCGCCGCGTGGGCGCGCAGGTAGTCGAGCCGGTGACGGAAGTAAGCGGGCGTGCTGAAGAACGGCATCCAGCCATCGCCGAGCTCGGCGGCGATGCGCAGCGCGGCGCGCGAGCCGAGCGCGCCGACGTGGATGGGCGGGTGTGGCCGGCTCAGCACCGGCTGGTCCAGCCAGGCGCCTTCGAGGTGGAAATGCGCCCCGTCATAGGACGCCGGCGCGCTGGCCGAGGAACCCCACAGCCGCTTCACCACCTCGATGTACTCGCGCAGTCGCGCGAGCCGGATCTTGGCATCGTCTTCGAACGGCAGGCCGAAAGGCAACGTGCTCATCGCCTCCCCCGCGCCGATGCCGAGTCCGACGCGGCCGCCGCTGATTTCGTCCAGCGTCGCGACGATGTGCGCCATCTTGGCCGGGTGGATGCGCTGCACGTCGGAGACCGCGGCGCAGAACGTCACGCGCTCGGTGAGCGCGGCGAGATAGCCGAACACGGCGTAGGGATCGGCCACGGCGCCGTTGATATCAATCAGGTGATCGGCCATCCAGATGGCGTCGTAGCCCCAGCGTTCGACCAGCGGACCGAGGCGCACGCACTCGCGCGCCGGCATGGTCAGGTCGCCGAGTGCGACGCCGTAACGTATCGCCTGCATGAAGCCGTCTCCTCGCTACACGGTCGTCCACGATAGCCAATGGCAGCGGTCGGGAAAACCGCGCGCGAACCGGACGCCATGTCCCGACGACGAATCGGACGGTCGTGCTGGTTGTCGCGAAACTGATCGCGCGCAGGACATCGTGCCCGCGGATGGCCTAGCGTCATCCGAAGATTTCGTGCGCCCTGCCTGGCGGGACGCCGCATACCAGGCATGGCACATCGAGGAGGAATTTCCCCATGCGCGAACGCATCGTCCCGTGGCTGCTCGCTGCGGGCATCGCACTGACTGCGCCGGCAGCCAGCGCCGTGATCATCGACACCATCGATCTGACCGTATCCGCCACGGATTTCGCCGCGCCCAGCGAGTTCTCGTTCTTGAGCACCAAGCCGATCGGACCGGTTTCGGGCCAGTTCCAGTCCCTGCTGAGCATCGTCGGGACCTTGACGGACAGCACAGGCAATCCGGGCGGCGTTGGCGTGGCCGCCGTCGATGCGTTCCTGGTGACCGGGATCATCGATGGCATGCCACTCGCCACCGGTGTCGGCGCCGGCGCGCTGGGTGGCGGGCCCTATGGTCCGTTCAGCGTGGCGACGATGATCGATGCCGCGGATTTCGGTGGCAGCATCGAGTCGTTCGCCGTGCGGCTTCACTTTCTCGGCTCTGGGGATGGCGACAGCTACAGCTTCACGGTATCGCATTCGCTGTCGACCCTCGCCGCCCCGGAGCCGGCGAGCATGGCGTTGCTGGGCATGGGCGTGCTGGGCGCCGGCTTCTCCCGCAGGCGCCGCGCCACCTGAGGCGGACGGTTTCGCGAGGGCGGGGAGCACGGCGCGAGTTCAGTGCCGGCGCGTTTCCGCGGCGCCGGAACGGGGCAACGGCAACAAGTCCCGTAGCCCGCCCATCCCGAGTACGCGCACGGGCAGGCTGTGGAACACTCTGCTGCGCCGAGGGGGAGCGGCTCATCACGGCCTGATGTCCCGTCACCGGAACCCCGGTGCTTCCCGAAGCGGCACGACGTCGTCCGCGTCGGCCGCAATTCCGCGGCAGCGCAAGCCGACACGGCGGAGTCGATCCGCGAAGAGCGTGCGCCAGGGCGCCGTCGTCAGCGTCTATCCGGCCGCGGCGCGCGTGGGCATGGCGGCCGCGCCGGGCAGGGCGAGGGACAGCAGCGCCGCGGCGGCCACGAACGCGACCGACCACCACAGGCAGCCTTCGAGCCCGTGCGCCTGGTAGGCGTGACCGGACAGCAGGGTTCCTGCGAGCCTCCCGCCGGCATTCGCCATGTAATAGAAGCCGACGTCGAGCGCGACCCGCTCGTGGTTCGAGTAGGCGAGGATGAGATACGAATGCAGCGCGGAATTGATGGCGAAGACGACCGCGAACAGGACGAGCCCGCCGACCACGACGTTCCCCGGGTCCCAGCCCTGCCGCAGCGCGAGTGCGCTGACGAGCGGCACCACCAGGAGCACGCCGGCCCAGCGCCGGGCCGCCCTGCCATCCGGTCCGCTGCCGTGGCGCAGCAAGCGGGGCGCCATACTCTGCACGGCGCCGTAGGCGATCACCCACAGCGCGAGGAAGGCGCCGACCTGCATGAAGCTCCAGCCGAGCGTCGCGTAGAGGAATACCGGCAAGCCGACGACGAACCACACGTCGCGTGCGCCGAAGAGGAAGAACCGCGCGGCGGCAAGCCAGTTGACAGCCGGGCAAGGCGAGAACACCTGGGCGAACTTCGCCTTCGTGCGCATGCGGCCGAGGCCGCGCGGCAGCGCCAGGGCGCTCGCGACGAGGACCAGCAGCAAAGCCGCCGCCATCGCGGTCAGCGCCCCGCGGAAACCGAGGCCCTGCAGCAGCGCCGCTCCGAGGAAGAAACCGAACCCCTTGAGCGCGTTCTTCGACCCGGTCAGGACGGCGACCCAGCGGAACAGGCGCGCACCGGTATCGGCGCCGGTCAGCGCGCGCACGCTGGCCTTGGCCGACATCTTGTTGAGGTCCTTCGCGATCCCGGACAGCGCCTGGGCCGTCATCACGTAGGGCACGGACAGCCAGGCCGCGGGGACGGTCAGCATCGCGAGTGCCGCGACCTGCAGACCCATGCCGATGTGCATCGTCCGGTTGAGCCCGATGCGCGTGCCGAGCCAGCCGCCGACCAGGTTGGTGACGACACCGAAGAACTCGTAGAAGACGAACAGCAGCGCGACTTCCAGCGGCGTGTAGCCGAGGCGGTGGAAGTGCAGCACCACCAGCATGCGGATGGCGCCATCGGTGAGGGTGAACGCCCAGTAGCCGCCGGTGACGATGAGGTAGCTGCGCAGGTGCGTGGTCATGCCTTGCCTAGAGGCTCGCGGCGAGCAGCTTGGCGATATCGATCAGGCGCGAGACGTAGCCCCACTCGTTGTCGTACCACGCGTAGACTTTGACCTGGGTGTCGTCGATGACGAGGGTCGACGGCGCATCGACGATGGCCGAGCGCGGATCGTCGAGGAAGTCGACGGACACCAGCGGCCGTTCCTCGTAGCCGAGGATCCCTGCCAGCTCTCCCGCCGCGGCGGAACGGAAACACGCGTTGACTTCCTCGGCGCTGACGCGGCGTGCCGCCTCGAAGACGAAGTCGGTCAAGGAGCCGTTCAGCAGTGGCACCCTGACGGCGTGGCCGTTCAGCCGCCCGGCGAGCTCCGGGAAGATGGTCGTGATGGCGCGCGCCGAGCCCGTGGTGGTGGGGACCAGGGACTGCCCACCGGCGCGCGCGCGCCGCAGGTCCCGGTGGCCCTTGTCGACGATGGTCTGCGTGTTGGTCAGGGCATGGATGGTCGTCATCGAGCCGTGCACGATGCCGACCTGCTCGTGCATGACCTTGACGAGAGGCGCGAGGCAGTTGGTGGTGCACGAAGCGGCCGTGACCACGTGATGGCGCGCCGGCTCGTAGGCGTGGTGGTTGACGCCGTAGACGATGTTCAGGGCGCCTTCGGTGGGTGCCGCAACGAGCACTTTCCTGACGCCCTGCGCGAGGTAGGCCTGCAGCGCCTGCGGTGACTTGTGGTGCCGCCCGGTCGCCTCGATGACGATGTCGCAGTCGGACCAGTCGGTCGCGGCGATCTCGGCGTTGCCGGAACAGGCGAGCGAACGGCCGCCGACGCGGAGTTCGCCGTCCGCTGCGTCGCACGGGATTGTCCAGGCGCCGTGCACCGAGTCGAACTGCAGCAGGTGGGCCGCGCCCGCGGCGTCGCAGGCGGTTTCGTTGACGCGGACGAATTCCAGGCCGGCCTCGCGCCACCCCGCGCGTAGCGCCAGCCTGCCCATGCGGCCGAAGCCATTGATGCCGATACGGGTCGTCATTGACGGGTCTCTTCTGTGCGCCCGCGAGGGTCCTGTCCCGAAGTGACAGTTTCGTGACAGCTGCCCCGGTTTATCGCGGCCACGCACGGTGCGTGGCGCTTATCGACGTGGGAGCGTCGCCGGGGAAGATCATCCCGGGAATCCGGTTGGCCACCTAGTCGCCGACCGGCTCCGGGCCGCGTACCGGCCACAGGTCCCACAGTCCGCCGACCAGCGCCATCACCAGGCGGTAGCTGTAGAAAATCGAGCTCATCAGCACCGCGGCCGCGGCCGGCAAGCCGAGCGCGAGGTAGAGCCCGGCGCCGGCGAGTTCCGCCCCGCCGACCCCGAGCACGCTCACCGGCACGCTTTGGAACAACGCGGATGCGCTGAACACGGCGAGCACGCGGGTGAAGTCGAGCGCCAGCCCCCAGTCGCGGCTCGCCACCCATATCGCGGTCGCGAGCAGGGCATGCATTGTGAGCGACAGTGCCAGCGCGCCGGCCAGCAGCGGCCAGCGTCGCCGCGCGTGCGCGAGCACGCCGCGCAGGTCACGTGATGGCCGCAGGCGCGCGGCGAGCAGCAGGCCGACCAGTGCGAGCAGCGCGGCGAGCACGAGCGAACCGCCGAGCAGGGGCAGCAGCGGCACACCCGGGATCGCGAGTTGCGACCAGCTCGCCGCGGCGAGCGCGGTCAGCGAGGTGGCGCCGATGGCATGGTCGAGCACGATCGCGCCCGCGATGGCGTGCGTCGCGTGGTCGCGCGCGCGCAGCTTGACGAACTTGGTCAGGTCGGCGCCGAGCGCGAACGGCACGAAGCAGTGGTAGAACATCGACAGCAGCGCGAGGCGGAGCGTTTCGCGGCGACCGACCGCGATGCCGACCACCGCCAGCACGCGGCGCAGGCGCAGCGCGTAGAGCAGCATCGAGAACAGGCTGAGTCCGACGCCGAGCGCGAGATCGCCGGCCGGCACCTGCGCCAGCGCCGCCTCGCGCGCCAGCCACCACAGCAGGAGCGGCAGGCCGAGCGCGAGCGCGGCGATGCGCGCGATGGTCAGGATGCGGCGGAGCTGCGGCGACATCGGGGACGGGGTCGCGGTGACGGGGTCGCGGCGGGGGAGACGGCGCCCGGCGGCGCCGCCCGGCCCGGTTCAGCGTTCGATACGCGGCTTGCCGGGCAGTTCGGGGCGCGCGAGATCGAAGCGGTCGGTGGTGCGGGCATAGGTGTTGCCGGCCATGCGACCGACCGCGTCGAGGCCGACCGGGTCGATGCGGAAGTTGTCGAACAGGGCGTCGTCGACGTGGAAGCGCAGGACTTCGCCCATCACGAACGCGCCGCCCAGAACCTTGTCGCTGATCTCGACCACCTGGACGAGGCGGCATTCCATCGCGATACGAGCCTCGGCGACACGCGGTGCGTCGATCAGGTCGCACTCGATGGGCGTGAGCCCGGCAAGCTCGAACTCGTCGACGTCCGGCGGCACGTCGACGGCGGTCTCGTTCATCTGCTTGATGAATCCCTCCGATACCACGTTGACGCAGAACTCGCCGCGCGCTTCGGCATTCACGCGGCTGTCGCGCCGCCGCGACTCGAGGTTGACCATGGGACTGAAGCCGATCACCGGCGGGTTGGCGCTGACGCCCGTGAAGAAGCTGTACGGCGCGAGGTTGTTCACCCCGTCGGTACCGCGCGTCGAGACGAAAGCGATGGGGCGCGGCAGGATGGAGCCGATCATGAGCTTGTAGAGATTGACCGGTTCGGTCGCTTGCGGATCGATGAACATCGTTGTTGGGTTTCCTTCAGTTGCCGAGCTCGTCGAGCAGCTCACCGTAGAGATCGAGCGCACGCGCTTCCTCGGCGGGCAGGTGGTAATCGGGAAACAGCTTCTCGCTCGGATCGAATTCCTTGAGCACCTCACGGGCTACGGTGATCTTGTGCACTTCGGTCGGACCGTCGGCCAGCGCCATGTGGAAGCTCTCAATAACCTGATGCGCGAACGGCATTTCGTTCGACACACCCAAAGATCCGTGAAGGTGCAGCGCGCGCGAGGCGATGTCGTGCAGAACGCCCGGCATCGCGGCTTTGACCGCGGCGATGTTCTTGCGCACTTTCTTGTAATCGTGGTGCTTGTCGATCATCCACGCTGTCTCGAGCACCAGCAGGCGGAACTGGCGCAGCTGGATCCAGGAATCGGCGATCTTCTCCTGCACCATCTGCTTCTGCGCCAGCACCTCGCCCTTGGTCACGCGCGAGAGGGCGCGCTCGCACATCATCTCGAGCGCGCGGCGGGCCTGCGCGATGGTACGCATGGCGTGGTGCAGGCGGCCGCCGCCGAGACGCGTCTGGGCGACGACGAAGGCATCGCCGCGGCCGCCGAGCATGTTCTCCGCCGGTACGCGCACGTCGGCATAGCGCATGTAGGCGTGCGAGGATTCGGGCTCACCGTAGAACGACAGGTTGCGGATGATCTCGACGCCGGGTGTGTCCGCCGGCACGATGAACATCGACATCCGCCGGTAGGGTGACGCGTCCGGATCGGTCACCGCCATGACGATGAAGAACGCCGCGTATCGCGCGTTCGACGAGAACCATTTCTCGCCGTTGATGACCCACTCGTCGCCGTCAGGTACGGCGCTGGTGGTGAAGACCAGCGGGTCCGCACCGCCCTGTGGCTCGGTCATCGAAAAGCACGAGACGATCTCGTTGGCGAGCAGCGGTTCGAGGAAACGCTGCTTCTGCTCCGGTGTACCGTAATGGGCGAGGATTTCGGCGTTGCCGGTGTCGGGGGCCTGCGCGCCGAAGATGATCGGACCGAAGCGCGAGCGGCCGAACAGCTCGTTCATCAGCGCGAGCTTGACCTGGCCGTAACCCTTGCCGCCGAGTTCCGGGCCGAGGTGACAGGCCCACAGGCCGCGCTCGCGCACTTTCGCCTGCAGCGGGCGGGCGAGCTTCTGGAAGCGCGGGTCGTGGATGTTCCACTGGTTACCGAGCAGGTGATCGAGCGGTTCGACCTCGGCGCGGACGAATGCGTCGATCCAATCGAGCTGGGCCTGGAATTCGGGTTCGGTCTCGAAATCCCACATGGTGGTGGCTACCTCCGGGCTATCGGGTTGGTCGTCGGCGCGCCGCGTCCGTAACGCGCCGCACGGGATGGTCGAATGATGTCAGAGTCTCGCGGCTCGCGGGGAGCCGACCGGCCGCGACGCGTCAGCGCGTGCGGGCGCGTGCGAAGTCGGGCGCGCGCTTTTCGAGGAAGGCGTCGATCGCCTCGCGGTGCTCGGCCGAGGCATAGCAGCGGTCGAGAGCGGCGAACTCGCGTGCCTGCACGCGTTCGAGGTCGCAATCCGCGCCGTTCGCCGTCAGCAGGGCCTTGATCTCCGCCAGCGCGGCCTGCGGATTCTCGCCCATCGAGCGCGCGACCGCGAGCGCGGTGTCGAGCAGGTCGCCGGCCGGGACGACGCGGTCGACCAGGCCGAGGGCCGCGGCCTCGCTGCCGCCGACGGTACGCCCGGTCAGCATCAGCTCGCTCGCGGTACCGAAGCCGCAGCGCTGCACGACGAAGTAGGAGCTGGCGAGCTCGGGCACGAGGCCGAGCTTGACGAAGCGCAGCGACAGGCGGGCGTCGTCGGCGCACACGATGTGATCGCAGGGCAGCACCTGGGTCAGCCCGATACCGATCGCCGCACCGTTGATGGCCGCGACGATCGGCTTCGAGGCACGCACGAGCGCCACCCAGGCGTCGGCGCGGGCCTCGTGCTTGAACGGCGGCTCGGCTTTGGACTGGGCATCGAAGACCTGCTCGATGTCGGCGCCGGCGCAGAAACCGCGGCCGGCGCCGGTGAGGACGATGGCCTCGACGGCGTCGTCGGCATTGGCGGCGAGAATCGCCGCGCGCAGCTCGGCACCCATCTGGTAGGTCCAGGCGTTGAGCTTGTCCGGACGGTTCAGCGTAATCAGCAGCACGTGTGCGTCGAGCGCGGTCGTGATCGTCGCGAAGTCTTGGTTGCTGAAATCCATCGGGAGGCTCCTCGGGGTCAGGGCGCGCTTCGCCCGCCGTCACCTGGCGCGCGGGGGTGTTGCGCCGGCGTTCACGCCCCGGCCGCGCACGCGGTGGCGAAGCCGGAATACTTCGGTTGATCGATGGCGAGGCGGGCGACCGCGGTCTCGCGCAGGTGAGCGGTGAGCGCCGTGTCGTCGAGCGCGAACTCGCCGGCGCGCAGCCTGGCGCAGAGGCGCGCCCGCAGGTCGTCGAGTGTGCCGTGCTCATCGAGCAGTTGCTCGAGCCGGCGTCGCTCGGCGGCAGCCTGGGCCGGGCCCAGCGCGAGCTCGCGCGAGACGATGTCGAGGGCATTGGCGGCGACGCGCGCGATGAAGCGCGTGCGGCCGGTGGTCTCGCTGCCGACCTCGTCGCGCAGGAACTCGCGCACGGCGTCGAGGATTTCCTCGGTACGTGGCATGTCGCTCTCCGGCAGCAGCGCATTCTCGGCGGGCGGCAGGGTGACCGGCCCCGGAATGAGCAGGTTGACGCAGTCGACCTGGCACTCGCTGCTGCGCCGGCCGATGGCCGGACGCTCGGCGCTGCGTTCGGTGCCGTCTCGGTGATGGGCGAACATGGTCAGGCAGCCGACCGCCCACCAGAACGAGCCGAAGACCTGCCAGAATCGCACCGCGCCGCGGTCGACCTTGGTGCCGCTGACCGCTTCGTAGCCGGCAATGAGGTCGTCGAGGTCGCCGAAGCCGCCGACCTCGCGCGCGCTGACGCCGAAGCGCCACGAGTTGGTGCAGATCCAGCCGAGGTCGCGCATCGGGTCGCCGATGTGCGCGACCTCCCAGTCGAGCACCGCGACGATGCCGTCGTCCGGCGTGACGATGAGGTTGCCATTGCGGAAGTCGTTATGTACGAGCGCGAGGCCGTGGCTCGGCGGCAGGTTCGCGAGCAGCCACCGCGCGGTGTAGTCGATCATCGGCTGCGGCGTGCCGAACGCCTGGTATTGCTGCCATTGCCGGCGCACGAAGGTCTCGGGATCGAGCGTCTCGAGCATGCCGTCGAGTCCGTTCGCCGCGATATCGATGGCATGGATGCGTGCGAGGATTTCGCCGCATTGGCGCGCGAGGCGCGGGCGCACCGCGGCGAAGTCTTCGTGGCGCGCGATGCGCGCGCCCAGCGTTTCACCCTCGATCCAGCTCATCACGAAACCGGCGCCGAGACCGTCGGCGGGTTCGAGCACGTGCAGTACTTCGGGCTCGGGCACGCCGCCGGCGCGTGCCAGCGTCATCAGCCGTGCCTCCACTTCGAGACCCGGCCGGCCGTAGCTGGTGGCCTCGAGTTCGCCGCCCGGCGCACGGCGCAGCGCGACGCGCCGCGGGCCCGCAGCGGTGTCGAGATCGATGGCGTAGGTTTCCTGGCTGGCGCCGCCGGACAGGCGCCGGCAGGCGGTCATGTCGCGCAGGTCGGGCACGCAGCGTCGCAGGACGGCGGCCAGTGCGCGTTCGAAGTCGTTCATGGTGTTCGTAGCGGGACCTCCCCGGCAGCGCTGCAAAGCGGCCGCGCTGTCGTGGAACGAAGAGTACCGCGATTCGCCGCGTGGCGGCCACGACGCGGCCGTGCCGGGATCGTGTATCGCCGTCACGGACTCGTCACACGATCTACATCGATTCGTTACGGCGGTGTCATGTTCGCTTTCTAGCATCCCGTGTGCCGCGGTACCGCGCCGCCTGCGCCGCATGAACGGAAGTCCGCATGCGCCGGGTCGGCCGGATGACCGAATTTCCACTGCCAGAACATGAACCACCGCCCAAGGGAGAATCACGATGAGCCATTTTCCGCGCGCCCTGACCGCGCTGTCGCTGGCCGCGACGTTCACCGTCGCCGCACCGTCCGCTTTCGCCGCCGCCGCGACCGCGTACGCGTCGTTCGACGGTATCAGCGACGTGCGCACGACCGGCACCGCCAGCGTCACGTTCACCGGTGACGAGCTGCTCGAAGCCTCCGGCACGATTGCCGGCGGCAGCGACGACGCGGTCAACGACGCCATGACTTTCGATGTCGAGTTCGCGGCCGACGGTTCGGGCGAAGCGTTCAACAGCGGTCTCGGCGGCGCGAGCTCGTTCGCGACCACCGCAAGCAGCGCGTTGGCGAGTGCCTTCACGTTCCTGGACGCGGTGATGCTGCTCGACGGCACCGGCGACATCGAGATCGACGTCGCTTACTCGCTCGATGTCGACGAGTTCGGCAACCTGCCGTGGGCCTTTGCCAACGCCGGCATCGAGGCGTTCAACAGCTTCGACGCGGGCCTCGTCGAGATCGAGGTTTTCGGCAGCGCGCCGGGCAGCTTCGATTCGCTGAGCGGCGTGCTCACGCTGTCGTTCTTCGTCGACGTCGACCCGCTCGCCGGCGCCTTCGAAGACGTGCTCACGGTGAGCACGTTCGCCACCGCCGCCGCCGCGCCGGTGCCGCTGCCGGCCGCCGCCTGGCTGCTCGCGCCGGCCATCGCCGGCCTCGCCCGCGCGCGCCGCAAGCAGGCCGCCTGAGCGCGGACGCGACGCCCTTCCGTCCCGCCCCGGGGCGGAAGGGTCCATCGCCGGCACGTGCGCCGCGACAGTGACCGCCACCGTCGCGGTCATCAAGCCGTAACAGCTCAACGCTAGTTTCTTCCCCGGCTGGGTCGTCCGACGAGGCGCGCTCGCCGGACGCTGCCGGTCCGCGCTCCCCGCAGGCTGCGCCAGCCGTCCCACGTTCTTCCGGATTCCGACGCTCGGCTCAACGGTCTCGAATCAGCATCCGCGCCATGTCTATATCAAGATTGCTTCTCATTGCGTTTTTCATTTTGGCCGCGCTACCTGGCCTGCCCGCTTTCGCGCAGGAAGCGCGCGAGGTGCCGCTGCACGAGCAGATGCTGGCCTTGCTGCGCGAGCATCGCGATCCGGTGACCCGGCTGCTGCCGGACGTCAATCCGCGCCAGACCGCCTTCAACCACGAAGCGCCGATCCCGCCGCAGTGCTACACGAAGACCGACGGCCGCTTCAATCCCTGCTACGTTTGTCACCAGAACCAGAAGCCCGGTCGTGAGAACGCGATGAACGACGGTGAGCTGCAGGTCGAGTACGCGTTCAGCGACGTCGGCATGACGAATCACTGGAAGAACCTGTTCGAGGACCGGTCCGCCGCGGTCGCCGCGATCAGTGACGATGACATTCTCGATTGGATCGACGACGACAACTACAGCGCACTCGCCGCGCGCCTGCGTGCCGCCGAGTTCGAGGGCTGGATTCCCGATCTCGATGGCCTCGAAGCCGCCGCGGACGCGTTCGACGAGCACGGCTTCGCGAAGGACGGCAGCCACTGGGTAGCGTTCAACTACAAGCCGTTCCCGTCGACGTTCTGGCCCACCAACGGCTCGACCGACGACGTCATGATCCGCCTGCCCGACGCGTTCCGCACTGATGAGGCGGGCAGCTACTCGGTCGATGCCTACCGTGCCAATCTCGCGATCGTCGAAGCGAAGGTGAAAGGACTCGCGGAGATGGGCTGCCTGCCGGTCGACGAGCAGCGCCTCGGCGTCGACCTCGACCGCGACGGTGCCCTCGGTACGGCGCGCACGGTGCGTCGGACCGAGGCTTACGTCGGCGCCGCCGCCGAAATCTACGTCGACGATGGGATGTACCCGGAGGGTACCGAGTTCCTGCACACGGTGCGCTACGTCGGCTTTGGCGCCGACGGGCGCATCGTGCCGTCGCGTCGCATGAAGGAAGTGCGTTACCTGCGCAAGGTCAAGCGTTACGCGAAGCCGATCTACGCGCGCGAGTACCAGCTCGAGAACTTCGGCAAGGAGGCGGGTCGACTGCCCAAGTACGTGATGCTCGGTGATCTCGGGCTCGACAACGGCTTTGGCTGGGTCGTGCAGGGCTTCATCGCAGGGATCGACGGCGAGCTGCGCCAGGCGACCTACGAGGAAAACCTGTTCTGCATGGGTTGCCACACGAGCATCGGCGCGACCATCGACAAGACCTTCAGTTTCCCGCGCAAGGTCGACGGTGCCGCGGGCTGGGGCTATATCGACCTCGTCGGCATGCCGGATGCACCCAACATGGGTGAAACCCGGGGCGAGATCGCGACCTATCTCGAGCGCGTCGGCGGCGGCGGCGAATTCCGTTCCAACCCGGAGATGCAGGCGCGCTGGTTCAACGACGATGGCAGCGTGGACCACGAAGCGCTCGCCGCGGCGAGTGACGTCTACACGTTGATCGTCCCCTCACGCGAACGGGCTCTCATGCTGAACAAGGCGTATCGCGCGATAGTCGCGGAACAGGATTACCTCTATGGCCGCGACGCGTTCGTGACGCCGCCTGACAACGTCTACGAGCACATCGACAACGCAACGGCGCCGACCTTGCCGCTCGAACATTTCCACACCTGGGATATCCGCCTCGATTGGGCCTCGCGCGCTGCCCGGTGAGTGGCGTGCCAGGTCGTCACGAAATCTTCACGAGACCGCCATCCAGGCGTTAACAGTCTGCAACATCGGCTCAGCAGAATGCGCAGCCGTTGCGAGGGTGCGCTATGCGCTCCTCGCGGCACTTGAACTCGAAACCACATCCTGTCTTCGTGAAGGGAGCAAACAGAATGCGCATCATCAGCCTTGGCCTCGGCGCCAGCGTCGTCGCGCTTGCCGCGTCGCACGCCGCCGTTGCGGGTACCGCACCGTTCTTCGTGCCGCTGCAGCAGTCGGCCGCGGTGGCCCCGCCGAATCATGTCAACGAACTCAACTCGCCCTGGCAGACGCCGGCGGGTATCGGCCAGAGCAACCTCACCAGCATGAACGAGGTCGAAGCCGACGTGAACCAGTCGATCCAGCGTTCGGTCAATCGCGGCTCGGCGGCCTCGATGTTCGACATGCTGGCCTACGATCCAAGCGGCCGTTACATCTTCATCCCGCACGAAACTTCCTGGGGTGCCGGCCTGTCGCGCTACGACACGGTTACCGATACCAACCACCTGATCTTCGCGGGTGACCAGGAAGCCAGCACGACCTCCGAGTGCGATTCCTCGCCGCTCGCCGCCGAGCGCCCCCCGACCGACCCGGCCTGCCCGGCGTGGGACTACGACTTCGCGGCCTTCGACCCGGCGCGCTGGACCCCCAACGGCACCGTCGTCGTTGGCGAGGAGTGGTCCGGCC
>JAUIFX010000027.1 GCA_030429865.1 Gammaproteobacteria bacterium | reverse complement strand
GTGGGCCGGATGATCTGCTCGACCACGCCGTCGGAGCGCTCGAGCTCGTACTGGCCGGGTGTCGCCGAGAGATACACCGTCTGGCCCACGCGCTCCTGGAACTCGCCCCACTGGGCCTTCATCCGCCCGACCATCTCGCCGACGGTGACGTAGGCATGGCAGCAGTCGACGAGGTAGGGCATGAGGTTCTCGTCATCATTGGCGGCGGCGCGCCCGAGTGCGGCCAGTGTGCGCTCGGCGGCGGCCGCGTCGCGCGTGTCGCGGATGCGTTCGTATTTTTGGATCACGCGTGCGGCGGCATTCGGGTCGACGTGGAAAGTCTCGCCGACGCCGCGTTCGCCGTCGTCGCGGGCAAAGAAGTTCTGGCCGACGATCACGGTGTCGCCACGGTCGACCTTCTGCTTGCGGTCGAGTGCGCGTTCGGCGATGCGCATCTGCAGCCAGCCTTCCTCGATCGCCTTCTCGACACCGCCGTAGTCGTCGATCTCCCGCATCACCGCCGTGATGCCGTCTTCCATCTGGTTGGTCAGGTGCTCGACGACATAGCTGCCGCCGAGGGCGTCGACGCTGCGGCCGATGCCCGACTCGTAGGCCAGGATCTGCTGCGTGCGCAGCGCAATCTCCGCCGAGGTCTCGGTCGGGATCTGGAAGGCTTCGTCGTAGGCGCAGGTGAAGATCGACTGCGCGCCGCCGAACACCGCGGCCATGGTCTCGACGGTCACCCGCACGATGTTGTTCAGCGGCTGGGGCGCGACCAGCGAGGAGCCGCCGCAGACGACACCGAAGCGGAACATCAGTGCCTTCTCGTCGGTCACGCCGTAGCGTTCGTTCAGCAGTTTCGCCCACAGCCGGCGGCCGGCACGGAACTTGGCGACTTCCTCGAAGAAATCCTGGTGCACGTAGAAAAAGAACGAGAGCCGCCGCGCGAACCTGGCAACGTCACCGCCGCGGCGTTGGAGTTCGTCGACGTAGGCGAGTCCGTTGGCGAGCGTGTAGGCCATTTCCTCGATGGCCGTTGCGCCGGCGTCGCGCACGTGGGCGCCGGCGATGCTGATCGGGTTGAACCGCGGCGTGGCCTGGTTGGCGTAGAGGATGGTGTCGGCGATGAGGCGCATCGAGGGCCGTACCGGGAAGATCCAGGTGCCGCGCGCGACATACTCCTTGAGGATGTCGTTCTGGATGGTGCCGGTCAGTTTTTCGCGCGGCACGCCGAGCTTGTCGGCGGTCGCGAGGTACATCGCGTAGATGATCGCGGCCGTACCGTTGATGGTGAACGATGTCGAGATCGCGCCGAGGTCGATGCCGTCGAACAGGATCTCCATTTCGGCCAGGTTCGACAGCGACACGCCGACCTTGCCGACCTCGGGGCGCGCCATCGGGTCGACCGGGTCGTAACCGCACTGCGTGGGCAGGTCGAGTGCGACCGAGAGCCCGGTCTGGCCCTGGTCGAGCAGGAAGCGGTAGCGGGCGTTGGTGTCCTCGGCCGTGCCGAAGCCCGAATACTGGCGGATGGTCCATAGCCGCCCCTGGTAGCCATCGGCGAAGATGCCGCGCGTGAAGGGCATCGCACCCGGTTCGCCGATACGATCCGGGTCGACCAGCTCGGGACCCGCGCGCAGCGGGACTTCGAGCCCGGCCATGGTGTGCGTGCCGAGGCGCGGCTTGGGGGTGGGGCTACTCATGGACACCTCTCTGTGCAGTTGCGTCGGATGCGGCAGGCGCGCGCGGGCGGCCTGGCCGGGACGGGATGAAACGTCGCCTGGGGTTCATGGCGCGGCAGCGTCGCCCAGTTCGGCGACGGCCTGCTGCAGCGCCGCGACGTGCGTGGTCAGCGCGGCCTCCATGCGCGCGAGCGGGCCGGCAATGGCGACGCCGCACAGCGTCTGGCCGAGCGCCAGCGGCGCGGCGACCGCCATGACGTCGGCGACGTTCTCGCCGCGCGTCAGGTAGTAGCCCCGCGCGCGCGAGCGCGCGAGGTCGGCAGTGAGCGCGTCGTGCCCGGTCAGGGTTTGCGCCGTGATCGCCGCCAGGTCGTGCGCGGCGAGCCAGGCGGTCAGCGCCGGCGTGTCCAGTGCACCCAGCAGAACCTTGCCAATCGCGCTCGAATGCAGCGGCTTCTGCGCGCCGGCGCGTGCCGAGTAGCGGATCGACTGTGCGCTCTCCAGCACCAGCAGGTACTGCACGGCATCGCGCTGGCGGATGCCGAGAATGACCGTCTCACCGGTCTGCTCACGCAGCTGCGCGAGGCGTGGTTCGAGACGCGCGCCGACCGGATCGTGCGCGCGGATGGTATCGGCGAGGTCGCCGAGGCGCCGCGTCGGGTAGAGGCCGCGACCTTCGAGCTGGCACAGGTAGCCGGCGTCCTCGAGCGCGCGCAGCGCGGCATGGCACGTCGATACCGGCAAACCTGCCGCGCGGGCGAGTTCCGACAGCGACAGCGGGCGCTTGAGTGCTTCGAACGCTTCGAAGATGTCGAGCGCGCGCAGGGTCGAGCGCGGGCGCGGCGGCGCGCGGAGGTTCGTGGCGGGCAGGGCAGGCATCGATTCATTCATAATACGGAAAACATTTTCTATCACAGGAAAGTCCTCGAAGGAAACCCTGCGCGCCGGGGTCGTTCCCCGGGATGCCCTGCAATGGTGCTGGCGCCCGTGACGAGGCGGACGGCGCGGCGCGCGGGCGCGCCATCGCGGCCGGCCGCCGTGCGTGGCGCACTCGCGCCGTTCGGCACGTGACAAATCCTTTGACACGCCGCCAGCGCGGTGCGATCGGCCTAACGTACTGACAGCAATAGAATTTCTTATCCAGCTACCGTCCCGGGCGGCGCGCCCGCCTGTCAGGCGGCTTTACAAGCGGCCGCGCCCGCTTGGCACGGGCAAGGCAAAATCGTCGCTGAATCAGTTCTTTGCCGGGATGGCGCGGATTTTGCTGCAATGCACTGGCGGGTGGCCGGAGGCAGCGAGGAAGCCTCGCCGGCGCACCGGCCGTAGGCGCTGCTCGCCGCACGTGCGGCGGGTCGCGGCTTATCGCCCGGGAAGGCTGAACCAAGGAATCGAACCATGAACTATCGCAAATCGTCCCTCTCACTGTGCGGCGCTGCACTACTCGCGCTGCTGTCCGGCGGCGCTTTCGCCGCAACCGAGAATCTCGCCGTCGACAATGGCAGCGTGGCCACGGCGCAGGACGTCGACCCGTTCGGTGACGGCGGCGTGATCAACGTGTTCGGCTTTCGCGGCAGCGTGTTCGGCGGTCTGGTCGTGGACAATTCCGACGCCGATTTCTACAGCTTCAGCGTGGCCGACAACACGCGCATCACGCTGGCCGTGAACACGCCCGAAGGGCCGCAGTTCGGCGATGACCCGGTCGTCGCCCTGTACGATCTCGGCGGCGCACAGCTCGCGGTCGACGACGACGGCGGCCCGGGCTTCGATTCGTTGCTGAGCTACGATGCACTGATCGCCGGCACCTACGTCGCGGCCGTGTCGGGTTTCGCCGATTTCAGCTTCACCGGCGGCGGCAGCACGGACTTCTCCTACCAGCTGCAGATCACGGCCGCACCGGTGCCGCTGCCCGCGCCGGTGGTGCTGCTCGGCAGCGTCGTGGCGCTGTTCGCGGTGCGCCGGCGCCCCGGCTGAGCGCGTCACCGGTCTCCCCGGGAGGCCGCCCGACCGGAACGGCCCGGCCGGGCGTGTTCCGCGCGCGGCGCCGGCCTCGTGGGCGGGCGCCGCAGGCTGCCGCGCCGGGCTAGTCCGCCGGACCCGGCGACTCGGCGAAGAGTCCCGGTTGGCGTTCGCCCTGTTCACGCAGCTGGAAATTGCTCAGACCGATGCCGACCAGGCGGTAACGCGTGGCGGGCGGCAGATCGACGCGCGTGAGCAGCGCGCGTGAGAGTGCCGCGAACTCGTCGGCACTGGACGGCGGTTGCGGTGGCGTGTGACTGCGCGTCAACAGCCGGAAGTCGCTGGTCTTGAGCTTGAGCACCACCGTGCGGGGTTCGCGCCGGCTGCGATCGAGACTGCGCCATACGCGCGCGGCGAGCTCGGCGAGCGGCGCGGTGAGCTCATCGAGCGTGCGGTCGGCTTCGAAAGTCGTTTCCGCGGACAACGACTTGCGCACCTGGCGCGGCTGCACGGTGCGCGTGTCTATGCCGTGCGCGAGATCGTGCAGGCGCGCGCCGAACTTGCCGAAACGCGCCGCGAGCTCGGCCAGCGGACGCTGCCGCAGTTCGCCCACGGTGTGGATGCCGAGCGCGTCGAGCGCGCCACGGGTCGCGCGGCCGACGCCCGGCAGCTTGCCGACCGGTAGCGGGGCGAGAAAATCCAGCACCTCGTGGGGCTGGATGACGAACAGGCCATTGGGCTTGCGCCAGTCGGAGGCGATCTTGGCCAGGTACTTGGCGGGCGCCACGCCGGCCGACGCGTTGAGGCCGGTCTCGGCTCGGATGTCGGCACGAATGGCGCGCGCGACCTGCGTCGCGGTCTCGAGCCCGCGCTTGTTCTCGGTCACGTCGAGATACGCCTCGTCCAGCGAGAGCGGCTCGACGAGGTCGGTATAGCGCGCGAAGATCGCGCGCACCTCGGCAGACACCGCGCGATAGCGCGTGAAGTCGGGCGGCACGAACACGGCGTGAGGGCACAAGCGTTCCGCCCGCGCCGCCGGCATCGCCGAGTGGATGCCGAACCTGCGCGCCTCGTAGGATGCGGCGCAGACCACCGAACGCCGTCCGCGCCAGGCGACCACCACGGGCCGGTCGCGCAGCGCCGGATCGTCACGCTGCTCGACCGACGCGTAGAAGGCGTCCATGTCGACATGGACGATCTTGCGCAGCGGCGCCCGCGAGGCGCTCATCGCGCCGCCCGCCGCCGCCACGCTGGCCGGCGCCATGTGCTGGCCTTCGCCGCCCGGTGCGGGCGGCGTGGTCTTTGCCTGGACGATGGGGTTCGCTGCCGCATGGTTCTCGCGCGCCGGCCGGCTCGGGACCGCTGCATGGGACAGCGCGGCAGCGGCGCTTGTCAACCCGGCACGCCGCGCCCACGGCACGCCGCCCCCCGGCGCGCGGAGTCAGTTCCGCGTCAGGTTGCGGATCGAACTCGACGAGAGGCTGCGTTCGCGCGCGAGCAGGGCCTCCGCCGACTCGGCCGGCAGCGGCTTGGAGAACCAGAATCCCTGCGCCATGCAACATTTCAGCTCGCGCAGGTTCTGCGCCTGCTCCTGCGTCTCGACGCCTTCGGCGATGACGTTCATGTCGAGCACGCGGCCGAGGTTGACGAGCGCATCGACGATGCGCCGATCGCGGCTGCCGTCGCGGGCGGCGGATACGAAGGAGCGATCGATCTTCAGCGTGTCGTAGGCGAACAGGTTGAGGTAGCTCAGCGAGGAATAGCCGGTGCCGAAATCGTCGAGGTGCAATTTCACGCCGACCTTCTGCAGGGCCGAGAGCTCGCGCAGGGTTTCGGCCTCGTGCTCGAGCAAGGCGTTCTCCGTTATCTCGAGGTGCAGTGCCGAGGGCGGGAGTTCCACTTCCTCGAGGATGCGCACGGTGCGCTGTGCGAAATCCGGATCGGAGAACAGTCGCGTCGAGACGTTGACGCTGATCGACAAGTCGTCGAACGTCGGATCGCTTTGCTGCCAGGCGCGTGTCTGGCGACAGGCTTCGCGCATGATCCACCAGGTCAGCGCGCCGATCGTGCCGCTCTCCTCGGCGAGCGGAATGAAGTCGTCCGGACCGATCAGGCCACGTACCGGGTGGAACCAGCGCATCAGGGCCTCGAAGCCGACCACGCGCATGTGCTCGAGCGAGACGATCGGCTGGTAATAGACGGCCAGCTCGCCGCGCGAGATCGCCGAGCGCAGGTCGGTTTCCAGCTCGAGCCGTTGCAGCGCCGTTTCGTGCATGAAGCTGTCGAACACGGCATAGGAACCGGCGCGGCGACGCTTGGTGCGGTACATCGCGAGGTCGGCGTCGCGCAGCAGGTCTCCCGAGCGTTCGTATTTCACGTCGCTGAGCGCTATGCCGATGCTCGCCGTGGCGAAGATTTCCTTGTCGGCTATGACGAACTTCTGCGACAACAGCTCGTGCACGCGCTCGGCGACGCGCGTCGCTTCGCTGAGATTGGCCACATCGTTGAGCAGGATCGCGAACTCGTCGCCGCCGAGCCGGGCGACCGAGTCGCCCGGGCGCAGGAACATGCCGAGCCGGCGTCCGAACTCGATCAGCAGTTCGTCACCGGCGGCGTGGCCGAGGCTGTCGTTGATCGCCTTGAAGCGATCGAGATCGAGGAACAGCACGGCGAACTTGCGCTTGCGATCGCGGCGGTGCTGGCGCATCGCCAGGTCGAGACGGTCGAGAAACAGGTTGCGGTTGGGCAGGCCGGTCAGCGCGTCGTGCAGGGCTTCGTGCACGAGCATCGCCTCGGTCGACTTGCGGTCGCTGATGTCCGAGAGCGAGCCGGCAATGCGCACCGCGCGGCCGTGTTCGTCACGCACCGCGAGGCCGCGCGCGAGGACCCAGATCTGTTCGCCTGCGGTGTTGCGCATGCGGCATTCGTATTCGAAGTGCGGCGTCTCGCCGTCGAGATGCGCCTGCAGTGCCTTGCGCAGCCCGGTTTGATCGTCGCTCTCGATGCGGTCCAGCCAGGTCGCCGGCTCGGGCAGAGCCTGTTCCGGAGCCAGGCCCAGCAGGTCCGCCCAACGCGGCGAGTAGTAGACGTGGTCGCTCTCGAGATCCCAGTCCCAGATGCCGTCGCGTGCGCCGGCAACCGCGAGGGCGAAACGCTTCTCGCTCTCGCGCAGGCGCACTTCGGCGCCCTTGCGCGCCATCGCGTAGCGGATCGCGCGGGCCAGCAGGTCGGCCGTGATGTGGCGCTTGATGAGGTAGTCCTGCGCGCCTTCGCGCACCAGGTCGGTGGCGGTCCGTTCGTCCTCGACGTTAGTCAGGATGATGACCGGAACGGTATCGCAGGCCCCGACCACGCGCGTGAGATTGCTGACGCCGTGGCCATCGGGCAGGTTGAGGTCGAGCAGGACGATGTCGTAGCGTTCCTCGCGCAAGCGTTCGAGAGCCTGCGCGATGCGCTGATGGTGCTCGATCTCCGCTGCGGTGTAGGCCGATTGCGCGAGCTGCCGGCGAATCAGCTCCGCCTCGATGCGATCGTCCTCGATCATCAGGATACGCAGCGGCGTCGACTGACTTGACATGGTTTCTCCCCGGACCGGTTTCAGGCGAGGCGCGTCATTTGACCGGGCGGAAGTGGCAGGTCGATGACGACCACGCTGCCGCTCTCCGCACCGCTTTCAAGGCGGATCGTACCTCCATGTCGTTCGACGATGCGCCGGCACAGCGCGAGGCCCATGCCGGTGCCCGGATATTCGTCGTGGGTGTGCAGGCGCTGGCCCATCTCGAACACGCGCTCGCGGTGGGCGGGCGGTACGCCGATGCCGTTGTCCTGTACCTCGATACGCCAGCGACCGTGCTCTTCGCGCGTCACGATGCGCACCTCGGGTCGTGCCCGCCCGCGGAACTTGAGCGCGTTGCCGACCAGGTTCTGGAACAGGTGCACCATCTGGTAGGCATCGCCGACGATCGACGGCAGGCGCTCGGCGTAGACCTGCGCTTCGTTCTCGTCGATGCTCGCGCGCAGGTTGTCCAACGCCTCGTCGAGGCACTGGTTCAGGTCGACCAGGCCCGGGCGTTCGTCGCGCGCGGAGACCGCGAGGTATTCGAGCATGCTGTCGAGCATGTTGCTGGCGCGCTCGGCGCAGGTGTGCAGTTGATCGAGCGTGCGTGCGTCGCCGCGCGGCGTGGGTTTGCCGTCGGCCTCGCCGAGCTGGCGCGCGAGGCGCATGATCTGCTGCATGGGCTGGCGCAGGTCGTGTGAGAAGACCAGCGCCATGTCATGCACTTCGCGGCTCGCGGCATCGGGCTCGTGACCCGCACCCGCCGGGACCGGGGCCGTCGCGGGCGGCACGAGCAGGCAGCCGAGCAGGCCGTCGTCGGCGCCGCGGCGCAGGGCGAGGGTCCCGGCCGGAGCGTTCGTGCTGTCGGCCAGTGCGATCGCGCATTCGGCGTCGTCACCGCCGAGAAAGTCCTGCAGGGTGTCGCGGGCGTCGGTGTCGAGACAATGCGCCGCGAGGGGGGTGTTGAGCAGCTTTGCCGGGCTGCTGCCGAGGTGCGTGGCGAAGCTCGCGCTGGTTGCGAGGATGACACCGCCCGCGTCGCCGCGCACCGCTGGCAAGGGCAGGGCGTCGAGCGTCGACGGGATGGCCGACGGGGGCGCCGCCGCGCGCGCGAGGGCGGCGCCGAGCACGTCCGACAGGGCCATGAAGCCGCCGCTGCTCTTGCGCACGATACCGGCGCAGGCGCGTCCGGGGTTGAGGCAGGCGCCGACGACATCGCGTTCGTGGCCGAACAGCACGACCGCGGCCGCCGGCCAGCGCTCGCGCAGCAGGGCCTGGACTTTCTCGCTGCTGGCCCAGCCGAGCACCGGCGCGAGCACCACGGCATCGGGACGCGCACCGCTCAGGGCGTCGGCCAGCGTCGCGGTTTCCGTCACGGCGACGAGGGTGGCATTGGCGTAGGTGTCACGCAGCAGCCGCGCGGCGAGCTCGATGTCGGCTGCGCTGTCGTCGATGAGCAGGATCCGCGACGTGTCGTTCATCAGCCCGGACACGCACCGGGTGGCGCGACGCCGAGGTGCGGCCATGCGCTGGCAGCTGCCGCGCGTGAGCGCGCGGACCGCACGATGACGGCCGCAAAGCGCACGCGACTGTGCTGACAAACTGTCCGCATGGAATCGGCTCCTCGGAACGTGCGCCGGGATGGTTACGTTGCTCGCGATGACTGCCCTCCAGCGGCGTGCTGGCGTCCGGCTCGAAGTTTCGCGGCAGCGGTCCTTGCGACACGCAGTCGGGCATGCGATGCGCTGATTCGCTCGTGGATGAGGCGAGTGCGCACCGGCTATCCCCCAATTGGGGCAATTGTGGTGCGCGCCAGGGTAAAGCACAAGCTGTTGCGTTGTTACAGAGTGTAGGGAATGTCAACAATGATCGGCTTCGCGCAGGCGGAAGCGTTGAATCTTGCCGGTCGCGGTCTTCGGCAGCATTTCGATGAAATCGATCCAGCGTGGATACTTGTACGGCGCGAGGCGTTCCTTGACGTGCAGCTTGAGCGCTTCGGCCATTGCGTCATCGCCCCGGTGGCCCGCTTTGAGCACGACGAAAGCGCGCGGCTTGACCAGGCCCGCGGCATCGCGCTGACCGATGACCGCCGCCTCGAGTACCGCCTCGTGCGCAATCAGCGCCGCTTCGACCTCGGTCGGTGAGACATAGATGCCGCCGACCTTGAGCATGTCGTCACTGCGCCCGCAGTAGACGTAGTAGCCGTCGTCGTCCTGGCGGTACTTGTCGCCGGTGCGCGTCCAGCGCCCGGCGAACGTGGCCCGCGACTGCGCGCGCTTGTTCCAGTAATGGGCCGCGGCGGTCGGGCCGGCGACGTGCAGCTCACCAATCTCGCCCGGCGCGACCGGCATGTCGTCGTCGTCGACGATGCGCAGTTCGTAACCATCGACCGCGCGCCCGGTGGTGCCGTAGCGGACTTCGCCGGGGCGGTTGGAAAGGAAGATGTGCAGCATCTCCGTAGAGCCGATGCCGTCGAGGATGTCGATGCCGAAATGCGCGCGCCAGCGTGTCCCGAGATCGGCGGGCAGCGCTTCGCCGGCGGACGTGCACAGGCGGAGTGAGAGGGCCTCGGCCGCGGGGATCCCGGGATGTGCGAGCAACCCGGCGTAGAGCGTGGGCACGCCGAAGAAGAGCGTCGGCCGGTGTTCGACGAGGCGCGCGAACACCGCTTCGGGCGTCGGCCTCTCGGCCATCAGCACGGTGGTCGCGCCAACGCTGAGCGGGAACGACAGGGCGTTGCCGAGGCCGTAGGCGAAGAACAACTTGGCGGCGGAGAAGACCACGTCCTCGGCGCAGATACCCAGGACCGGGCGCGCGTACAGCTCGGCGGTCAGGGCGAGCGAGGCATGCACGTGCACGGTGCCCTTGGGGCGCCCGGTCGAGCCGGAGGAGTACAGCCAGAAGCAGGCTTCGTCGCTGCAGGTCGCGGCCACCGTATCGTCGCCGCGTGCCTGCGCGAGCAGCCCGCCGAGTTCGTCGTCGCCACCGCCGGCGACGATGAGTCGCGCGAGTTCGGGTGCCGCGGCGACTGCACCGTCGAAGTGCTCGGCGAGCGGCGCCGAGACGATGGCGACCCGCGCGCGGCTGTCGTCGAGCAGGTAGCTGTAGTCGTCGGCGGTCAGCAGGGTGTTGGCGAGCACCGGCACGATGCCGGCGCGGATGGCGCCGAGGAACATCACCGGCAGGGCGAAGCTGTCGTGCATGGCGAGCAGCACGCGCTGCTCGCGCGCAACGCCGAGTTGGCGCCACAACGCCGCTGCGCGGCGCACCGCGGCGTCGAGCTCGCCGTAGGTGTAACGGCCGTGGTCGTCGATGTAGGCGAGCTTCCCGGCGCGCCCGGCCGCGAGGTTGCGTTCGACCAGGTCGGCGGCGGCGTTGTAGGGCCGCGGCGCTGCGTCCGCCGCGGCCTCGCCCGTCGCCATCAGAACTCGGGCGCGAGCGTCAGGCGGATGCCGTCCAGCTCGTCGACGTAGGGTACCTGGCAGGCGAGACGCGAGTTCTCCTGGTAGTGGCCGGAGTCTTCGACCATCACCTGCTCGTCGGTCGCGCGCGGCGTGAGCCGCGCCGCCCAGTCCGCGTCGACATAGACGTGGCAGGTCGAACAGATGCACTGGCCGCCGCAGATCGCTTCGATCGGCAGGCCGCCGTCACGCAGGATCTCCATCAGCGTATGACCTTCGCTTGCTTCCAGCCGGTGCTCGGCGCCTTCGCGGTCGGTTGCGATCACGGTACCCATGGACGTCACAGCTTCACGTAGGGAAATTCGATCGGCTGATTATTGATGCCGATACGCGGTTGCGCAATCCACGAGGCGAAGCGGCCCGGTTCGGTGACCTGCTGCATCAGCGACTGCACGTACTCGTGGTCTGCCGGTGACGGCAGCCAGTCGTACTCGCGGGCAGCCCAGGTCGCGGCGTCGACGACCTTGCCCTGCGGCGTCACGTGGGCGCCCGAGAAGACCCCGATCTGGCGATGGAACGCGCGGTGCGGCAGGGTTATCTCGAAGTCGATGCCGGCTTCCTTGATCAGCTTGTTCCAGCGGTCCACGCCACGCTGGCAATCGGCGATGTAATCGTCTCGCAGGCGCTCGTTGATCGCGGTCAACGCCGGCACTTCCTGCTGGCGGAGTTCGCCGTCGACGAGATCGGTGACGCTGTACGGGGAGTCCTTGAGCAGGTGGTCGTCCTTGATGCGCGCCTCCATGTAACGGCCCTTCAGGCCCTGCGTGAAATAGTTGGCGGCGTTGGTCGACTGTTCGGCACCGAACAGGTCCTCCGACACGCTGAAATGGAAGTTGACGTACTTCTGGATCGTCGGCAGATCGATGGCCCCGAACTTGCGCACGTCGTCCGTGCGGTGCTCGCGCATGAGATCGCAGGCGCGCTGGATCACGCGCGCGACGCCGGTCTCGCCGACGAACATGTGGTGCGCTTCCTCGGTCAGCATGAACTGGCACGTGCGCGCGAGCGGATCGAACGCGGACTCGGCCAGCGAGGCGAGCTGGTACTTGCCGTCGCGGTCGGTGAAGTAGGTGAACATGTAGAACGACAGCCAGTCCGGCGTGCGTTCGTTGAAGGCGCCGAGAATGCGCGGCTTGTCGGGATCGCCCGAGCGGCGTTCGAGCAGCTCCTCGGCTTCCTCGCGGCCGTCGCGGCCGAAGTGCGCCATCAGCAGGTAGACCATCGCCCACAGGTGGCGCGCCTCTTCGACGTTCACCTGGAAGAGATTGCGCATGTCGTACAGCGAGGGCGCGGTCGCGGCGAGGATACGCTGCTGCTCGACCGAAGCCGGCTCGGTATCGCCCTGGGTGACGATCAGCCGGCGCAGCGGCCCGCGGTACTCGCCCGGCACCTCCTGCCAGACCGGTTCGCCCTTGTGCTCGCCGAAGTTGATGGTCTTCTCGTCGCGGTTGTTCTCGGCCAGGAAGATGCCCCAGCGGTAGTCGGGCATCCTGACGTGATCGAATTGCGCCCAGCCGTCCTTGTCGACGCTGACCGCGGTGCGCAGGTACACGGCCTTGTCCTGGTACTGGTCGGGACCGTAATTGCACCACCAGTCCATGAACTTCGGATGCCAGGCCTCGAGCGCGCGCTTGAGGCGCCGGTCCGAGGCGAGGTCGACGTTGTTCGGGATGAGTTCGCTGTAATCCACCTGTGCCATGTCGGGTTTCCTCCGCCGCTACACGCGGCGCTTGTCGTACTGCGGGCGTTCGCCGGTGCCGTAGAGCACCAGTGCGCCTTTCTCGCCGACCGCGTTGGGTCGTTGGAAGATCCAGTTCTGCCACGCGGACAGGCGCGCGAAAATCTTCGATTCCATCGTTTCCGGGCCGGGGAAGCGGATGTTCGCTTCGAGCCCGCTCAGCGCATCCGGCGAGAAGCCGGCGCGCGCCTCGACGAGGATGCGCAGCTCGTCCTCCCAGTCGATGTCGTCGGGAATGAACGTGACCAGGCCGAGTTCCTCGGCACGCGCGGCGTCGAGCGGCTCGGTGCGCAGTGCTTCGAGGCGCGCGACCGCGCCGGGGTCGTCGAGCGAGCGCGCTTCGAGCCGGGTCAGGCCGTTGACCATGCGCAGGCGGCCGAAATTGGCTGCCGAGAGCGCGATGTCGGCCGGCGGACGCTCGTCGTCTTCGAAGCCGCCGTCGAGCATGAAGCTCTGGTCGGCCGCGAGCACCAGCTCGAGCAGGGTGCCGGCGAAGCAGGAGCCCGGTTCGACGGCGGCGACGAGGGTGCGGGCCGAGACATCGATGCGCTTGAGCACGCGCTGCGCGAACAGGCATACCTCGCGCACGAACCAGTTCTCCGCATGGGCCTCGAGCAGGGCGTCGGCGGCGAGCACGCGCGCGACGTCGCCTTCGCTCTTGAACATCCAGGTGCCGATCTCCTCTTCGTTGAAGCGCAGGTGGAGGATCGCGTCGTCGAGTTCGCGCATCAGCGCGAGCGGCCAGAACGCGGCACCCTGCGCGAGGATCTCGTCGAGGGAGCCCGGCAGTTCGTCGAGCGGTCCGCGCAGGGTGAACGTGGCGAGGCGCGTGGCGCGGTCGAGCCGGATGTCGAGATGGTCGTAGTGCAGCGCGTCGGCTTCGATGCGGCGTGCGAGCGGGGTCAGCGCAACGCCCGTGGCATCGGCCGGCCGGTCGCTCGCCGCGGCGAGTTCACCGGCGCGCGCGGCGATTGCCGCGTCGAAGGCCGAGGAAGGCACGATGCTGTCGACCAGGCGCCAGTCGAGCGCGCGCTTGCCCCGGATTCCTTCCTCGATGGTGCAGAAGAAATCGGCGCGATCGCGGCGCACGTGGCGCTTGTCGACCAGCCGGGTCAGGCCGCCCGTGCCCGGCAACACCGCGAGCAGCGGCAGCTCGGGCAGCGAGACCGCGCTCGCGCCGTCGTCGGCAAGGATGATCTCGTCGCAGGCCAGCGCCAGCTCGTAGCCGCCACCGGCGCAGGATCCCTTGACCGCGCACAGGAAGCCGAGACCGGAGCCGGCGCTCGCATCTTCGATGCCGTTGCGCGTCTCGTTGGTGAACTTGCAGAAGTTGACCTTGTGCGCATGCGTGGCCCGGCCGAGCATCTTGATGTTGGCGCCGGCGCAGAAGACGCGCTCGTTTTTCGAATGGACCACCACGCAGCCGACTTCGGGGTGCTCGAAGCGCAGGCGCTGGATGGCGTCGTGGAGCTCGATGTCGACGCCGAGGTCGTAGGAGTTCAGCTTGAGCTCGTAACCTTCGCCAATCGTCGCCTGCTCGTCGACGTCGAGCCCGAGCCAGGCAATACGCCCGTCGATACGGAGATCCCAGTGATGGTAGCGATCGGGTGCGGTACGGAAATCGATGACACGCGCCTCGTCGGCATCTGCCGAGAGCGTGTCGGTGGCGGCGGTCGGCATCGGAAGCTCCTCAGGAAGCAATGGCCAGCTCGCGCACGGACGGCAGTTCGAGCAGCGCGGTCAGCGCCTGCTCGACGCCGTTGGCGGAGGTGTCGATGGTGTAATCGGCGCGGGCATAGAGGCTCGCGCGCTCGTCCAGGATGCGGCGCAGGTCAGCCATCGCGTGGCGGTTGTCGGCCATCGGCCGGTAGTCGCCCTGCGCAATGACGCGCTCCATGTGCTCGCGTGGCTGCGCGCGCAGCCACACCGTGCAGCACGATGCGAGCAGGTAGTCGAAGGTGCGCGGTTCGGACACGAGACTGCCGCCGCAGGCGATCACGGCGCGTTCGAAGCGTTCGAGCGAGGCGGCCAGCGCGGCGCGCTCGAAACGGCGGTAAGCGGTCTGGCCGCCGCGCGCGAAGATCTCGCTCACCGCCATGCCGGCCGCCCGTTCGATTTCCTGCACGAGCTCGACGAACGGCAGGCCGAGACGCTTGGCGAGCGCGGCGCCGAGCGTGCTCTTGCCGGCACCGCGCAGACCGATCAGCGCGATGTGGGCCGGCTGCGGGGGCGCGCCCGTGCGGGCGCCGGCCAGGCTTTCCGCGAGACGGCGCAGCTCGTCGTCGTCCGCTGCGCGCAGGCGCTCGCGCAGCAACAGGTACTCCACGCTCTGCTCGGCGCGTTCGTCGACGAGATCGTCGAGGGCGACGTGCATGGCCGTGGCGACTGCCTTCAACACCAGGATCGAGGCGTTGCCCTTACCGGTCTCGAGCTGCGCGAGGTAGCGTTCCGAGACACCCGAGGCACCGGCGAGGATGCGCCGCGACATGCCGCGCCGCGCACGCAGGCGGCGCACGCGCGCACCGAGCTGCGCGAGATAAGCAGCATCGTCGGTGGCGTCATTGGCGGAAGCGGGTACGCTCATGAAAAGCACAATAATGCATGGGCGGGCAATAGGCCATGCAGTATAGTGCATGATACGGGGCTGTCCAGCCCCTCCGACGGTGCGCTGCCGAAGCCCTATAATCCGCCTCCGCGCCCCCGTCGCGGGCAGCAGGCAACGAGCGCAAGGCATGGGCGAAGAAATCTCGAAGACCACGTTCAGCCGCGACGACTTCGCGTCGTTCGCCGCGCGCCTCGCGCACGAGACCGCGGCCCTGGGACGCCGTTTCGGCGACGGCTCGCTGTCCGACACCGGCTACACCTGGGGCTTCGAACTGGAGGCCTGGCTGCTCGACCACGGCTTCCACCCGGTGCCGCGCAACGCCGCGCTGCTCGAAGCGCTCGACTCGCCCGACGTCGTGCCCGAGCTGTCGCGGTTCAACGTCGAGCTGAACACCCCGGTGCGCGATTTCGCGCCACGTACCTTTTCCGCTGCAGCGCAGGACCTCGCAACGCTGTGGGCGCACTGCAACGCCGTGGCCCACGGCCTCGATGCCAACATGGTGATGATCGGCACGCTGCCGACGATCCGCGAGCGCGACCTGTCCCTGGCCAATATCTCGCCACTCAAGCGTTACTACGCGCTCAACCACGAGCTCCTCGCGGCCAATCGCGGACGCCCGCTCGAGATCCGTATCGACGGCCGCGAGCAGCTGGCGCTGCGCCACAGCGACGTCATGCTCGAGGCTGCGACGACGTCGTTCCAGGTGCACTTCAAGATCCCGGTGTCGCTCGCGCACCGCTATTACAACGCCTCCCTCGCGCTGTCGGCGCCGGTGCTGGCGGCGGCGGTCAACGCCCCCATCCTGTTCGATCGCCTGCTGTGGGACGAGACCCGCATCCCGCTCTTCGAGCAGGCCATCGCCGGCGCCGCCGGGCCGGCCGCGGCGCGGCCGCGGGTGACCTTCGGCAGCGGTTACCTCGAGCGCTCGCTGTTCGAGTGTTTCGCCGAGAACGAGGCCGAGTTCCCGGTGCTGCTGCCGATTCGCTTCGATGACGATCCGCAGGCGTTCCGCCACCTGCGCCTGCACAACGGCACCATCTGGCGCTGGAACCGGCCGCTGATCGGGGTCGAGAGCGACGGCGCGCACGTGCGTCTCGAACACCGCGCCCTGCCTGCGGGGCCGAGCCTCGTCGACATGATCGCCAACGCCGCGCTCTACCTCGGTGCCGTGCACGAATGGGTCATGCGCGACTGCATCGGGCGCGTGACGGCCGGCGACGCCCGCGCCAATTTCTACGGCGCCGCGCGCGACGGTCTCGATGCCACGCTCACCTGCGACGGCGGGCAGCGGGCGGCGGCGGCGTGGCTGCTCGACGAGCTGATCGGCGATGCCGACGCCGGCCTCGCGCGGCTCGGCATCGCCCTCGACGAGCGCGAGCGCTGGCTCGGCATCGTGCGGGCGCGGGTCGCCTGCGGCCAGACCGGCGCCGCCTGGCAACGTGCCTGTTACCTGGCGCACGAGCGCCATCCCTACCGGCTCATGGCGAGCTACTGCGAGCATCAGCGCAGCGGTGCCCCGGTGCACGAGTGGCCCGCGGGTGGGGCGGGACGGTGAGCGCCCTGCGCGTCGTCGAGCGGCTGCCGCCGGGATTGTTGACGGCGCGGACGAGCGAGCTCGAGCGCCTGCTCGGCGGCCCGACCCTGTTCGACCTGCCCGGCCGCGCGGGCGCGCCGCTGTTCGTCTCGACGCTGCTGCACGGCAACGAGGACACCGGCTTCGAGGCGGCCAAGCGGGTGCTCGCGCGCCACGCGGCGCGCGGGCTGCCGCGCCCGCTGCTGTTGTTCGTCGGCAACGTGGCGGCCGCCGCGCGCAACCTGCGCACACTGCCCGGGCAGCAGGACTACAACCGCGTGTGGCCGGGCACGCGTCTCGCCGCGTCGTCCGAGCAGGCCCTGATAGCGGAGGTCTTCGACTACGTGCGCCAGCGGGCGCCGTTCGCGAGTATCGACATCCACAACAACACCGGGCTCAATCCGCACTACGGCTGCGTCAACCGCCTCGACGAGCGCTGGCTGCACCTCGCGCGACTGTTCAGCCGCACGGTCGTCTACTTCACCGAGCCCACCGGTGTGCAGTCCCAGGCGCTCGCCACGCTCTGTCCGGCGGTCACCGTCGAATGCGGCAAGGCCGGCGTCGCGGCGAACATCGCGCATGCCGAGGCCTACATCGATGCCTGCCTGCATCTCGCCGAGCTGCCGCACGCGCCGGTGCCGGAACACGACCTCGACCTCATGCGCACCGGCTGGATCGTGCGCGTACCGCCGGCGGCGAGCCTGTCGTTCGACGGCGCGCCGGCCGACTTCGAGTTTCGACCCGACCTCGATCACCTGAACTTCAGCGAGCTCGCCGCGGGGACCCGCTTCGGGCGTCTCGGTGCGCGCCATGCGCATCGCCTGGACGTCGTCGATGCCGGGGGTGGCGCGATCGACGCGGTGTTCGACTATCCCGGCGACGACATCGTCCTGGCCCGCGACGCGCTGCCGTCGATGCTCACGCTGGACGCCAACGCGGTACGGCTCGACTGCCTGTGCTACCTGATGCAGCGCATCGACCGGCGCGGGCGCGCCGTGCCATGAGCGTCGCTGTCCACGTACCCGGCGCCGCCGCGTGAGCCTGCTCGCCGCCGACGAGCCGGCGCCCTACGTCGTCGAGCGTGCCGATGCCGCCTCGCCGTTCTTCCTCACCTGTGACCACGCCGGCACGCGCCTGCCGCGTGCCCTCGGCGACCTCGGCCTCGCCGCCGGCGCGCTGCTGACGCACGTCGGCTGGGACATCGGCGCGCTGGACCTCGCGCGTGCGCTCTCCGCCCGTCTCGACGCGACGCTCGTGTGGCAGCCCTATTCGCGTCTCGTCGTCGACTGCAACCGTCCCGCGGACAGCACGCAGCTCGTTCCCGCGCGCTCCGAGCGCGTCGAGGTGCCGGGCAACCGCGGCCTCGACGCGGCTGCGCGCGCGGCGCGCCTGGCCGCCGTGCACGCGCCTTACCACGACGCCATCGCACGCCTGCTCGACGCGCGCGCGGCACGCCGCCAGGCCAGCGTCTACGTTGCCGTGCACAGCTTCACGCCGGTCTACGACGGCGCCCGGCGGCCGTGGCACCTGGCGGTGCTGTCGGGCACCGACCGGCGCTTCGCCGAGGCGCTGATCGCGGCCGCGCGCGAACCCGGCGACCTCGTCGTCGGTGACAACCAACCCTACCGCATCGACGCCGAGGATTACGGCATCCCGGTCCACGCGCTCGCGCGCGGTCTGCCGAATGCCCTGCTCGAGTGTCGGCAGGACCTGCTCGACGCTCCCGGGGCCGCCGGGGCCTGGGCGGGACGCCTCGCCGGCATGCTCGAAAACGCCCTCCAGGCGCAGGAAACCGGCCCCGATCAGGACTGAACGCTGCAGCGCGAAATAACGCTTGCATTCTGGCCGGAGATCTATACCCTGCGCCTCCTCCGTGAGTGACTGGCGGCGTAATTCAAGACCGAAGGAGGTGAACCAAGCCGTTTCATAGCCTCGGCCGGGTCCGGTACCAAGTCCGGACCGACTGGGCGCAGAGCCGTGAACGGCACTGCGATTTCAAAGACCTTGCTGGGTGGGGGTAATACCGATGTCTGAACATCAACCTATCTGGGGGCAACACCTCATAATCGACCTCGCGGGCTGCCCGCGGGACCGTCTCATCGATGCTGATCACCTGCGTTCGTGGGTCAAGGATCTCGTCGAAACCATCAAGATGAAAGCGTACGGCGAGCCTCAGCTCGAGCACTTCGCCACGCATTCGTACGATGCGGCCGGTTACACACTGCTACAACTGATAGAGACCTCGAACATCTGCGCGCATTTCGCGGAGAACCTCGGTCAGGTCTATATCGACATCTTCTCCTGCAAGGCTTTCGACAACGACCTGGCGGTGGCTTGCTGCAGGAAGTACTTCGAGCCCGAAGTCGTGGAGCTGCACCTGATCGAACGCGGTAAATTCCAGGCATCGCTGCAAAAGGCGAGCTGAGGGTGGCCGGCCAGTTCGTAGAAAGCCTGTACACGGGACAGGCTTTCCAGGGGTTCTTTTACGACACGCTGCTGTTCGAGGCCGACACCGAGTACCAGTCGATCCGGATCTACGACGTGCCCTACCTGGGGCGCGTCCTGGTCCTCGACGGTATCGTGCAGACCACCGAAGCGGACGAGTTCATCTATCACGAGATGCTGGCGCACGTGCCGCTGTTGTCGGTGGCCGAGCCCAGGCGCGTGATGATCGTCGGCGGCGGTGATGGCGGGACCTTGCGCGAAGTGCTCAAGCACCCGGTGGAGAAAGTCGACCTCGTCGAAATCGACGAGGTCGTCATCTCCAGCGCGCGCGAGTTCCTGCCTAGCCTGAACGACGGGGGCCGTTCGTTCGACGATCCGCGGGTCGAAATCGTGGTCCAGGATGCCTTTCAGTACATGAAGGCGCACACCGGCGAGTACGATGCGATCCTGATCGATTCGACCGACCCCATCGGTATGGCCGAGGCGCTGTACTCCGACGAGTTCTATCGGCTCTGCCGGGACGCACTCTCGCCCCGGGGCGCGCTCAGCGCCCAGGACGGCGTGGTGTTCTTCCAGCGTGACGAAGCGGCTCGCACGGTTTCGGCGTTGCGGCGGCTGGGCCTGTCCGCGGGTGCGTACATCGCGGCCGTACCGACGTACTATGGGGGTTACATGACCTTCGGCGTCGCCGGCCGTGACGCCACGGTGCTGACACCGGATGTCGACACGTTGTCCGCGCGCTATGCCGGGCTGACGGGAGAGACCCGGCATTATTCGCCGGTGGTGCACCATGCGAGTTTCATGCTGCCCCGCTGGATCGAAGATGCGGTGGAGGGGAAAAAACAATGAAAGAGCTGCCCGATCACTTCAAGAAGGATGCACGCGGTAACGCTTATGCCGGTGACCACCTGCTCGTCGAGCTGTGGGATGCCTGCCACCTGACCGATGCCGCGGTCATCGAGCAGACCCTGGACCAGGCCGCCCACGCGGCCGGGGCGACGGTGCTGCATGCCTACTATCACCCGTTCGGCGAAGGCCAGGGCGTAAGCGGCGTGACGGTGCTGGCGGAGAGCCACATCAGCATCCACACCTGGCCGGAACGCGGCTACGCCGCGATCGACGTGTTCATGTGTGGTGATTGCGATCCGAACCTCACCGTGCCGATCCTCACCGAGGCGTTCCGTCCGGGGCGTATCGAGACGCGCCTGTTCAAACGGGGCTGCGAGCCGGCCAGCGCGATGCAGAGCGTGGCCTGAAAGAAGGGGTAATCCTTCGCGGCGTGTCCCGGCAGTGCGCAAGGCCTGCCGGGGCGCCGTTCCCGCCGACCTTACCCATGCCGTTCCCGGGAGCGCCGCTTGGCCGGCGCCTGCTAAGATCGAGGCCCTGCGCCGCTTCCCCGGATAGTTTCTCGCCGTGAACGTCACACCCGTCAAGTTGCCTGTCCCCGCACGCCGGCAGGATCCGCGCAAGCAGCGCGTCGATGCCGGCAAGCTGCAACAGCGCCTGCGGCGGCTGACCGGCAAGGCGATCGGCGACTACGACATGATCGGCGCCGGCGATCGCGTGATGGTGTGCCTGTCCGGCGGCAAGGATTCCTACACCCTGCTCGAGATGCTGATGAGCCTGCGCGAGCGCGCGCCGGTCGACTTCGAACTCGTCGCCGTGCATCTCGACCAGAAACAGCCGGGCTATCCGCCGGAGATCATGCGTGACTACCTGGCGGGGCTAGACCTCGAACATCACATCATCGAGCAGGACACCTACCAGGTGGTCAAGCGCGTGGTCCCCGAAGGGCGCACGATGTGCGGGCTGTGCTCGCGTCTGCGCCGCGGCATCCTCTACCGCTTCGCCGCCGAGCACGGCATCACCCGCATTGCGCTCGGCCATCACCGCGACGACATCGTCGAGACATTGTTCCTCAACATGTTCTTCGGCTCGAAGCTCAAGGGTATGCCGCCGAAGCTGCTCAGCGACGACGGCCGCCACGTCGTCATCCGCCCGCTCGCCTATTGCCGCGAGGCCGACATCGAGCGCTACGCCGCTGCGCGAGAATTCCCCATCATTCCGTGCAACCTGTGCGGCAGCCAGGATGGCCTGCAGCGCGTGCGCGTAAAGGCGATGCTCGCCGAGTGGGAACGCGAACAGCCGGGCCGCGTCGAGAACGTGTTCCGCGCGCTGCAGAACGTGGTTCCCTCGCACCTGGCCGACGGCGCGCTGTTCGATTTCGCCGCCCTCGGCACGGATGCCGCGCAGGCGCGTCACGACGCTCGGGCCTGGTTGATGGGGGGAGAAGACGAAGCCGGCGCGTCCTGAGACGCGCCGCTTCGCGGCGCCCCGCCGGGCAGCTGCCGCGACGGGGCGGGGAGAGGCCGGACGGGCGTCTCCCGGCGGCTCAGGCGATGGAGAAGCCCTGGTAGCCGCTGGCCTTGATGTCGTCGCAGACCTGGCGGTAGTGGCCGACGCCACCGATGTAGGACAGTAGCCGGCGCGGCTTGCCCTCGATGTTGGCGCCGGTGTACCACGAGTTGGTGCGTACGAGCAGCGTCGCGTTGGCGACCTCGTCGTGGTGTTCGACCCACTCGTCCTGCTTCTCGACGGTCGGCTCGATCGACTTCGCGTGCTTGTCGCGCAGGTAGGCGATGCAGTCGGTGACCCAGTCGACCTGCTGCTGCAGGCAGGTGGTCATGTTGCAGAACGCGGTTGACGGCGCCAGCGGGCCGGCGACCGTGAACAGGTTGGGGAAGCCGCTGACCTGGAGGCCCAGCGTCGAGCGGATGTCCTTGCCCCATTCCTCGGTCAGCGAGATGCCGTTGCGGCCGTGGATGTCCATGCGGGTGAGGGCGCCGGTGCCGGCGTCGAAGCCCGTGGCGAGGATGACGACGTCGAGCTCGTACTCCTCACCCGAGGCGAGTTTCAGCCCGGTCTCGGTGAAGCACTCGATGGGGTTCTCCTTGACCTCGACCAGTTCCACGTTGTCCTGGTTGAACGCATCGTAGAAGCCGTTCTCGAGCGGCACGCGGTAGGTGCCGAAGCTGTAGTGATACGGCACCAGCTTCTCGGCCAGCTCGGGATCGTCGATGCGTGCGCGAATCTTCTCGCGCACCCACTCGGAGACCTCTTCGCCGACCTTCTCGTCGGTGAGCACTTCGGGGAAGCTGCCGACCCAGAAGCTGAGCGAGCCGTCGGCCCAGATTTCCTCGAGCTTGGCGCGGCGCTGCTCCGGCGTCAGGTCGTACCAGGATTCGGGCAGCACGTCGAAATCGAAGCCCGCGAAGGTGTGGTTGACGAGGTTCTCGAGTTCTTGGGCCTTGGCCTTGAACGCGGCGCGGTCGGCATCGTTGTACTTCGGGTTGCGCATCGGTACCGCGTACTGCGGGGTGCGCTGGAAGACCTTGAGTTCGCCTGCTTCCTTGGCCACCGTCTGGATGACCTGGATGCCGGTCGCGCCGGTGCCGACGACGCCGACGCGCTTGCCCTTCAGGTCGATGCCTTCGCGCGGGTAGCGCGCGGTGTGCGCGATGATGCCCTTGAACTTCTCGTGCCCCGGGAAGGGCGGCACCTTGGGCGCCGAGAGCATGCCGGCGCAGCTGATGAAGAACTGCGCGGTCAGGGTGTCGCCCTTGTCGGTCCGGATGGTCCAGCGCGCGGCGGCTTCGTCCCACTCCGCGCCGGTGACGCGCGTGTTGAAGCGGATGTCCTTGCGCAGGTCGAGCTTGTCGGCGACGAAGTTGAGGTAGCGCTCGGTCTCCGGCTGGCCCGGGAAGCGCTCGCTCCAGTTCCACTCGTTGACCAGTTCGTCGGAGAACCAGTACTGGTAGATGTAGGACTGCGAATCCACCCGCGCGCCCGGGTAGCAGTTCCAGTACCAGGTGCCGCCGACGTCGCTGGCAGCGTCGATCGATTGCACTTTGAGCCCCATTTCGCGCAGCTTGTGGAGCTGGTAGAGCCCGGCGACGCCGGCTCCCACCACGACCGCGTCGAAATCCGTACCGGCGCCAGCGCCGTTGCCTTTTGCCTGAGTCATCAACAGTACCTCCACTATTTTCGTCAATCGCGTGTTCGTGCCCCGAGCGGGCGCGGCTGGGCGCCTCCGGACCGGGGACTTCAGGGGGCGCACCGCGCGGACGGCGGTGACGCAGGATGTGAGTGTCGCGCTGCCTGCCCGGGGTGTATTGCACGAAGCGCGACGGTGCTTTGCACATTTCGCGCACGCGCGCCCCGGCTTCGCCCGTGGCTGCGATGGGCACGACACGACCGCGGCGCGCACCGTGCAGGGCGCGGCGTCGGCGGATTCTCCCCCGGCGCCCGGCACCCGGCAAGCCTTTCCCGGGTTTTCCCGCTAAACTCTTGATCTGGCTCACCGAATTGCCAAGGTGGGCACGCTGTCCTAAGCTTTCCGGCCGGATGGCGCGCGGACCCGGCGGGAGGAATGCCGCACATGTCAGACCTGATCACACCGGAGGAGTTGCCGCGCTGGGTGCCCGGCGAGATCATCGCGCGCAGCGACGGCCTGGGCTGGCGTGGCGTGGCGCTGCGCAGCTACCGCTATCTTGGCCAGGACGTCTACATCCCGCCCATGCGGGATTACATGGTGGTGTCCTACAAGCGCGGGGATACGCCGATGGAGCGGCGCTTCGACGGCTCGTGGACGCAGACCCGGTGCGCCCCAGGCAGCGTCTCGCTGCTGACGCGCGCGCAGCGTTCGGACTGGAACTGGTCGCAGAACGTCGACGTCAGTCACGTCTATCTCACCGGCGAACTGCTCAACAAGCTCGCCAGCGAAGCACTCGACCGCAGCGTCACCGACGTGCGGCTGCGCGACGTGCTCAATGTCGACGATCCGGTGATCACCGCGACCGTCGGCGCGATCCAGGCCGAGGCCGCGCAACAGGCGGTGGGTGGCGCGCTCTACGTCGAGGCGCTCGCCACCCAGCTCGGGCTGCACCTGCTGCGCTGCTATTCGTCGGTGACTTTCCGCGAAGCAGTCGATGCGAGCGGCCTGAGCGCCCAGCAGCGCCGGCGCGTGGTGGATTACATCGAGAGCCATCTCGACGCCGGTATCGATCTCGACGCGCTCGCGGCCGCCGCCGGCCTCGGTGTGTGCAGCTTCAACCGGCGCTTCCGCAAGACCTTCGGTTGTGCGCCCTATTCCTACGTGATCGATCGGCGCGTGGCGCGTGCCCGCGAGCTGGTCGAGGCCGGCGAGCTGCCGCTCAAGCAGATTGCCCCTGCCTGCGGCTTCAACGACCAGGCCCACATGACACGGCTGTTCCGCGCCCGCCTGGGCGTCACGCCGGGCGCGCTGCGGGAAGGGAAGCGGGGCGCGCGTGGACCGTCGAGTTAGCTTCTCCTGTCGGAGTCGACCCAACCGTCCCCGGTTTGCCCCGGTCTTCAGGGTTCGTCGCCGTAACGCTCGCGCAATTCGCGCCGCAGAATCTTGCCGACCGGTGTCTTGGGCAGGGCCTCGGCGAAGACTACCGAGCGCGGCACCTTGTAGCCGGTCAGGTGCTCGCGGCACCAGGCGATCAGCGCCGCGGCGTCCGGCGCGGGTTCGGCCGCGACGACGATCAGGCGCACCGCTTCTCCGGAGCGTGCGTCGGGCACGCCGATGGCGGCGACCTCGCGCACGCCGGGATGGGCGGCGACGATATCCTCGATCTCGTTCGGATAGACGTTGAAGCCGGACACCAGGATGACGTCTTTCTTGCGCTCGACGAGGTAGAGATAGCCGTCGGCCTCGATGCGCGCGATGTCGCCGGTATGCAGCCAGCCGTCGTCGTCCAGTACCGCGGCGGTCTCGGCCGGATTGTTCCAGTAGCCACGCATGACCTGCGGTCCGCGCACGCACAGCTCGCCCGGCTCGCCGATGGCAGCGTCGACGTCCGGGGTCGCCTTGATGCGGATCTCGGTCGACGGCACGGGCAGGCCGATGGAGCCGCTGAAGGTGCTGACATCGAAGCGGTTGACCGTGACCACGGGAGAGGCTTCGGTCAGGCCGTAGCCTTCGGCGAGAACGCTGCCGGTGACCGCGTGCCAGCGCTCGGCGACGACGCGTTGCACGGCCATGCCGCCGCCGCTGGTGAACTTGAGGTGGCTGAAGTCGAGCTGCGCGAAGCCGGGATGATCGAGCAGCGCGGCGAACAGCGTGTTGACGCCGGTCATCGACGTGAACGGCAGGCGCGAGAGCGTGCGCACGAAGGTATCGAGGTCGCGTGGATCGGCGATGAGGCAGTTGAGTCCACCTACGGCGATCGTGCCCAGGCAGTTCGAGGTGAGCGCGTAGACGTGGTAGAGCGGTAGCGCCGTGACCATGATCTCACCGCCGCGCACGGTGTCGGCGGCGAACCAGGACGTGACCTGCAGCACGTTGGCGACGATGTTCCGGTGCGTCAGCATGGCGCCCTTGGCGCGCCCGGTCGTGCCGCCCGTGTACTGCAGGAAAGCGAGGTCGTCGAGGGATGGTCGCGGCAGCCCGGCGGCGCTGCGTGCGCCGCTGCGCACTGCGGCGCGCAGGCTCGCCGCGCCGGCCGGCGGAACGCCGCGCCCCTCCGAGCGACGGCTGGCGAAGAAGTCGACCAGCTGGCGCCTGGGCCACGGCATGAAGTCGCCCATGCGCGCCACGACCACGTGTTCGAGCGCGAGCTTCGCCTGCGCCGACGTGACCGTGGCCAGCACGCCTTCGTAGGCGACCAGCACGCGCGCGCCGGCATCATCGAGCTGGTGCACGAGTTCGTGCGCGGTATAGAGCGGGTTGACGTTGACCACGACGCCGCCGGCGCGCAGCACGCCGAGCAGCGCAACCGGGTAGGCGAGCATGTTGGGCATCATCAGCGCGACGCGATCGCCGGGCGCGACCCGGCAGGTATCGACCAGGTAGCGGGCGAAGGCATCGGCCAGTTCGTCGAAGCGCCCGTAGCTCAGCGTCGCACCCTGGCTCTGGAAGGCCGGGCGGGTGGCGAACTCGCGGCAGGCGTCGTCGATCAGCGAGACCAGCGAGTCATGCCGGGCGGGGTCGATCGTGTGCGGTACGCCGGGAGGGTAGGATGCGAACCAGATCTCGTCCACGTGGTGCGGTCGTTCCATGTAGCTGGAAATGGGCCGGGATGCGGGCCAGGCGCGTCCCGCAAACGACACTACACGTCCCTCGCCGGAGTGTCGACGGCGCGCCACGCGGCGTGTTGTGGTGACGCCTCCGGGCAGACAAAAAAACCCGCTCCGGAGAGCGGGGATTAGGGGCAGTCGTGTGAGGTTTCGCGGCGTGCGCTGCGCGGCACGGTCACCGGCGGAGGGGCGCGCCGCGGCGTGATGCCGTGACGCTCCCGCGACACGCTTCAGGCAGCGGCCTCGAACGTGCCGAGCAGGCCGTCGATGTGTTGCAGATGCTGGCGATAGAGGCGGCCCAGGCCGCTGAAATCATGGGGGTCCCGGTGGGCCAGCGCGTCGAGCTTGCGCGCATAATCGGCGCGGTCGGCGAGCAGCAGCTCGCGGCGCTCGGCGAGTTCGCTGGCATAGGCATCGACGAGGCCCGCGAGGCCGTCTTCGCGGTCGCGGTGGATAAGGCTGGGGCTGGTGTCGTTGCGCGTCGCCATGTGTGGGCTCCCGAGGTTGCTGCCGCGGGAATTGCAGCATCCGTGCCAGCCGGGTACGCACGCGAGAAATCTGTGTAACTGGCTGATTTTTAAGTTGAACGCGCGAGCCGGCAGGACTCCGCCCAGGCGCTTTACGGGTGACGCTGGACGGCACATGTCGCCCCCGGGCGACGCTGCGGGGCAACTGTGCCGGCTTCGACGCGGGTGGCGGGAATCAGGTCTGCAGCAGGCGCTTGAGCTGGTCGAGCGTGCCCCGGCCGGTCTCGCGGTTGGCGGCTGCGTCGGTCACGCGGCCGTCCCAGGCCAGCTCGTCGGCCGGCAACTCGTCGAGAAAGCGGCTCGGCTCACAGCTCTCGAGCTGGCCGTAGCGCTTGCGGGTACGGCAGAAGGTCAGCGTGAGGCTGCGCTTGGCGCGGGTGATGCCGACGTAGGCGAGGCGGCGTTCTTCTTCGATGGTGTCCTGCTCGATGCTCGAACGGTGCGGCAGCAGGTTTTCTTCGAAGCCGGCGAGGTAGACGTGGGGGTACTCCAGGCCCTTGGCCGCGTGCAGCGTGGTCAGCGCGACGCCGTCGAAATCGGCGTTGTCGTCCTGGCGGTCGGCGATGTCGAACAGGGTCAGCGCGGCGACGATATCGGCGGTCGTGCGCTCCTCGTCACGCGCGTAGATGCGTGCGATCCAACGCGACAGCTCGGCGACGTTCTCCTTGCGGCGCTCTGCCGCCTTCTCGTTCTCCGCCGTTTGTTCGAGCCAGTCGTCGTAGCCGATGTCGGCCAGCAGCGTGGCAAACGCGTCTGGCGGCGGTGTTGCCTCGTGTTCGCGCTGGAAGCGTATCAGCCAGGTCGCGAACTCGCCGACGCGCCGTCCGACCTGGGGCGAGACGCGCAGGCGGAAGCGCTCGTCGAGCGCGGTCTCGAGCAGCGACAGCCCGCTCTCGGCGGCAACATCGACCAGCACCTTGACCGTCGCGGTGCCGATCGTGCGCCGCGGGGTGTTGATGATGCGCAGCAGCGCGTTGTTGTCGTCCGGGTTGGCCAGCAGGCGCAGGTAGCACACGCAATCCTTGACTTCGGCATAGTCGAAGAAGGAGCGGCCGCCGGAGAGCACGTAGGGTATGTCGCGTTCGCGAAAGGCGCGTTCGAACAGGCGCGCCTGGTGGTTCGAGCGCAGCAGCACCGCGAAGTCGGCGAAGCCGCCGCCGTGCATGAGCTTGCGATGCAGGATGTCGTTCGCGATGCGCTCGGTCTCGTCGTGCTCGGTATTGAGCGCGACGACGCGAATCTTGTCGCCGAAGCCGTGTTCCGACCACAGCTTCTTCTCGAACACGTGGGGGTTGTTCGCGATGAGCGTGTTGGCTGCCTTGAGTATGATGCCGCTCGAGCGGTAATTCTGCTCGAGTTTCACCACTTTCAACCGCGGGAAGTCGGTCTGCAGTTGCGCGATGTTCTCCGGGCGCGCGCCGCGCCAGGCGTAGATCGATTGATCGTCGTCACCGACCGCGGTCAGGCGCTGGTGCTCGCCGACCAGCAGGCGCACGAGCTCGTACTGCGAGAGATTGGTGTCCTGGTACTCGTCGACGAGCATGAAGTCGATGCGCGCGCGCCAGCGCTCGAGTACCGCCGGATCCTCGCGCAACAGGCGCACCGGGCCCATGATGAGGTCGTCGAAGTCGACCGCGTTGAACGTCATCAGCGCTTCGCAGTAAGGCGCGTAGCAGCGTGCCGCGAGGGACTCAGCCGGGCTCGGCGCGTCGAGGACGACGGCGTCCGGCGGCACCATGGCGTACTTCCACGCCGAGATGGCCTGCTGCACCTGCGGCACCGCGATATCGGTGCCCGGGCTGTCGCGGCGCATCAGGTCGGCGAGCAGTCCGGCGCAGTCGCCGGCGTCGAGGATGCTGAAACCGCGCCGGTAGCCAAGCGCCTCGTGCTCCTCGCGCAGGATACGCAGGCCCAGGGTATGGAAGGTGGAAATCCAGGGCTTGACGTTGCGCTTGCCGAGCAGCGTACGCACGCGTTCGCGCATCTCGCGCGCCGCCTTGTTGGTGAAGGTGATCGCCGCGATGTTCGCGGGTTCGGCCTCGCAGGCATCGATGAGGTGAACGATCTTGTGCGCAATGACGCCGGTCTTGCCGCTGCCGGCACCGGCCAGTACGAGCAGTGGACCTTCGTGGTAGCGGACCGCCTCGCGTTGTCGCTGGTTGAGTTTGTGCAATGGTCGACGTGTTCGGCGCTGGAGTAAGGGCCCGTGCGGGCAGGGCCCGGGCGCGCCCGCGGGCGCGAGAGCCGGCTGCGGGTTGTCGCGCCGTTCGAGGCGCCGGCCGCACCGTACTGTGCCCGGACAGGCCGCGCGGATTCTAGCGAAGCACGTCGGCTTCGCACAGAATTGACAACGCGCCGCGCTGATGCTCGGCGCGTTGCTCAGCGCCGCCAGCGGTCGCGGTGGTGGCCACGATGACCGTGGCGCCCGCCGCGGAAATGGCGCTGTCCGGCCCAGTGCCGCGGTCGATGGCGATCGTAGCCGCGCCAGCCGTAGTCGTGGCGCGGACGGAAATAACCGCGGCCGTAAGCGCCATGACCGCCGTATCGGTGGAAGGGCGCATAGGCTGGCCAGCGTGGCGGGTAGTGATAGGCGTGACGGTGGATGACGGGCGCGCCCAGGCTGAAGCCGAACCAGGCGGTGGGGGCGATCACGCTCGCGCTGCCGTCCCAGGCCGGCGCGGTCGTCGTCCCGGCGAGCAGCGCGAGGGCGAGCAGGGTACGGACAATTCGGGACAGGTACATGGCGCTATCTCCTCGATCGACACGTCGGTCAGGCTAGCGCGCGGGCGCTGAATCCGGCCTGAACGTCGGTGGCCGCGATTTCCGCCCCATCAACGCAGCGCTTACAATGCCAAGCGGCACGGCATGCCGTGTGACGAGAACCGCCATCGCCGCCGCAGCGGTCGCGCGGAGCGGCGTGCGGGCTGCTCGACCGGCAGTGCCTTTGCCGCCGTGAACTCAGGTAACCTCTGAACAAGTCATGACCCGGCATCTCGCGCCCGCGCTGTCCGATTTCCGCGTTGCGGCGCGCCGCAGGAGCCGGCCATGGCGGGCGCGACGTGCCTTGAACGCGAACAGCGCGAACGCGGACTGCCCGGTCCGGACGTGAACAGAGATTCCTTGGCAAGCGTTTTCCCAGGAGTGCCCCGATTTGCCCAAGCGCGCTGTCACCGGCGCCGTGCTGCTGCTCAGTGGGCTCGCGCTCGGCTACCTCCTGGGTGCCTGGTCGGTCGAGCGCCGCATGCTCCCGCCGCTCAGCCGGGTGACCGTCGCCGAGGCCGGTCTCGACTTCGAGGCGCGGCTCGATACCGGCGCCACGGTCTCGTCGATCAACGCGCAGGACGTGACGGTGATCGGTGGCGGCGCGCTGCCGGGGCGCGATGACGTGGGCCGCACGGCGCGCTTCGTGCTGGTCAACGGAATAGGCGAGCGGCGCACCCTCAGTGCGCCCATCGCGCAGGTGCGCGGGATCCGCATGGCCGACTGCCGCGAGGTCCGTTACCACGTCTACCTGACCATCGTGCACCGCGGACGTGCACACCGCGTGCTGACCAATCTCAACGACCGCACCGCGGCAGGCGAGAAGCTGCTGCTGGGACGCAACTGGCTGCAGCACGGCTACGCCGTGGCGCCGGTCGAAGAAGGAACCCTATGACAACCATCGCAGAACAACCGCACGTCGACCTGGCCCTGGGTGCGACCAAGATCCGCCTGCTCGGCACGGCGCACGTCTCGCGCGCGAGCGCCGAGGCGGTACGCGAGGAGATCGAGTCCGCGCGATACGACGCCATCGCCATCGAACTGTGCGACAACCGGCACCGCGGCATGGTCGACCCGGACGCGCTCGGACGCATGGACCTGTTCGAGGTGATCCGCGGCGGCAAGGCGCCGATGGTCACCGCGATGCTCGCCATGGGTGCGTTCCAGCAACGCATCGCCGAGCAGTTCGGCATCGAGCCGGGCGCCGAGATGCGCGCGGCGATCGACGGGGCGCAGGCGCACACGCTGCCCCTGCATCTCATCGACCGCGACATCGGTACGACGCTCCGGCGCATCTACGCGAACGTGCCGTGGTACAAGCGCATGTACCTGTTCACCGGCCTGTTCACGAGCGTGGTGGTCGATGAGGAGATTCCCGAGGAAGATATCGAGGCGCTCAAGGAGGGCGACCTGCTCGAGAGCACCTTCGCGCAATTCGCCGACTCGGCCGGGCCAATCTACGAGCCGCTGATCGACGAGCGCGACCAGTACATGGCAGCGCGCCTGCTCGATCTCGTCGACGAATCGCCCGGCCACGTGCTCGCGGTTGTCGGTGCGGGCCACCTCAAGGGCATCGCGCGCTACCTCGAAGAGGGAATCGCGGACCGCACGGCGCGGCTCGCTGCGCTCGACACCACGCCGCCGCGGCGCCGCTGGCTGCGCTTCGTACCGTGGCTGGTCGTCGCGCTGGTCGTCGCGGGATTCGTCGCGGGATTCATGCGCAGCCCCGAACTCGGCCTGCGCCTGGTCGCTGAATGGGTCGTCATCAACGGCACCCTCGCGGCGCTCGGCTGCCTGGTCGCCGGGGCCCATGCACTGACGGTCCTGACGGGCTTTCTGGCCGCGCCGCTGACGTCGCTCAACCCGACGGTCGGTGCCGGCATGGTCACCGCACTCGTCGAGGCCTGGGTGCGCAAACCGACCGTCGCCGACTTCGCGCGCCTGCGCAAGGACACCACCAGCTTTGCCGGCTGGCGTCACAACCGCGTGGCGCGGACTTTCCTCGTGTTCTTCTTCAGCACGCTGGGCTCGGCCATCGGCACCTACGTCGCCGGCTTCAGGATCTTCGATCACCTGGTGAGTTGAGCACGGGCATCGCGCGCCGCCACGCGGCGCGCGCGAGCAGGCAGGCGACGAGCGCGTGCACCAGCAGGATCGCACACGCGGCCAGCGGCGCCTCGTAGAGGGGCGGGCGCACCAGGCCGGCGAGGCCCTCGAGGCCGAGGAAAGCGAGCACTGCCGGCAACAAGCGATTGAGCATGGCGATGGCGACGAGCGTGGCCAGTTCAGCGCGGCGCGAAGCGTCGCGGAAGCTCAGGCAGGTCAGCAGCGCAAGGTCGCGCAGCGCCATCAGGACCACCGCGAGCGCGGCCGCGCCGAGGTTGTCGGGCCGTTCATTGCTGATGGCCGGGTCGGCGCCGAGCAGTGCGGCAGCGAGCGCGAAGCCGAGCGCGAACAGCACCGTGCTCAGCCACAGCGGCAACGCTTCGAGCGCGCGTCGCGGCCGCCGTTCGGCGAGGGCCTGCAGCACGCGGCGGTACTGCACCGGGTCGCGCGCGAAGGCGAAACCGGCCACGTAGGCCAGCAGCGCCGCGTACAGTGCCGCCGACGAGCACAGCCCGGCGACCACCGCTGGCGCCGGCGCCGGCGCCAGCCCGGCGGCGATTAGCGCGAGAAACGACGCGAAGCCGAGCCATGCCCAGGGTGTCGTGCGGATCTGCAGCTCGATGCACATGCTGCGATAAGCGCCGAGCACCGCCCAGCCGGCAAACAGCGCCAGCAACGCGAGCAGGAACGGCACCCTCGCCACCTGCCAGCCGTACCAGGCAACGGTGGCAGGCAGGGCGCCGGGGCTGTCGGGCATCGCCAGGCCGAACGTTACCGGGACGACGAGGGCGAGTAGCAGCAGCACCATGGGCGTGCCGAGTCGCCCGCGCTGGCCGCGCTCGCGCGGCACGCCGACGAGCGCGGTGGCGAGGGCCAGGGCTTGCACGAGCAGGGCCCCGAGTACGAGTGCCGACGCGGTAGCCGTGAGTTCGGCGGGTTCGCGGTCGGCGCGGTAGACGGCATACACGCCAAGACAGACGAGGCCGGCGTACCACGGCATCAGGGTGGCGCCGGCCAGCTTGCCCCAGGTCATCGGCCATGCGGACAGCGCCGACATGCGTTGGATGT
>JAUIFX010000232.1 GCA_030429865.1 Gammaproteobacteria bacterium | reverse complement strand
TGCGTTGCAGGACCAGTTCGACGTGCAGGACGTCGATTCCATCGACCACCGCAAGCTGCCCAAGATGCTCGAGGTCTCGCGGGAGAAGGGCAAGAAGGGCAAGTTCGTGCGCCTCGCCTACGAGATCCGCGCACCGTTCTTCTCCAACCTCGACATCGTGATGAACTACGACAAGACCGTGCAGCTCGCCCCGTCTGCCACGGATTGAGCCGCGCCTTCGCGCCCGCAGTGGACAAACTCGCCCGCCAGCTCGGCTACCAATTCGAGGACGACGGCCTGCGTCGACAGGCGCTGACTCACCGCAGCGCACACGGCGAGCACAATGAACGACTCGAGTTTCTCGGCGACGCGCTGCTCGGCATGCTCATTGCCGAGCACCTCTACGCCACCTACCCCCAGGCCGACGAAGGCCAGTTGACGCGCACGCGCGCGAGCCTGGTCAACCGCGAAGCGCTGGCCGACATTGCGCGCGAGCTCGAGCTCGGCGAGCATCTCGTGCTGGGCGAAGGCGAACAGAAGTCCGGCGGGTGGCGGCGCGACTCGATCCTCGCCAATGCCTTCGAGGCCCTGCTCGGGGCCGTCTATCTCGACGGCGGCATCGGCGCCTGCCGCGATTGTGTGCGCCGGGTCTATGCCGCGCGTCTCACCGAACGCGATCCGCACGAGTCGGTGAAGGACGCCAAGACCGCGTTGCAGGAATACCTGCAGGCTCGCCGCCTGGCCTTGCCGCGCTACGAGACCACCGACATCGATGGGCCGCCGCACGAGCAGGTATTCACGGTGCGCTGCGAAGTCGATGCGCTGCCGCACCCGGTTTGCGCGTCGGGGCGCAGCCGACGCAAGGCAGAACAAGCCGCGGCGCGAGCCGCCCTCAAGCAGCTGAGGAGCTGAACGACGATGAGTGAACCGCCCGCAGGTGGACAACAGCGCTGTGGCCTGATCGCCATCGTCGGGCGCGCCAATGTCGGCAAATCGACGCTGCTCAACGCGATTCTCGGGCAGAAGCTCTCGATCACCTCGCGCAAGCCGCAGACGACGCGCTACCGGCTGCTCGGCGTGCACACCATGGCGGACACCCAGCTCGTATTCGTCGACACCCCGGGCTGGCAACGCAAGCCGCGCAACCAGCTCAACCGCCTGATGAACCGCCAGGTGCGCCAGGCGCTCGGCGACGTCGACCTCGCGGTCATGCTGTGCGACGCCCGCGGCTGGCAGGCCGACGACGATCTCGTCGCGAGCATGCTCGAGGAGAGCGGGGTACCGAGCGTGCTGGCCCTGAACAAGCACGATCTCGTGCGCGACAAGCGCCGCCTGCTACCGGTCATCGACGGTATCGCCAAGGCGCACCCCGTGTTCGCCGAGTATTTCCCGCTATGCGCGCGCAGCGGCAAGGGCGTCGACGAGCTGCTCGCGTATCTCGGTGCGCAAATGCCCGAACGCGAGCACCTCTTCGCAGCCGACCAGCTGACCGACCGCAGCGAGCGTTTCCTGTGCGGCGAGATCATCCGCGAGAAGACCATGCGCTACCTCGGCGACGAGCTGCCTTACCGCACCAGCGTCATCCTCGACGAGTTCGTCGACGAGGATCAGCTCACGCGCATCACCGCAACCGTGTGGGTCGACAGAGACAGTCAGAAATCGATCGTGATCGGCAAGTCCGGCGCGCTGATGAAGAAAATCGCGAGCGACGCGCGTCGCGACATCGAGGAACTCCTCGGGCGCAAGGTATTCCTGACCTGCTGGGTCAAGACCAAGCGCGGCTGGGCCGACAGTGCCGAGGCGCTGCACAGCATCGGGCTCGACGAGTGACCGCAGGCCCGGCCCGCGGCCCGGGCGCGCCTTGCCCGCACTGCCGTGCCGGGCGGCTTGCCGTCACGCGCGCGACGGGCGCCGCGCGTACCATGCGCGGCGGGAACCGTGTACGGGGATGGCCGGCATGAGCGCGTGCCGGCCATCGTAGCGCCGGGGACGGCAGCGACGCATCCATGGAGACCGCCTACGTCCTGCATCGGCGCCGCTACCGCGAGACCAGCCTGATCGTCGAACTGCTGGGGAGCGAACGCGGCCGCTTCGCCGCCGTCGCGCGGGGCGCGCTGCGGCGCAAGTCGCAGCTCGCCGGCGTCCTGCAACCCCTGGTACCGCTCGCCGTCGACACGCGCGGCCGGGGCGAACTGCTCACGCTCACCCATGCCGAACCGCTCGGGGCCGCGCTCGAAGCGCAGGGCGAACGGCTCTACGCAGTCTTCTACGTCAACGAACTGCTGCTGCGCCTGACCGCGGCCCACGATCCGCCCGGCGAGTTGTTCGACGCCTACCGCGCGACGCTCGTCGCGCTTACCGGCGAGGCGCCGCTCGAGCCGCTGCTGCGCCGTTTCGAGCTCGCGCTGCTGGAGGCCACCGGTCTTGGTCTCGACCTGACCAGCGAAGCGACGACGCGTGCGCCGATCGAGCCTGAGCGCGAGTATCTCTATGTCGTCGACGAAGGCGCGCTCGCCGATGGCCGCGGACGCCATGGCTGCAGCGTGCACGGCGCCACGCTCATCGCGCTCGCCGCCGGCGGGCCGCTCGAACGCGCCGCCGCACGCGAGGCCAAGAGCCTGATGCGCTACGTCATCAATCACCATCTCGACGGACGGCCGCTGGTCTCGCGCGAGCTGTTTGCGGCAGGACGTCCGCAAAGGACGTAGAATAGCGCGCCGCACGCGCCGCCCCGGCCGTGCCACGGCAGACGAGCATGAATCCCCGCACACCCAGACTCGGCGTCAACATCGATCACGTGGCCACGCTGCGCCAGGCCCGCGGCACGTCCTATCCCGACGTTCTCGCCGCGGCGCGGGCCGCGGTCGCCGGCGGCGCGCAGACCATCACCGTACACCTGCGCGAAGATCGGCGGCACATCCAGGACGCCGATGTCGAGCAACTGCGCGCGGTGCTCGGTGTACCGCTCAACCTGGAAATGGCGGCGACCGCCGAGATGGTCGCGATCGCGACGCGCCTGCGGCCCGCCGCCTGCTGCGTAGTGCCCGAACGCCGCGAAGAGCTGACGACCGAGGGCGGGTTGGACGTGGTCGGGCAGCGCGCGCAACTCGCGCCGTGCTGCCGCGCGCTCGCCGCTGCCGGGATCGAGGTCTCGCTGTTCGTCGATCCCGACCCCGCGCAGCTCGACGCCGCCGCCGAACTCGGCGTGCCCACCGTCGAGCTGCACACCGGCCGCTACGCGCTCACCACCGAACCGGCCGCCCTGGCACGCGAACTCGAGGCCCTGGTGCAGGCCGCCGCGCACGCGCGGGCACACGGCCTGCGCGTCAATGCCGGGCACGGACTGCACTACGACAACGTTGCCGCGATCGCCGCGATCGAGGGCATGCACGAACTCAACATCGGCCACGCCATCGTTGCCGCGGCGATCTTCAGTGGGCTGGAGGCGGCAGTCGCGGCCATGCTCGACGCCATGCGCGACGCATCCACATGATTTACGGCGTCGGTGTCGACATCGCGGAAGTGGTGCGTTTCGCGCGCGCGCACGAGCGCTTCGGCCGGCGATTCGCCGAACGCATTCTCGATCACCAGGAGCTGCGCGGCTTCGCCAACGCGCGCGACCCGGCGCGCTACCTGGCGATGCGCTTCGCCGCCAAGGAAGCCACCTCGAAGGCACTCGGCACCGGCTTCAAGCAGGGTGTTGCACCGCGCCAGATCGGCGTCGTGCACGCGCCCAGCGGCAAGCCCGGTCTCGCCGTCAGCGGCCAGGCGGCGGTACTGTTCGAGCGCGACGGCATCGTTGCCAGCCATGTCAGCCTGTCCGACGACGGCGGCTTCGCCATCGCCTTCGTCGTCCTCGAGACCCAATTGCCGCACACCTGACCGCGCCCGCCCGGCAGCGCCGACCGCCCACCGCGCACCGCGCACCGCGCACCGCGCGGCTCGCCCGATACAACGCTTTCACGGAATTCCGACATGGCCAACCCCACGAGCGAAATCAAGCGCCGACGTACCTTCGCCATCATCTCCCACCCGGACGCCGGCAAGACCACGGTCACCGAGAAGCTGCTGCTGCTCGGCGGTGCGATCAACGTCGCGGGCACGGTCAAGGCGCGCAAGAGCAGCCGCCACGCCGCTTCGGACTGGATGGAGATCGAGAAACAACGTGGCATCTCGGTGACCTCCTCGGTGATGCAGTTCGACTACCGCGACCGCGTCATCAATCTGCTCGACACGCCCGGCCACGAGGACTTCTCCGAGGACACCTACCGCACCCTGACCGCGGTCGACTCGGCGTTGATGGTCATCGATGCCGCGCGCGGCGTGGAAGCGCGCACGATCAAGCTGCTCGAGGTCTGCCGGCTGCGCAACACGCCGGTCATGACGTTCATCAACAAGCTCGACCGCCATGCGCGCGAGCCGCTGGACCTGCTCGACGAGATCGAGGAAGTACTCAAGATCCGTTGCGCCCCGGTAACCTGGCCGCTGGGTTCGGGCCAGCACTTCGGCGGCGTGTTCGATTTTCGCGACCGCCGCGTGATTCCGTATCCCAAGCCCGGCAGCGAGGAGGGCACGGTACTGCCCGGCATGAGCCTCGACGAGGCGCGCGAAGACGCCCGGCTCGCCGAGCACGTGCGCACGCTCGAGGAGGAGATCGAGCTCATCGAGGGCGCCGGCACCGGCTTCGACGCGGAGGCTTACCGCGCCGGCGAGATCACGCCGGTCTTCTTCGGCACCGCGCTACGCAACTTCGGCGTGCGCGAAATGCTCGACAGCTTCGTCGACATCGCGCCGCCCCCGCAGCCGCGCGCGACGACCGGGCCGGAAATCGAGCCGACCGACAAGCGCTTCTCCGGCTTCGTTTTCAAGATCCAGGCCAACATGGATCCGAACCATCGCGACCGCATCGCGTTCGTACGCATCTGTTCGGGCCGCTACACCGAGGGCAAGCGCCTGTTCAACGTGCGCCTCGGGCGCCAGGTCCAGATCGCCAACGCCTTGCGTTTTCTGGCGCAGGGACGCGATGCCACCGAGGAAGCCTGGGCCGGCGACATCATCGGCTTTCACAATCACGGCACCATCCAGATCGGTGACACGTTCACCGAGGGCGAGGATTACGCTTTCACCGGCATACCGAGCTTCGCCCCCGAACTGTTCCGGCGCGTACGCACCGCCGACCCGCTCAAGAGCAAGGCGCTGCTGAAGGGCCTGACCCAGCTGTGCGAGGAAGGCGCCGCCCAGGTCTTCAACTACATCGAGCGCAACGATATCGTGCTCGGCGCGGTCGGCATGCTGCAGTTCGACGTCGTTGCCTGGCGCCTGCAGCACGAATACGGCGTCGAGTGCCTGTTCGAGCCGGCGCAGGTGCAGACGGCGCGCTGGCTCTACAGCGACAAGCCGGCCGAGTTGGAAAAGATCAGGTCGAGCGCGGCGAACAATCTGGCCATCGACGGCGCCGGCCAGCTGGCCTACCTGGCGCCGACGCGGGTCAACCTGCAGCTCGCCGAAGAGCGCTGGCCGGCCATCGAGTTCCGCGCGACGCGCGAAATGCTCGCCTGAGACGCCGGCCCCGCTCACGCCTGCGAGCCGGAAACCGGCAAGCAGGCGTGGCGGCGTGTCCTGTCAGTCGCGCTCGCCGCCGCCGGACTCG
>JAUIFX010000026.1 GCA_030429865.1 Gammaproteobacteria bacterium | reverse complement strand
CCAGACCTGGGCGACGAGGTTGTCGGGCGTGATACGGCGGCGCTGCAGGGACCAGAAACGTTCGACCACGATCGCCATCGCGACCACCGAGCAGAGCAGGATGGGAAGCATCATCCAGCCGCCGGCACTGACGAATTCCAACACGGGTGATTGTTTCCTGTAGGGAGGCTGTGAAAAAGGGCGCGGCCGCGCTCGCCGGCCAGGCCGCGACCGGCAGTGTATACAAAAAGCGTGCGGCGGAACGGCGATCGGCGCAGACATTACCAAACCCGCTCAGCAGTCGAAAGTGGCGCACCGATCCTGCGGCGGCGTTGCCGCGCGGCCTGACCAGAAGCCGGGGCGCGCGTGGCGCGCGGCATCGACGGCAATCCCGCCAGCAGCGAAACCGACGCGCACGGCGCCGTCGCGCGCGGTGTCGAGAACGCGCGCTCCGGCGGCGCGATAGCGCGCGACGACCTGCGCGTCGGGCAGTCCGTAGCGGTTGCGGTAGCCGCTCGTCACGATCGCGACGGCGGGCGCAACCGCGGCGACGAAGGCCGGGCTCGATGACGTGCCCGAGCCGTGGTGGGGTACGACGAGCACGGCGGCGGCGAGATCCGCGGCATGCCGGGCGACCAGCGCCGTCTCGGCGCGCCGCTCGATGTCGCCGCTCAGCAGCAGCCGTCCGTGGCGCCCCGCGACGAGCAGGACGCAGGAGCCGTCGTTGCGCGTGATGCCGGCGGCGCCCGCGACGCCGCTGTCGAGCCAGCGAAAACGTACCCCGTCCCAGTCCCAGCCATCGGCACCGGCACACGACACCGCCGGCTGCGGCCCTGGCAAGCCGGCACCGGGCGGCGCATACAGGGCCTCGGCCGGCACGGCAGCAAGCACCGATGCCAGACCGCCGACGTGATCGCTATCGGTGTGACTGACGACGAGCGCGTCGAGCCGCGCGATGCGCTGGCGCCGCAAGGCCGGCACGACCACCGCGCGCCCCGCATCGTCGCCGCTGCGCCACCAGCGCGGTCCCGCGTCGTAGAGCAGCGCATGGTGGCGCGTTCGCACGATCACCGCGAGTCCCTGGCCGACATCGAGTACGTCGATCGCGAACGCTCCGGGCGCCGCCGGCGGCGGTCGCGCGGCGATCAGGGCGGCGCACAGCAGCAACGCGAGGCGACGCAGGCCGAGCCCGCGCGGCAACGCGAACAGCACGATCCCGAGCGCGAGCGGCGCCAGCGCAGGTCCGGCGAGCACGCCGAGCGCGAGTTCCAGTTCGGGCGCCGCGGCCCAGGCGAGGAAGTACGCGAGCCCGCCCCACAAGCGCGCCGCCATGTCCCAGGCCAACGCTGCCAGCATCGGGCTCAACGGCGTCAGCGCGATGCCGGCGAGGACCAGCGGCACGACCAGGACGCTGCACCAGGGTACGGCGAGCAGATTGACCAGCGGCGCGACGAGCGGCACACCGTCGAAGACCGCGCCGAGCAGCGGCGCCATGCCGACGGCGAGCGCGACATGGGCGCGCCATGCGCGCCGCCAGGGCGACGGCCCGGGCCCGCGCCGCAGCCCCTGCCACAGGAGCACGGCGACGGCGCAGAAGGACAGCCACAGGCCTGCACCGAGCAACGCAAACGGATCGAGCGTCACCATGACCGCAAGCGCGACCAGCAGGTTGTGCAGCGAGAGCACGCGGCGGCCGCGCAGCGCTGCGAACGCGGCCAGGGCGACCATCAGCGCGGCGCGCGTGGCTGGCACGCCGAAACCGGCGAGCCCGGCGTAGACCAGCGCCGCGCCGCAAGCGCCCAGCCAGGCCACGCGGACTGCCGGGTAACCCTGCCGGTACCAGCCGGCGATGCCGGCAACTACCCGGCACACGGCGAACGCGAGGGCCGCCGACAAGGCCACGTGCAGGCCCGAGATCGCGAGCAGGTGGGCCGTTCCCGTGCTCCGCATCAGCAACCACTGCGCCGGCGCGAGGCCACTGCGATCGGCCACGGCCAGCGCGCGGATCACCGCGGCCCGGCGCGGCTCGGCGACGGCTTCGTCGATGGCACGCGCGAGCCGCCAGCGCCACGCGTGCAGACCGCCCGCCGCGGCCACGGGCAGGCAGACATTGGCCGGGTGGGCGACGACGCGCGCGGTCGCGCCGATGCGTCGCGCGGTGTAGGCACGCTCGCGGTCGCGCTGACCGAAGTTGGCCAGACCACGCGCGGCGCGCAGGCTGACGCGCAGCGCGCACCAGGCGCCCGGCCGCGGCTCGGCGCCGTCGAAGCCGCGCACGGCGACCTTGACGGCCGCGAGCCGCGCCGGCAGCGTCGCGGCCGGCAGCGCCAGGATGAACGCGTAACCATCGGCGTCGGCCCGCGCAAAGCTCACCACCTGTCCGCGCAGCGGGACCGCGTTGCCGCGTGCATCCGGCACCGGCAACGCGGCCAGCCACGCGGCGACGTGCACGCCGCCCCAGCCCAGCCCGGCGAGCACGGCGGCGAACGGCCGCGCCCGCGGGTACAGGGCGGCCAGCGCGGCGGCGGCCAGCAGCAGCACGGCGGGCTGCCACGGCAGAACACGTGGCGACAGCAGGCCGACCGTGATCGCGATCAGGTAGAGTAGAATTGAGCGTTGCACACGTCTTCCCTGACGATCGATGCTCATGTTCGGGTCGGTTCGGTGACATCCTTGCCACGCCCTCCCCGCGCCCGCCGTGGCGGGCGCCTCGCCAACGTAGCGCGGAGAATGCCCGCGGCGCAATCCACGCGACGCGACAGACGATGACAGCAGCCGACCGCCATCCGCCCGCACGGCACCCGGGGCCACCGCCGTGTCCGGCGTCGCGCTACCGCGCGCGCCCCCGTCTTCGCGCCACATGAGCCCGCGCCATCTGCTCAAGCGCTACCTGGTCAGCCGCGAAAGTTTCTCCCACGCGCGCGGCCTCGGCTGGCTGGGCGCGCGGCTGCACGACCCCGAGCTGTGGCACCTCGGGCGCCGCTCGGTGGCTGGCGGCGTCGGCCTGGGATTCTTCCTGGCCTTCATTCCGCTGCCGATCCAGATGCTCATCGGCAGCGTGCTGGCATTCCTCCTGCGCGTGAACCTGCCGGTGACGATGGCCGCGATCTGGCTCACCAACCCGCTCACGATGGCGCCGATGTTCCTGTTCGCCTACAAGGTCGGGAGCTGGTTGAGCGGACACGCCGCCCACGCCGCGAACGGACCCGCACAGCAGTTCGAACCGACCTTCAGCGGCGTGATGGCCGCCTTTGGCGACATCTGGCAACCGCTCCTGCTCGGTTGCTTCGTCTGCGGCCTGAGCGCCGCGGCGATCGGCAACCTCGCGGTGCGCTGGCTGTGGCGCGGCTACCTGCTCTACCGCCGGCGCGAGAAACGCCTGGCGCGCGTCAGGCGAGAGGGGTGAGCAGCCCTTCGACGAGCGCGTAACGGCGCTGCATGCGCTGGGCGATCGCGGCGTCGTGGGTGACGACGACGAGCGCCGCGCCGTGCTCGCCGCACAGTTCGAGCAGCAGGTCGCACACCCGGGCGGCATTGCGCTGATCGAGATTGCCGGTCGGCTCGTCGGCGAGCAGGCAGCGCGGCGCGTTGACGAGTGCGCGCGCGATGGCGACCCGTTGACGCTCGCCACCGGACAGTTCGGCCGGACGATGCTCGGCACGCGCCTCGAGACCGATACGGGCGAGCATGGCGGCGGCACGCGCGCGCGCCGCGGCGGCCGCCTCGCCGCCGATCAGCAGCGGCATCGCGACGTTCTCCAGCGCCGAGAACTCCGGCAACAGGTGGTGGAACTGGTAGACGAAGCCGAGTACGCGGTTGCGCAGGCGGCTGCGCTCGCGTTCGCGCGCGAGGTGGACGTCGTGGCCGCACAGGCGCACGCTGCCGCGGGTCGGCCGGTCGAGGCCGCCGAGCAGGTGCAGCAGCGTGCTCTTGCCCGAGCCGGAGGCGCCGGTGACGGCAACGGTTTCGCCGGCGGCGACGTCGAGCGAGACCCCGGCAAGCACGTCGACGACGGTCGCGCCATCATCGAAACGGCGCGCAAGATCACGGCACTCGATGACCCTCTCACTCATGGCGCAGACCCTCCGCGGGGCTCGGCCGGGCCGCCAGCCAGGCCGGGTAGAGCGGCGCAAGCAGCGCGAGCGTGAGCGCGAACACCGCGGTGATGACGAAATCCGGCCAGCGTGGCTGCGACGGAATGGTCGAGATGTAGTAGACCTCGGGCGAGAAGACGCGGAAGCCGAGCAGCGTCTCGAGCGTGGACACCACCGTGCCGACGTTGACCGCGAGCAGGTAGCCGAGGGCGAGGCCGCCAAGCACGCCAATCACACCGGTGACGCCGCCCTGCACGAAGAAAATGCGCATGATGCCGCCGCGCGTGAGGCCGAGCGCACCGAGCATGGCCACGTCGCCACGCTTCTCGGTCACCGCGACGACGAGGATCGAGACGAGGTTGAAGGCCGCGATCGCGATGGCCAGGGCGAGGATCACGAACATCGCGATCTTCTCCGTGCCGAGCGCACGGAACAGGTTCCGATGCGTGTCCGTCCAGTCACGCGCGGGCAAGGCGAGTTCGCGCGCGAGCGTCTCTTTCAGGCGCGGCGCGGTGGCGGCGTCGGCGAGCCGCACGCGCACCCCGTCGACGCGCTCGCCGAGACGGAACAGGCGCGCGGCGTCGTCGATGTTGACCAGCACCAGCGCACCGTCGTGCTCCTGCAGGCCGAACTCGAACACGCCGCTGACGGTGAAGCGTTTCAGGCGCGGCACCAGCCCTGCCGGGGTGACGACCGGCTGCGGCGAGAGCAGCATGAGATCGTCGCCGAGGCGCAGGCCCAGCTGGTCGGCGAGTTCGGCACCGACGACGACGTTGTAGCGCCCCGCGCCGAGACTCGCGGCGCTGCCGGAAATCATGTGGGCATCGAGCGTGGTCACCCCGATCTCCGCCGCCGGCACGATGCCGCGCACCTCGACCGCGCGCACCACGCCACGCTGGGCGACGAGCACGTCGCGGCTGATGTAGGGTGCGGCCGCGAGCACGCCCTCGCGGGCGCGGAGCGCGGCCGCGACGGCCGGCCAGTCGGCGCCGGCCGCGCCACGCGTATCGACCTCGAGATGCGCCGACATACCGAGTATGCGCTCGCGCAGTTCACCCTCGAAGCCGTTCATGATCGACAATATGGTCAGCAGCACGGCGACCCCGAGCGCCGTGGCGACGATCGCGGTGAGCGAAATGAAGGCGATGAAATGGTTGCCGCGCCGCGCGTAGATGTAGCGGATACCAATGAACCATTCGACGGGAGCGAACATGGCGGGCGATTATAGGCGGTCTGTTCACGTGCAGCGGCGCCGCGTGCGATGAGCGGACCCACGCTGCTCGCGCTGGAGACGGCGACCGACGCCTGCTCGGTCGCGTTGCGCCATGCCGGCGGCATCGCTGCGCGCCACGAGGTGGCGCCGCGGCGCCATACCGAGATCGTGCTCGACATGCTCGACGCGGTGCTTGCCGAAGCCGCACTCGGCCGCGCGGATCTCGACGCGGTGGCGTTCGGCCGGGGTCCCGGCAGCTTCACCGGCGTACGCGTCGCCGCCGCGCTCGCGCAGGGCATCGCGCTCGGCCGCGAAGTGCCGGTGTGCGGCGTCTCGACGCTCGCCGCGCTCGCCGCAGGTGCCGCGCGCGGCGGCCACCGCGGCCGTGTCGTCGCCGTGCTCGACGCGCGGCGCGCCGAGATCTACGCCGCCACGTTCGATTGCGCCGGCGGCACGGTGACCCGCCTCGGCGAAGACGTCCTCATCGCGCCCGAAGCGCTGCTGCTGCCGCCCGGCGGCGACTGGCTCGCGGCCGGCACCGGTTGGGACGTGTACGCCGAGCGCTTCGCTCCCGAGCTGCGCGCCCTGCCCCGCGCGGCCGACGCGTACCCGCATGCCGTCGACGTCGCCACCCTCGCGGCGCGCGAACTCGGCGCCGGCAACGGCCAGGACGCGGGCGCGGCGCTGCCCGCCTACCTGCGCGGCGCGCTCGACTAGGCGGCCGGGGAGAAACCCCGCCCGGCGCGTCTCGCCGCGTTGGCGAAGCGCCGCTCAAGCCGCGGACGGACACGCGTGCGCGCCGGGCACGCGCACGATCTCGGTCGCGAGACGGCCGTCGTCGAACAGTTCGAGCACGCGGTAGCCGGGCGCGCGCGCGTCGACCGCGTAGCGCACCGAGCGTGGTCGGAACTGCACGCAGGTCGACGGCGTGGTCAACACGCGCACGCCGGCGTTGAGGCGGTCGAAGGTCTGGTGTACGTGGCCGGCGACACAGGCCACCGGGCGCGGCGAGCGCGCCAGCACCTGCCACAACGCGGCGGCATCGCGCAGCCCCATGGCATCTATCCACGGACTGTCGACGGCGAGCGGCGGATGATGCAGGAACACGAGGTCGTAACAACCCGCGGGGCGCGCGGCGAGCGCGCGCTCCAGCCAGGCCAGCTGGCCTGGCCCGAGCGCGCCGTCGGCGACCCCGTCGATGTGCGTGTCGAGCATCAGCAGGCGCCAGTTGCCGCGCGTCAGCAGCGCCGGGGTCGGCGTGAAACCGGCTCCCGCGGACGCCGCCCAGCGCGCCGGGTCGTCGTGGTTGCCCGGCAACGCGACGACCGGCGCCGTTTCGCCGGCGAGCGCCTCGGCCAGCCACGCGTAGGATGCGCGCGAGCCGTCCATGCTGAGATCGCCGCTCAGCACGAGCAGGTCGTACGGCGGCCCGGCGTGCAGGTGTGCGAGCACCGCGCGCAGGCTCGCGCGCGTATCGACGCCGTCGAAGCGGGCGGCCGCATCGGCGTAGATGTGGGTGTCGGTGAGCTGGACGATTCGCGTCATGGCAGGTCTCCGGTGAAAACGCCGCGCGCGGCCGTCGTCATCCCGCCGGCGGACCCGTGTTTCCGCCGCCGCGACGGCCGGCGCCCGGCGTACCGCGGCACCCGGGCGCTAAGCGTCTGATTGCGTTCGTGATCACGATTTTATCCCCAGTTTGTTCCCGGGATACTCGACCATTTGTGGCGGGTAACGCACAATCTTTACACATCATCTAGTGGTTGCTTTAATCCCCGCCACATCCTATTGTGGTGGGCATCGCTCGCAACGAGCGCCACCATAACAAGCAGGCCACGCTCGATCACCAAGCCTGCAGCGGCATGAAAATCAGGAGGGGCCATGGAATTCGACCACGCCGTCGCCAGTAACGAATCGACTTCGGCGCAGGGCACGCCAAACGCGGGCGCGAGCGAAATGCGCGCGGAAATCGCGGCGACCGCACCGGATGGCTACCGCGTCATCCGCCGCAACGGCAAGGTCACCTCGTTCGATGGCAACAAGATCAAGGTCGCCATCACCAAGGCCTTCCTCGCCGTCGAGGGCGGCAACGCGGCTGCCTCGACGCGCATCCACCGGCTGGTCGACGAGATCACCGAGCAGGTCGTCGGCGGCGTCACACGCAGCATGCCGATCGGCGGCGCGGTGCACATCGAGGACATCCAGGATTACGTCGAACTCGCCCTGATGCGCGCTGGCGAGCACAAGGTGGCACGCTCCTACGTGCTCTACCGCGAGGAGCGCGCACGCGAGCGTAAGGCCGCCGAGGCCGCGCAGCCGCCTGTCGCCCGCACCAGCACGCTGAACGTCGTGCTGCCCGACGGCAGCAAGGCGCCGCTCGACGAGAACCGCCTGCGCAAGGTCATCCAGGAAGCCTGTGCCGACATCGACGGTGCGGACGCCGGCGCGATCATCGACGAAACCCTGCGCCAGCTGTTCGACGGCGTGGCCGAGGCCGACGTCGCCCGCGCAGCGACGATGAGCGCGCGCATGTTCATCGAGCGCGAGCCGGACTACACCTACGTCGCCGCCCGACTGCTGCTCGACACGCTGCGCCAGGAGGCGCTGAGCTTCGTCAGCGGCCGTCGCGACGAGGCGACGCAGGAAGACATGGGCGAACGCTACGCGCTCTACTTCGAGGGCTACATCAAGCGCGCCATCGATCTCGAGCTGATGGATCCGCGGCTGGGCAACTACGACCTCAAGCGTCTCGGCGCCGCGATCAAGCCCGAGCGCGATTTCAACTTCAACTACCTCGGCCTGCAGACGCTCTACGACCGTTACTTCCTGCAGAGCCACGGCACCCGCTTCGAGCTGCCCCAGGCGTTCTTCATGCGCGTCGCGATGGGCCTGGCGATCAACGAGATCGAGCCGGAGAAGTGGACCATCGAGTTCTACGACCTGCTCTCCTCGTTCGACTTCATGAGCTCGACGCCGACGCTGTTCAACTCCGGCACCCTGCGCCCGCAGCTGTCCTCGTGCTACCTGACCACGGTACCCGACGATCTCGACGGCATCTTCAGCGCCATCCGCGACGATGCGCTGCTGTCGAAGTTCGCCGGCGGGCTCGGCAATGACTGGACGCAGGTGCGCGGCATGGGCGCCCACATCAAGGGCACCAACGGCAAGTCCCAGGGCGTGGTGCCGTTCCTCAAGGTGGCCAACGACACCGCCGTCGCGGTCAACCAGGGCGGCAAGCGCAAGGGCGCGATGTGTGCCTACCTCGAAACCTGGCACATGGACATCGAGGAATTCCTCGAGCTGCGCAAGAACACCGGTGACGACCGCCGCCGCACGCACGACATGAACACCGCCAACTGGGTGCCGGACCTGTTCATGAAACGCGTCGTCGAGGACGGCCAGTGGACGCTGTTCTCGCCCGACGAGGTGCCCGACCTGCACGACGCCTACGGCGCCGAGTTCGAGCGCCTCTACACGCAGTACGAGGACAAGGCCGCGCGCGGCGAGATCCGCAACGTCAAGCGCCTGCGCGCCGTCGACCTGTGGCGCAAGATGCTCGGCATGCTGTTCGAAACCGGCCATCCCTGGGTCACGTTCAAGGATTCGATCAACCTGCGCTCGCCGCAGCAGCACGTCGGCGTGGTGCACAGCTCCAACCTGTGTACCGAGATCACGCTGAACACCTCGGCCGGGCAGGAGATCGCGGTGTGCAACCTCGGCTCGGTCAACCTCGCCCAGCACGTCGGTCCCGACGGTCTCGACTTCCTCAAGCTCGAGCGCACCATCAGCACCGCGATGCGCATGCTCGACAACGTCATCGACTACAACTACTACAGCGTGCCGACGGCGCGTGCGGCGAACCTGCGCCATCGCCCGGTGGGTCTCGGCATCATGGGCTTCCAGGATGCCCTGTACAAGCTGCGCCTGCCGTACGCGTCGGAAGAAGCGGTCACCTTCGCCGACCGTTCGATGGAAGCGGTCAGCTACTGCTCGATCAAGGCGTCGACCGACCTCGCCGAGGAGCGCGGGGTCTACCAGAGCTTCGAGGGTTCGCTGTGGAGCAAGGGCGTGCTGCCGATCGACTCCATCGACCTGCTCGCCGAAGGCCGCGGCGGTTACCTCGACATGGACCGCGAAGCGACGCTCGACTGGGGCGCGCTGCGCGAGCGCGTGACCAGCGTCGGCATGCGCAACTCCAACACCATGGCCATCGCGCCGACGGCGACCATCTCCAACATCTGCGGCGTCAGCCAGTCGATCGAGCCGACCTACCAGAACCTGTTCGTGAAATCGAACCTGTCGGGCGATTTCACCGTGATCAACATGTACCTGGTCGACGACCTCAAGCAGCGCCGCCTGTGGGACGAGGTCATGGTCAACGATCTCAAGTACTACGACGGCAGCGTCGCCGCCATCGATCGGATTCCGCAGGACCTGAAAGCACTCTACGCGACGGCTTTCGAGATCGATCCGCGCTGGCTGATCGAAGCGGGTTCGCGCCGCCAGAAATGGCTCGACCAGGCACAGTCGCTGAACCTCTACCTGGCGCAGCCGAGCGGCAGCAAGCTCGACAACCTCTACAAACTCGCCTGGGTGCGCGGTCTGAAGACGACCTACTACCTGCGCACCATGGGCGCCACGCACGTCGAGAAGAGCACGCTCGCCGACGGCAAGCTCAACGCCGTGCAGAAATCCACCACGGAGGAAAACGAAGCACCGAAGGTGTGCTCGATCCTCGATCCCGACTGCGAAGCCTGCCAGTAGAGCAGGCCCGACGACAGCGGGTGAACGATAGCTGAAGATCAGGGGGACGAAGATGCTCAACTGGGACGATCCCATTGCACCATTCAAAGGCAGCGCCGCGCCGCGCGACAACGGCGCGTTGATGGCCAACGAAGCGCTCGCCGAAGTCGAGCGCGAGGTCTACGTCGCACCGGCGCCGGCACCGGCTGCGCCGGTCACGCCGCGCCCGGCCACGCTGCACGACGGGGCCGTACCGGTGACGCCGCCGGCGGCCGACAGCAACGCCGCCGCCGACGACGACATCGATCACGGCGTCACCGGGCTCGAGGAGCTCGAGTTCGGCGCGCGCCGTATCGCCGTCGACGACAAGAAGATGATCAACTGCCGGGCCGATCTCAACCAGCTCGTGCCGTTCAAGTACAAGTGGGCGTGGCAGAAGTATCTCGATGCCTGCGCGAACCACTGGATGCCGCAGGAAATCAACATGAACGCGGACATCAGCCTGTGGAAGGATCCGAACGGGCTGACCGACGACGAGCGCACGATCATCAAGCGCAACCTCGGCTTCTTCTCCACCGCCGACTCGCTGGTCGCCAACAACCTGGTGCTCGCGGTCTATCGCCTGATCACCAACCCGGAATGCCGCCAGTACCTGCTGCGCCAGGCCTTCGAGGAAGCGCTGCACACCCACGCCTACCAGTACTGCATCGAGAGCCTGGGCCTGGACGAGGCCGAGATCTTCAACATGTACCGCGAGGTGCCGTCGGTGCACAACAAGGCGTCGTGGGCGCTGCAGTTCACCGAGAGCCTCGGCGATCCGACCTTCAACACCGGCACGCATGCCGACGACCAACGCCTGCTGCGCGACCTGATCGCCTTCTACGTGGTGTTCGAAGGCATCTTCTTCTACGTCGGCTTCGTGCAGATCCTATCCATGGGCCGGCGCAACAAGATGACCGGTGTAGCCGAACAGTTCCAGTACATCCTGCGCGACGAGTCGATGCACATGAACTTCGGCATCGACGTGATCAACCAGATCAAGGTCGAGAACCCGCACCTGTGGACGGAGGAATTCCAGCGTGAAATGACCGCCATCGTGCGTGAAGCGGTGGAGCTGGAAATCGCCTACGCGCACGACACCATGCCGCGCGGGATCCTCGGTCTGAACGCCAACATGTTCGAGGACTACCTGGGCTTCATCGCCAACCGGCGCTGTGCCCAGATCGGCCTGCCCGAGCAGTATCCGGGGGCGAGCAACCCGTTCCCGTGGATGAGCGAAGTGATCGATCTCAAGAAGGAGAAGAACTTCTTCGAGACACGTGTGACCGAGTACCAGACTGGCGGCGCTCTTAGCTGGGACTAATTGGGCATTAGACCAGACCTCCTCGCATGGGAGCTGGGAAGCGCTGCATTGGCCGGTGGGGCCCAAACCTCACCGGCCTCCTTTATTCCAGGGCCTGAACCCCGGCGCAGGCGCGAGGCGCGTCGGCGGCGGGGTCCGCCTTACGCCGTCTCGGTGGCGAACTTGCCAACCGCGCCTTCGAGACGGTTCGCGAGAACCGTCAGATCGTCGCTCGACGCGGCGATGCGGGCCGAACTCTGCGAAGTCTCGGCGGCGATCTGGCTGATGTTCTCGATGCTCGCGTTGATGCTGCTCGAGGTGGAACGCTGCTCCTCGGCAACGTCGGCGATCTGCACGTTCATCGCGCGGATGTTGTTCACCACTTCGACGATCGCAGCGAGCGACTCGGCCGCTTCGCTCGCCTGCTGCACGGTGGCCTCGGCGCGTTGGCGGCCATGTTCCATCGCCTCCGAAGCCTGGTTCGCGCCGATCTGCAGACGCTCGATCATGTCCTGAATTTCCTGCGTCGACTGTTGCGTGCGGCTGGCGAGACTGCGCACCTCGTCGGCGACGACGGCGAAGCCGCGCCCCTGCTCGCCGGCCCGCGCCGCCTCGATCGCGGCATTCAGGGCGAGCAGGTTGGTCTGCTCGGCGATTCCACGGATGACGTCGAGCACCGTGCCGATGTTGAGGCTGTTGGCCTTGACCGAGCCGATCAGCTCGGCTGTCGTGGTCACTTCGGCGGCCAGCTCGTCGATGGTGGCCTGGGAAGCCTTGACCACCTCGAGCCCCTTGCGTGATTCACCGTCGGCCTGCACCGCTGCCTCGGCCGCGTGATGCGCGTGGCCGGCGACGTCCTCGACCGTCGAGGCCATCTGCTGCATGGCAGCGGCTATCTGTTCGAGTTCGTCGCTCTGCCGGCGCGTAGCATCCTTGCTCTGGCTGGTGACGACGTCGAGCTGGCGCGCGGCCACGGCCAGCTGGCTCGCGCCGTGTACCGCGCCGCCGATGATCTCGGCGACCTTCTTGCGCGCACAGGAATATTCCCATGCCATCCAGGCAAACTCGTCGCGGCCCTGCAGGCGGGCGCGTCGCGTGAGGTCGCCTTCGGCCATGGCGTGCAGTGCCTGGACGACCGTTTCGGCGCGTTGGCCGCTGCGGCGCCCGAAAAGGAACGCGGTGGCGAAGGCACCGGCCATGCTGACCGCGACGACTCCGGCGCCGAGCGCGGGCGCCCCGCCGTTGACGACGACGACGAGGCCGAGGCAACCACCGCCGGCACCGAGAGCCGCGACCAGGTACATCTGGTGCGAGAGGGCAAGTTTTTCGATCAGGCCACGCATGTCGTCGCTCCGGGCGCAGAAACTGGGATGTTCTGGTATCGGCCACGCCGGCCGGCAGCTTTAGGCTGCAGCCGTCAGGCGCACCCGCCCTGCAACGCGGCGCCGCGCCCGTGCCTAGCGGGTCGACGTGGCCGGTGTCACGTACAAGCGGCGCCCGGGCAGCGCCCCCGTCGCGCGCGCGGCGATGAATTCGTCCACCGCGTCGCGCGAGACGGCATGCACGGGAACCGTGCACTCGGTGAGCAATCGCGGCAGGTGGGCGTCGACGAAACCCGCCGCGGCGCAGGCGGCGGCGTCCCCGGCGGGGAATTCCGCCGCCGGCGGGGACTTGACCAGGCAGACCGCCTCGGCGTCGAGCGCGCACCCCAGCGCGACGGCCAGGCTGTCGGAGGTCGCCGCCCAGCTCGCCGGCACGTCCAGCCATTCGCACGCACCTTCGGGCCGCCACAAGGCGCCGCTTTCACCCGGCGGCAAACGGCGTGTGAAATCCACCAGCGCGGGCTCGAGCGCCGCGGCGACGCCGGCGTTTATCGCCATGGCGGCGATGGCGAACTCGTGCGCGCGCGCCTCCTCGAAACCCCAACGGGTATGCAACGCACGGATCTCGTCGGCCAGGCGGCCGCCGCCGAGCACGACCACGCAGCGCACCGGCCGGGACGAGGCACAAGCGGCGAGCCAGCGCGCGAGCACCGCGCTGTGCATCATCGCGCCGCCGAGTTTAACGACCCACGTGGAGGATTTCGGCATCGGCGAACAGGTTGAGCATGGCCGCGGCCTTGTCGAGCGACTCCTGGTATTCCTCCTCGAGCACCGAGTCGACGACGATGCCGCCGCCGGCCCAGCAGTAGAGGCGCCCGCCGGTGTAGAGCAAGGTACGGATGGCGATGTTGGTATCCATCTGGCCATCGTGCGAGACATAGCCGAGCGAACCGCAATAGACGTTGCGCCGCGTCGGTTCGAGTTCCTCGATGATCTCCATCGCGCGCAGCTTGGGCGCGCCGGTGATGGAGCCGCCGGGGAAACAGCCGCGCAACACGTCGAGCGGTCCGACATCGGCGCGCAGGCGGCCGCGCACGGTGCTCACCAGGTGATGCACGCGCGCGTAGGTTTCGACGTCGAACAGGTGCGGTACGCGGACCGAGCCGGTCGCGCAGCTCTTGCCGATGTCGTTGCGCAGCAGGTCGACGATCATGACGTTCTCGGCACGGTCCTTGCGGCTGTGCCGCAGCGCCTCGGCGAGCGCGGCATCGCGCACCGGGTCGCTGGAGCGCCCGCGCGTGCCCTTGATCGGCCGCGTCTCGACGAGGTCACCGCGTACTTCGAGGAAGCGTTCGGGCGAGGAGCTCAGCACGACGCCGTCCGGCAGGCGCATGAAGGCCGCGAACGGCGCGCCGTTGAGCAACCGCAGCCGCTGGTAGGCATCCCAGCCATCGCCGTCGGCCGCGGCGCTGAAACGCTGCGCGTAGTTGACCTGGTAACAGTCGCCCTCGCGGATGTAATGCTCGATACGCGCGAACGCCGCCGCGTAATCGTCGAAGCCGATCTCCGGCCGCACCGCCGAGGTCACGACGAAGTCGGTACTGATCGCCGGCGGCGTCAGCGTGCGCGGCACCTCGAGGCGCGCGAGGTCGAGCGCGACCTGGGCATCGCTCGCACCCCGCTCGACGTACCAGGCGCGCGCCCGCTGGTGGTCGACGACCAGGCAGCGCGCGTAGATGCCGACAGCCATGTCGGGCACCGCAATGTCCGCCGCGGCACGGCTGGGCAGCGTCTCGATGCGTCGTCCGAGGTCGTAGCCGAACAGGCCGATCGCGCCGCCGCTGAACGGCAGCTCGGGATGGCTTGCCTCGTCGCCGAGCCGGGCGGCGACGAGCGCGAACGGATCGGCCTGCGACCACTCGCGTGCGCCGCTGCCGTGGTCGTCGATACAGGTCTGTTCGCCGCGCGTCTGCAGCGTCACCACCGGTTCCCACGCAGCGATGTCGTAACGCCCGCCACGGCCGCTCGCGGCGCAGCTGTCGAGCAGCACGAACCACGTCTGCGGCGCGAGCCGGTGCAGGCGCGCGGCCGTGTCCGGCGAGTACTCGATCTCGTGCAGCGTGGCGTCGGCGAGCATCACCGGGCCATCCAGGCAAGGCGCGCCACGGACACCGCGGGGGCGGCGACGGCGACGGCGTCGCCGAGCGCTGAGCCGGCGCCGACGAGCTGTTCGAACGGGCGATAGGCGCGCCCCACCGCGGCGGCGAGCGCCGCGACGACGAAACGGCCGGCCCCCGCGCCGACCAGCGGCGCATCGGCGTTCGCGGCGCCGCCACGGCTCATGACCAGGGCCAGCGCGTCGGCGATCGTGCCGCGCTGGCGCCGCGCGACGTATTGCGCCAGCTGCCGCATCTCGGCGAGCCCCGCGGCGCCGGCCAGATCGCAGCCGACCATGCGCGCGAGGCGGCGCGCACTCGCCGGGACATCCTTGGCGCCGCCGTCGGCCGTCTCCATGAGGTCGTGACGCTCGGTGAGCGTACCGCACAGGCGATGGACGTCCGCCATAGTGGCAAACGTCTCGGCGGCGAGCGGCTGCCAGCGCCCGCGAAACGGTACCCGCGTGCACACGCTCGCGACCGGCGTCCGCACCACGCCGGTGTAGACGAGCTCGCCGCTGGCCAGCCGCGTGGCGTCGTCATGACCCTCGGCGCGGACCGCGCCCGCGCTGAACGGGATCACGTCCGTCGTCGTGCTGCCGACATCGATCAATACACCGTCGCCGACCTGTTCGGCGACATGGACAGCCAGGGCCAGCCAGTTCGCCGACGCCACCGCGCCACCCCCCGAGGACATCGCTTCGCGCGGACTCAGCCAGCCCGCCTTTCCAGCGAACACGCGGATGCGGGCGTCGCCGCCGACCAGCTCGGTGAAGGCACCGAGGATCGCCCGAACCCCGTCGGCGCGCGTCGCGAAGACGTCGCACAGTTCACCGGTCATGGTCACCGCGTGCACGGCGCCGGGCAGCTCGAACATACCGGCAAGCGGCGCCGCACTGCGCGCGAGTTCGCCCACGCCACGCCATAGCGGGCAGGCGAGCTGGTGCACGCTCGAGACGTTGCCGGATGCGTCGAGCCGCGCGACCTTGAGGTGCGCGCCGCCGATGTCCCAGCCGAAGATGTCCGTGTTCATGTTGTACCGACGAAGGAAACGGGCGCCCGGTAAGCGCCGAAAGCGTGAACCGCCACGCCCGGGCGCGGGGCAGACGCCGTGTTCAGACCCCGCTCAGCATATCGGCTGTCGCAGTGCTTGGAAAACGTTGCGCGTCACGCCGGGCCGGCGACGATCTGCGCTACCATGGCGCGCCCTTTTCTTCGAGTTCGCACGGACCTCGTCGATGCAGATAATTCCCGTGATCGACATCAAGGACGGCATCGCGGTGCACGCCGTGCAGGGCCGTCGTGACAGCTACCGCCCACTGGTCAGCCGCTACAGCGACAGCACCGATCCCGAGGTGCTCGTTGGCGCACTGTGCGCAGCGCTGCCGATCGCGGCGATATACATCGCCGACCTCGATGCCATCATGCATGCGCGGCCGCACACCGCGTTGATCTCACGCATCGCTGCGGCCCACGCCGGCCTGCGCGTGCTGGTCGACGCGGGTTTCTCGGCGGCCCATTCGCCCGCGGCGTGCGCCGCGCAGGAGAACGTCGACATCGTGCTGGGCAGCGAAGCCCTGTCTTCGCTCGCGGAACTCGAAACGCTGCTTACGGCGCTGCCCGTGGGGCGCACGTTCCTCTCGCTCGATCGCCAGGGCGAACGGCGCCTGGGCTGCGCGGCGGTGTTCGACACGCCGTCGGCCTGGCCGGCGCGCCTCATCCACATGAACCTGAGCCGGGTCGGCAGCGACGGCGGGCCCGATTTCGCCGGGCTCGCCGAGCTGCGCACCCGGGCCGGCCCCGCACGGCAGCTGTTCGCCGCGGGTGGCGTGCGCAATGCCGGCGACCTTGCGCGCCTCGCCGCGGACGGCATCGCGGGCGTGCTGATCGGCAGCGCACTGCATGACGGCCGCCTCGACGCGGCGTCCCTCGCCGCCTTTCACGGCTGAGCGGCCTGCCAGCCGGCGACAGCCGCGCAAAAAAAACGCCCCGACCAGCGGGGCGTTCTTGCGTTCCGCTCCGGGCCGCGCGGCCCGGCGGCGCTCAGCTGTGCGCCTGGAACGGATGATCGACGCTGCCCTTCTGGGCAACGACGTCGGCAGCCTTCGGCTCGCGCGCGACGGCGCGCTGGATGGCTTCCTTGGTCGCCTGGTAGTTGTAGTCCTGGATCTTGGCGTTGTCCTCGGCCAGCCAGTGGATGAACACACCGACGCAGATGAAGATATCGTCGGCCTCGGCAGCCGGGATGGTGCCGTCTTCGACGCTGTCGGCAACGGCCATGGCGACGCCACGCTGCGCCGGGCCGAACATCTGCACGGCCTGCTTGGAACCCTTGATGGTCACCTTGTTGAACATCACGGTGTTGGGCTTGCACGCGAGGTTCGGCGCAACCACGGCGAGGAGGCTCGAGAAGCCGTCCTTGTTGTTGGTCACGCAGTTACAGAACGCGGCTTCGGCCGCGCTGCCGCGCGGACCCATGATCAAATCGATGTGAGCGACTTCGTTTCCATCGCCGACGAGCGATTCGCCAACGAGTACTCGATCAACAACTGCCATGCCTCTATCTCCTTCTGATACTTGGGATTCTACGGTTTGTGTTCCAAAGAGTGCCTTGAAAATGGACATTGCGCCAACTCCTCGTCAGCGTTTCATTGCACGCATCTCTCGCGACACAAATGCGTGAGTGAATTCCGTTTTGTTCTTCTTGTTCGGAGTCAGGAAGAGCGTTCCAGCAGAAGCAGCGCTGCCACGCTGGCGACCGTGAGGTCTGCGCTGGTACCCGGATTGCTGCCCCTCGTCTTGAGCTCGCGATCGAAGGCTGTCAGACGGACCGCGAGCGAGCGAGGATTCTCGCACGCTTTCATGGCCTTTGCTACCTCCTGCGCGGACGCCTGGAGCGCCCCGGCACGTGCCCGATCGTGCTTGCGCGCGACATGCGAATCGGGCCAGCGCGCAAGATGATCGAGGTAGCACGCGGTGGTCGCCCAGGCGAGCGAACGCCAGCGCGCGCGCAACTCGCGGAGCAACGGCACGCCGTGCGCGAAGACGTCGTTGAATACGGTGCCGTATTGTCGTGCGACCGAATCGCGCGCGGCGGCGAGCGCCATCGCCGCGCCGAGATCGTGCGTCACGGGCGCGTGCACGTCACCCTCCTCGACCGTGCCGAGTCCGGCCGGCTGCGCGGCGCGTATCGCCGCGTAACAGGCCCGCGCGTCGTCTACCGTCAGCGATGCGAGCACTTCGGCAAGGGCTTCGCGCAGCGGCGCGCGCCGCTCGCTCGCCGCGGCCAGCGGCGCGAGCAGCAGAACGATGCCGAGATTGGTGTTGCAGCCGACCGCGGCCATCGTTGCTTCCATCGCGTGCTTCGTGCGCTGCCCGACGCCGAGGCCTTCCGCGCACAGCCGGGGCACGGCGATGCGCGCGCTGGCGAGGAAGTCCGCCGCCCGCATGCCGTGGCCGGGCGAGCACAGGCTGACGTTGCCGGGCTTGAAGGCGACGACGTCCAGGCGGCAGGCCTTGAGCAGGGCCGCCTCGCGCCGCGCGCGCGCCAGGGGCGCGGACATCGCCACGCTCAGGCGAGCGCCGCGAGGCCGCGATCGAGCCGCGCCAGGAACGCCGCGCCGATCAGCGCGGTGACGTCGATGCCGGTGGCGCGTTGCAGACCCTGCCACGCCGGAATGCCGTTGACCTCGGTGACGAGCCAGCGGCCGTCCCGGTCGCGCAGCAGGTCGACGCCGGCATAGGCCGCGCCGACCGCGCCGGCAGCGCGCTCGGCGATCCCCGCGAGCGTGTCCTGCAGCGGGATCGAACGGCACTCCGCACCCTGCGCGCGGTTGGTGATCCAGTGATGGCTGCTGCGCTCCATGGCCGCGATCGCCCGGCCATCGACGACCATCACGCGACAATCGCGGAACGGTCCGTCACCGGTGTGCACGAAGTCCTGCAGGTAGGCGACCTCGCCGGGTAACAGGAAGCCGAGATCGGCGGCGCGCGCGATGCGGCGCAATCCCTTGCCCTGCGAACCGAACAACGGCTTCTTGACCAGTACGCGGCCCTCGGCCTCCGCGCGCGCGACGTGGGCCAGCGCGGCGGCGTGCGACTCGGTGACGCAGGTCGGGGGGGTGGGCACGTCGTGGTGGCGCAGCAGCAGCGTCGTCATGGCCTTGTCGACCGTCCGCTCGATGGTGCGGCCGTCGTTGAACACGGGGCAGCCGAGCGCCGCGAGCAGGTGCAGGAAGTCCAGCCTCAAGGTGATCGCTTCGAGCGAACCGCCGGGCACACCGCGCACGAAGGCCCCGGCCGGCAGCGCACCGTCGAAGCCGGGCACAACCACGCCGTGACCGCACGCGCCGAGCTCGACGCGGCAGTCCGTCAGCGAGACGAACACGGCCTCGTAGCCGGCGCGCTCGAACACGCGCGCGAGCTGGCGTCCGTGCCAACCCGGTTCGTCGGTGAAGATCGCCAGGCGCGGACGCACGGCGCGCGCCGCGTCAGGCGCCGAAGGACTGCGCGAGCAAGTCCTCGTGCAGCGCGCCGGCCTCGAAGCTGTTGCCGCTGGTGACGTTCGTCACCAGCGCGCGTGCCGGCGAGAACAGCATCGGGTCGACCTTGTAGAAGTCGTAACCGTAGTCCTTGAAGACCTGCGCGAACGGTTTGCCGAAATCGCGCGAGGCCGAACTCGGCAGGCGTTCGGCGAGATCGCGCGCGGCCTCGTCCTCGCCGCGGACGTAGAGGTGCACCTGGCCGCCGAACAGGATGGCATCGTTGGTGCGGCCCATCGCGGTCATGAAATCGGGTGACGGCGGCGGCAACGGCGCGCTCGCCGCACCGTCGACAATGTCGCCGAGCGGGAAATGCAGCTCGTGCACCTTGTGCAAGGCGACTTCGAGCACGCGCGCGACGATCTGCATGCCGCCGGCGAGGCTCGACGTCGGCGTCAGGACGAGGGTCAGCTGCGCCGGCTCGATGCCGCAGCGGCTGACGATCTTCTCCGCGATCTCGGGCGGCGGCACGCGGTCGACCTCGAGCACGATCACCGTGTCGCCGGCCGGGTTGCGCCAGCCGAGTTCGTCGAACAGCGGCTCCTTGCTGCCCATCGCCCGTGCGGGGCCCGAGCCGAGCGCGAAGAAGGCGCCCTTGCCCTCGCCGTGGCTGAGACTCCAGCCGGCGTACTGCGACCCGAGACAGGCGATGACGGGATGCAGGGACGTGACGTCGACCTGCCAGCGCCAGCGTGCGAACGGCGCTGCGCCGCTGAGCGCCACGCGCCCCAGTCCGCCCATGCAGATCTCGGCAATGAGGCGGCCGGCCTCGAGGCCGCCCGGCGCATCGATGCCGGCGTCGATGAGGGTCACGCCGCTGTCGCTGCGGCTCACGCCGACGCGGTACTCGGCGGCGTTCTCGCACAGGGCCGCGACCAGGGGCCGCGTGCGCTCGCTGACGTTGATGGAGCCATCCAGTTGCAGTTCAGACATCGGGTCCTCCCACGGGTCTTATCGTTATGTCGTGCGGCAGCAGGTCTGCGCCGCGCGCGGCGAGCCGGTGCGCGAGCGCGCGACTGGTTTCGGTGAGCCGGGCGCGGACCGTGTCGCCAGACTGGTCCTCGACGATGACACTCACCAGGGGTGCGCCCGCGGCAACCGCGCTGCCGCAATGCGGTACGTCGGCGACGCCTTCGGGCCATGCGAACGCGTCGGGCACGCGGCCGGACCGGCACGCGTAAAGCACCACCGCACCGCGCACGGAACGCGCCGCCGGCCTACTATACAAGAGGGTGTCCCGGGCACAAGCGGCCACGTGCGCAGCGACGAGCGCGCCGCGCTCGGGGTAGACGTCGAGGCTCGCGGTCAGGCGCGGGTTGATGTCGAGCACGATCGGGAGCCCGTCGCGCGGCACGAAATCGATGCCGAACACGCCGCGCAGTCCGAGCACTTCCGCCAACCGTTGTCCGCATCGTTCGAGCGCTTGCACACAGAGCGGTACATCACCGGTGTTCAGTGCGCCCTGCCAGGCGTACGGTGCGCGCGGCGCCGGCAACGTGCGCAGGTGCCGCGCGGCGCCGCACACCACGCAGCGGCCGCCCGCGACGGCGAACAGCGCCGACCACACCGGGCCGTCGACACGCCGCTGGAAGTAGCGTCCCGCGGCGGCCACGTCGCCGGCGCGCGCGGCGCGCACGTGCAGGCCGCCGCAGCGCGCGTCCTGCTTCACCAGCCACCCGTGCGGCAGCGCCGGCGCGTCACGCGTGGTCGCCGCAAAGCGCAGCGCCGTATCACCCGCAAAGCATGCCGTCAGCGCGGGCATGTCGCCGAGCCGCCGCAGCACGCTGCTCTCGCAGCCGAGGACATCGACGTGGCGCGCGATCGCCGCGAGCAGTGCCGGCGCGGCTTCGAAACCGCTGCCGTAGATCGCCGGCAGGCGCGACGCACTGCTGCGCGCCAGCGCTTCGACGGCCGCCAGCACCGGCGCCTGCGGCAGCGCGTAATCGTCCCCGGCCGTCACGCGCACGGCGCGCGCGGCGCACGCCTGCGTGTCACGATCGGCGAAGAGATCGATCGTCAGCGGCGTGAACTGCTCGCTCGCCGCCGCGGCGATGGCGCGCGCGCTGGTCGCGACGATCAGCAGCGGCGGCCGGTTCACCGGCAACCGCCGGCTGCGCCGTGCGCGCCCGCGGGGCCGCGCGCCGTCATTGCCCGCGCCGCCGCGTCAGGTGCGCTCGGCGACGACTTTGCATGCCGTCGCGTAGGCTTCGTCGCAGCCCAGGTAGACGGGTTCCGCCGCACTGTACATCTGGCGCAGCAACGAGGTGTGCACGCGGTACTTGATGTCGCCGATGGCAAGCGCGCCGAGTGCATACGCCGTGCCGCCGTCACCGACCGTGAGCGGCTCGCCGCGATCGTTGGCGTCGACGCCCTCGATACCGCTCGGCGGCACTGCGTTGGCATCGGCGACGACTTTGAGCGCAGCAGCCGTGTCGAGTTGCGCACGCTCGACCACGCGCACACCCGCCTTGGCCGCGCTGAAGGCGATGTCGATGTCACCGAGCCATTGCGCCACGGCTTCGCTGGAGCTGCCATCGAGGCCATGAATGCGGGCGCCGAAGTCACGCGTCATGCGGTCGGCGACGAGCTGTGCCGCACCGAGCCCCTGGTGCGACACGATCGCCGCCTGTGCACCGGCACGCGCGGCGAGCAGCGCGACGCACATACCGACCGGCCCGGTGCCGCCGAACACGCACACCCGGCTGCCGTCGAGGTCGCCACCGGCCCGTGCGAGCCAATGGCCGGCCAGCGCCACCATTGCCGCAGCCGTGGTGATGGCGCCACTCGGGTCGGCCATCACCGAGACTTCGAACGGCGGCACCATGGCGGCGCGGGCGGCCGCCAGCATCTCCAGCGACAAGCCGAACTCGCGCCCACCGATGAAGATACCGGTGCGTTTCACACCTTCCGGGCTGCGCGAGAAGATGGTGTCCTGGGTCAGTCCGTGCACTTCGTCGAGCTCGACGTTGCAATAGGGAATGACGTCGTCGAACTGCGCCTCGTAGGCCATGTTGATGTCGAAGGGGCTGACGTACTTCGTCGGGCTGAAGATGTGCAGCAGGTAGGGATGATCCATGTCGGGCTCCTGGAGGACCGGTGGCGCGTTTCAGGCGCTCGCACGCCGGGCATCGACTGCCGTCGCCGCCGCGGCGCAGCTCGCGCCGTCGTTGCGTGCCGTGCACAGGCGGAACTCGAGCCCGGGCTCGCGCGGGAACTGCTCGCGCAGCGCGGCAAGCGCCGCGGTCGCCGTGTCACGGTCGGGGGCGAAGGCGAACGCGGTCGGCCCCCAGCTGCTCTGCCCGACCCCGCGCAGGCCCAGGCGGGACTCGAGCAGCGCCACCGCGCGCGCCACGCGCGCGCTCGTGTAACGGCCTTCCTGGACCGCGGCGAAGTGGTCACCCACGACCGCCTGCACCTCGCCGATGCCGTCGGCAAACGGTTCGAAATCGTGTTCGAGCACCGCGGGCAGGATGCGCATCAACGTGAGATGGCACAGGTGCGCCGCGGCCGCCGCGGGCAGCGGCTCGAGGGTCTCGAACGCGCGCCGCTCGGCACCGCCGCTGAGGCCTTCGCTCGCCTGGTCGAAGATGAGGATGATGGGCCAGTCCGCGGGGAACGCGAGGCGGGTCACGACCGGTGGGGTCACCGTGGCGCTGCCGTGACCGGCATCGACGACCAGCCCGCCGTGTTCGAACAGCGACAGCCCGATGCCGGAACGCCGACCGCGCCCGAGCAACGCCCCGAGCTCACCGCTGTCCGCACGCCGACCGTTGAGCGCGGTGAGCGCCGTACCGACGGCAAGCGCGAGCTGTGTGCCCGATCCGAGACCGGCGTGCCCGGGGATCGCGCGCTCGACGACCACGCGCACGCGCGGCGCAAACCCGTAGTGTGCGAGCAGCCGCTCGACCAGCGCACGGGTGCGCGTCGATTCCTCGCCGAGGATCTGCAGCTCGTCGTGCGGCATGGCCACGACGCTCGTCGACAAACCCTCGATAGCCAGGCCGATGCTGCCGAAGCGGCGTCCGAGCGCGGCGCCCGGGTCGAGGAATCCGAGATGCAGGCGCGCCGCGGCGTCGACACGGAAAGCAGTCTGGGTCGCGCTCACGTTGGACAGTCCACGCACTATCGTTGATCACAGGAAGAGCCGGATTATAGAAGCCAACGCACACCGTTCGCATGGGTACGTGCGCGCCCCCGGCGTGCATGCGGCATGCGCCGGCGTATCGTCTAGAGCAGGCCTGGTGAGTGTGTTACCTTACGGCGACTGGGAGTCGATGGCCGCGGCGAGCATGACTTTCGCGTCGAGTAGTCCGTATTCACTCAACCGGCCCGCGTCCGCGCGGGCGAGCAAGCGTGCCGTCACTGACCGTGTCCAAGGGATCGACCGATAAGCCCGCGCCGACCTCCGCAGTCTGCCCGTTCTGCGCGCTGCTGTGCGATGACCTCGCGCTGAATCAACGCCCCGATGCCAGTTTCACCGTCGCGCGCCACGGCTGCCGCCGCGCCGCCGCCGGTTACGCGCGCGCACCGCTCGCGAGCGAGGCGCTGATCGGCGGCCGCAGCGCGCCACTCGACGAGGCCATCGGCGTCGCCGCGAAGTTGCTCAAGCGGGCGCGCCAACCGCTCTTCGGCGGTCTGGCCACCGACGTCGACGGCATCCGCGCGTGCGTCAACCTGGCCGAACGCTGTAACGCCATCCTCGACCACGTGCACGGCGACGCGCTCGCCTCGATGTCGCGCATGCTGCAGGGGCGCGGCTGGTACGCGACGACGCTGTCGGAAGTGCGCAACCGCGCCGACCTCGTGGTCGTCATCGACGTCGACGTCTCGCAACGCTACGAGAACTTCAAGCGGCGCTGCCTGGATGCCCGGCCCGCCCCGGGCAACGCGCCAGGCAAGGGCCGCGAAGTCGTCTTCATCGGCGCCGGCAAGCGTGCACCCGAGGCGCTCGGTGCCGACACCACGCTCAGCTGCCGCAGCGAGAACCTCGTCGAGGTCCTGCTCGCGCTGCTCGCCACGCTGCGCGGCCACCGTCTTGCCGCGCGCCGCCCGGCGGGTAGCGCGGCGAGCGCGCTCGCCGACCTCGCCGGGAAACTGCGCGAGGCCCGTTACGCGACCTTCGTCTTCACCCCGGCGGCGCTCGCCGAGCACCGTGAACCCGCGATGGCGGCCATCGGCGACCTCGTCGACGAACTCAACCGCACCACGCGCGCGGCCATGCTCGCGCTCGGTGGCGACGACGGCGGACAGTCGGCCGTGAACACCTGCGCCTGGCTGAGCGGATTCCCGCTGCGCGTGGGCTTCGGGCAGACGCTGCAGTACGAACCGCAGGCGTTCGCCACCCGCGCGCTGCTCGACGGCGGCGCCATCGACGCCCTGCTGTGGATCGACGCCTTCGGCGAACAGGCGACGCCGCCGCCCGACGCGCCGCTCGACCGCACCGTGATGCTGGCCAGCAGCCGGCCGAGCGTGGCGGCGCAGTGCGGCGTGTTCATCCCCGTCGGCACGCCCGGACTCGATCATTTCGCGCGCCTGGTGCGCGCCGACAGCGTCGTCACCCTGCCGTTGCTGCAGCAGCGCGACAGCGGCCTGCCGAGCGTCGCCGGCGTACTCACGCGTATCCTCGAGAAGTACTGAGACAGTCATGCTGACGAGACTCAAGGGTGGCCGCATCTACGATCCCGAGAACGGGGACGACGGCGAGGTGCGCGATCTCTACCTGCGCAATGGCCGCATCGTCGAGGCACCGGCCGACCCGCGCGAGGCGAAGGAGGTCATCGACATCTCCGGCCGCGTGGTGATGTCCGGCGCGATCGACATCCACACCCACATCGGCGGCGGCAAGGTCAACATCGGCCGCATGATGCTGCCCGAGGATCACGCGACCGACCTCGTCGCCGCGAACCGCCATCCGCACCTCGGCTGCGGCCACGCCGCGCCGTCGACGCGCACCGCCGGCTACCGCTATGCCGAGATGGGCTACGTGGCCTGCTTCGAACCCGCCATGCTTGCCGGTAATGCGCGCCAGGCGCACATGGAGCTGGCCGACACGCCGATGGTCGACAAGGGCGCCTACGTGCTGCTCGGCAACGACGACTACCTGCTGCGCGCACTCGCTGCCAAGCGTGACCCCGAATACCTGCGCGACTACGTCGCCTGGACCCTGAACGCAAGCCAGGCGCTTGCGATCAAGGTCGTCAACCCGGGCGGCATCAACGCGTTCAAGTTCAATCAGCGCAAGCTCGATCTCGACGAGAAGAACGCCGGCTACGGCATTACGCCGCGGCAGATCCTCACCGCACTGGCCGACAGCGTACGCGCGCTCGGGCTCGCCCACCCGCTGCACGTCCACGGCTGCAACCTCGGCGTGCCGGGTAACGTCGAGACCACGCTCGACACCATCCGCGGACTCGAAGGCCTGCGCGCGCATCTCACCCACGTCCAGTTCCACAGCTACGGCACCGAAGGCGACCAGAAGTTCTCCTCCGGCGCGGCGCGCATCGCCGAGGCGGTGAACGCGGCGCCCAACGTCTCGCTCGACGTCGGCCAGATCATGTTCGGCCGTACCATCACCGAATCGGGCGACAGCATGCGCCAGTATGCGGGCAGCGCCTTCGCCGATCCGAAGAAATGGGTCGGCATGGACATCGAGTGCGAAGCGGGCTGCGGCGTCGTGCCGTTCCGCTACAAGGACCGCAACTTCGTCAACGCGCTGCAGTGGGCCATCGGCCTCGAAATGTTCCTGCTCGTCGACGATCCCTGGCGCATCTTTCTCACCACCGACCACCCGAACGGCGCGCCCTTCACGAGCTACCCGCACCTGATCCGCCTGCTGATGGACCGCAGCTTCCGCCGCGACATGCTCGCCACCATCAACCCCGAGGCGCAGGCGGCGACCACGCTCGGCGCAATCGACCGCGAGTATTCGCTCTACGAGATTGCCATCATGACGCGCGCCGCGCCGGCCCGCTCGCTGGGCCTCAAGGGTTTCGGTTCGCTCGCGCCGGGCGCCCGCGCGCACATCACCGTGTACAAGGACCAGGCCAACCGCGAGAAGATGTTCGCCAAGCCCGAGTACGTGTTCAAGGACGGGCAGCTGATCGTGCGCAACGGCCGCGTGGTCGAGGAAGTGCACGGCGCGACCCACGTCGTCCACCCGGACTACGACACCGCCATCGAACGCGACCTCGATACCTACTTCGACCGCTACATGACGGTGCGCAAGGACAACCTGCGCGTCACCGACGACGAGGTCCGCGACGACGGGCGCGGCGAGCTGGTCGTGCACCCGACGAAGCGCTCGACATGAAGATCAACGGCGTCGCCATAGACAACACCTTCGCCGAGGCCTTTCCCATGAAGGCCACGCGGCTGGTCGTCACCGCCTACAACGAGACCTGGGCCGAGCACGCCGCGCGCGCCATGACGGGCTTCGCCACCTCGGTCATCGCCTGCGGCTGCGAAGCCGGCATCGAACGCCGTCTCAAGCCGAGCGAAACCCCCGACGGCCGCCCGGGCATCGCGGTGCTGCTGTTCACCATGAGCAAGAAGGAGCTCGGCAAGCAGATCCAGAACCGCGTCGGCCAGTGCGTGCTGACCTCGCCGACCAGCGCATGCTTCGCCGGGCTCGACGAGGGCGAGCCGATCGCGCTGGGCAAGAACCTGCGCTACTTCGGCGACGGTCACCAGATATCGAAGAAGTTCGGCGGCAAGCGCTACTGGCGCGTACCGGTGATGGACGGCGAGTTCGTGTGCGAGGAGATGACGCGCATGGTCAAGGCCATCGGCGGCGGCAATTTCCTCATCCTGGCGCGCGACCAGGCCGCGGCCCTGGCCGCGGCGGAGCGCGCGATCGTCGCCATGCAGACCGTACCCGGCGTGATCATGCCGTTCCCGGGCGGTGTCGTGCGTTCCGGTTCCAAGGTCGGCTCCAAGTACAAGACGCTGTCGGCCTCGACCAACCACCTGTTCTGCCCGACGCTCAAAGGTGCGGTCGACAGCGAGCTCTCAGCCGATGTCGGCGCCGTGCTCGAAATCGTCATCGACGGCCTCGACACCGCGAGCATCGACGAAGCCACGCGGGTCGGCATCCGCGCGGCCTGCCGCGGACGCAATCACGGCGTGCTGCGCATCAGTGCCGGTAACTACGGCGGCAGCCTCGGCCCTTACCATTTCAAGCTGCGGGACATCCTCAAGTGACGCGCCTGGAACTGACTCTCGCCGCGGCCCCGGTGGGTGCGCTCGATCTCGCGCCGCTGCTGCCGGCCGCGCTCGACGGCATGACGCTCGACCAGGTCAGGCGCCTGCGCCTGCGGCACGGCACGCGCAGCAGCGCACTCGGCGACCTGTTCGCGGTCAACGGCGAACCCGGCGAGCTGCTCGCGCTGCGCGGCCTGACCAGCGGCTGCCTGCGCGTCGGCGCCGGGCTCACATCCGGCACGCTCGAGGTCAGCGGCAACCCGGGCGACGAGCTCGGACGCGAGATGAGCGGCGGTACCATCCTGGTCCGCGGCAATGCCGGCGACGGCGTCGGCCTCGGTATGCGCGGCGGCCTGATCCGCGTCCAGGGCAGCGTCGGCGATCGTGTCGGCGGCATGCTCCCGGGCGCAACCCGCGGCATGAACGAAGGCACCATCATCGTCACCGGCGACGCCGGCGAGCGCGTCGGCGAACGCATGCGCCGCGGTCTCATCGCGATCTGCGGCGACAGCGGCGCCTACACCGGCGATCGCATGCTGGCCGGCACCATCATCGTGCTCGGCGCCTGCGGCCCGCATGCCGGCGCCGGGATGCGCCGTGGCACCCTGCTGCTCGCCGAGCGGCCGGCGCAGATGCCGGCCACGTTCAATCCCAGTGGCACCTTCGCCCTGACCATCATGCCCCTGCTCGCACAGTACGTGGTCGATATCGATCGCCGCCTGGCGCGCCGCATCGCCGACTTCAGCCGCGCCGAACGCTGGTGCGGCGACATGGCGCACGGCGGCAAGGGCGAAATCCTCCTCGCGGCAGCCGCCGCTGCCGGCCGATGAGCGGCGCCAAGGGACGCAAGGGCCGCTTCCGCGGGCGCCGCGTACGCCCGCAGGCGCTGGCCGAGGTGCAGGCGCTGATCGGTCCGGCGCCGTGGCGCCGCGACCTGCTCATCGAGTACCTGCACGCGGTCCAGGACCATCATCACTGCATCAGCGCCGACCACGTCGCCGCACTCGCCGAGTGCCTCGACCTGTCGATGACCGAAGTCTACGAAGTCGCGACCTTCTACCACCACTTCGACGTCATCCGCGAGGATGCAGAGCGTCCGCAGGAACTCACCGTGCGCGTGTGCGAATCGGTGACCTGCAGCCTGTTCGGCTCCGAGCAGCTCGCCGACGCGCTGCGCGAGCGCTTCGGTGACGCGGTGCGCGTACAGCCCGTGCCCTGCGTCGGCCGTTGTCACGGCGCACCGGTCGCGGTGGTCGGCCAGAACCCGCTCGAGCATGCACGGGCGGACACGGTCGCCGCCCGCGTGGAGGCAGGTGACGTCGAGGCCCCGCCCACCGAACATCTCGACTACGCCGGCTACCGCGCGGCCGGCGGCTATGACCTGCTCGCCGCCTGCCACGCCGGCCAGCGTCCCGTCGACGAGGTCATCGCCACGCTAACCGACTCCAAGCTGCGCGGCCTCGGCGGCGCCGGCTTCCCGGCCGGGCGCAAGTGGTCGATCCTGCGCGACCAGCCTGCGCCGCGCCTGCTCGCCGTCAACATCGACGAAGGCGAACCCGGCACGTTCAAGGACCGTTATTACCTCGAGCGCGACCCCCATCGCTTCCTCGAAGGCATGCTGATCGCGGCCTGGGCGATCGAGGCCGAGGCCTGCTACATCTACCTGCGCGACGAGTACGCCGCGTGCCGCCAGTCGCTCGCCGCGGAACTCGACCGCCTGCGTGCCGACCCACCCTGCCCGCTGCCGGCAATCGAACTGCGGCGCGGTGCCGGCGCCTATATCTGCGGCGAAGAGTCGGCGATGATCGAGTCGATCGAAGGCAAGCGCGGCATGCCGCGGCTGCGCCCGCCCTACGTCGCGCAGGTCGGCCTGTTCGGCCGTCCGACCCTCGAGCACAACATGGAGACCCTGTACTGGGTACGCGAGATCCTCGAGCGCGGCGCCGACTGGTTCGCCGGCCATGGCCGCCGCGAGCGTCATGGGCTGCGCTCGTTCTCGGTCAGCGGCCGCGTCGCCAGGCCCGGCGTGCACCTGGCGCCGGCGGGCATCTCGCTGCGCGAGCTCGTCGACGAATACTGCGGCGGCATGCTGCCCGGCCACGAGCTCTACGGCTATTTCCCGGGCGGCGCCTCGGGCGGCATCCTGCCGGCCCGGCTGGCCGACGAACCGCTCGATTTCGACACCCTGCAGCCGCACGGCTGCTTCATCGGTTCGGCCGCCGTGATCGTGCTGTCGCAGCACGACCGCGCGCGCGACGCCGCGCTGAACGCGATGCGCTTCTTCGAGCACGAGAGCTGCGGCCAGTGCACGCCGTGCCGCGTGGGCACCGCCAAGGCGAGCATCCTGATGGCGCGCGAGTCATGGGATCAGCCGCTGCTCGAAGAGCTCGCCCGCACCATGGAGGATGCCTCCATCTGCGGCCTCGGCCAGGCCGCGCCCAACCCGCTACGCTGCGCACTGCGCTACTTCCCCCAGGAGTTCGACTGACCATGACTGCCGCCGTCCGCTTCCAGCTCGACGGCCGCGACATCGAAGCGGCCGCCGGTGAGACCATCCTCCAGGCCGCCAAGCGCGCCGGGATCGACATTCCCCACCTTTGCTACAAGGACGGCTACCGCGCCGACGGCAACTGTCGCGCCTGTGTCGTCGAGATCGACGGCGAACGGGTGCTCGCACCGTCGTGCTGCCGCCAACCGAGCAAGGACATGGTGGTGCGCGCCGAGAGCGAGCGCGCGCGCGCCAGCCAGCGCATGGTCGTCGAGCTGCTCAAGGCCGACATGCCGGACGGCGGCGCCTCCCCGCACACGCCGCGCTCGGAACTCGACTACTGGGCCGAGCACCTCGGCGTCGGCACGCCGCGCCTGCCCGGCCGCGTGCAGCCCACGCCCGACCTCAGCAATCCCGCCATCGCGGTCAACCTCGACGCCTGCATCCAGTGCACGCGCTGTGTGCGTGCCTGCCGCGAGGAGCAGGTCAACGACGTCATCGGCTACGCCTTCCGCGGGGCCGAGTCGCGCATCGTCTTCGACATCGAGGACCCGATGGGCGACAGCACCTGCGTGAGCTGCGGCGAATGCGTCCAGGCCTGCCCGACCGGCGCGCTGATGCCGGCCCGGGAAGCCGGCAAGGTCGCGGCGGACCGGACCGTCGAGTCGGCCTGCCCCTACTGTGGCGTCGGCTGCCTGCTGACCTTCCACGTCAAGGACGAGCGTATCCACTACGTCGAGGGCCGCGACGGGCCGGCCAACCATTCGCGCCTGTGCGTCAAGGGGCGCTACGGCTTCGACTACGTGCACAATCCCGATCGCCTGCGCAAACCGCTGATCCGGCGCGACGACGCGCCCAAGACGACCACCATTCTCGAGGACGCCGACATACCGCGCTACTTCCGCGAGGCGAGCTGGGACGAAGCGCTGGAGCGTGCCGCCACGGGACTGCTGCGCATCCGCGATCGCGACGGCGGCCAGGCGCTGGCCGGCTTTGGTTCGGCCAAGGGCTCGAACGAAGAAGCCTACCTGTTCCAGAAGCTCGTGCGCACGGCGTTCCGCACCAACAACGTCGACCACTGCACGCGCCTGTGCCATGCCTCGTCGGTCGCCGCGATGCTCGAGATGATCGGTTCCGGCGGCGTTTCCAACCAGGTCGCCGACGTCGCCGAGACCGAGGTCATCGTCGTCATCGGCTCGCGCCCCACGGTCAATCACCCGGTGGCCGCCACGTTCATGAAGAATGCGGCACAGGCCGGCAAGACGCTGATCCTGATGGATCCCTACCGCTCCGACCTCGCCCGTCACGCCGACCACTTCCTGCAGTTCCACTCCGATACCGACGTGCCGCTGCTCAACGCCATGATGCACACGATCATCGCCGAAGAGCTGCACGATGCCGCGTTCGTCGCCGAGCGCACCGAGGGCTTCGCCGCGCTCGCCGAGTGCGTGCGCGACTACCCGCCGGAGAAAGTCGCGCCGATCTGCGGCATTCCGGCCGAGACCATTCGCGAGGTCGCGCGCGTCTACGCCAGGGCGCGCGGCTCGATGATCTTCTGGGGCATGGGCGTATCGCAGCACATCCACGGCACCGACAACGCGCGCTGCCTCATCGCCCTCGCGCTGCTGTGCGGCCACATCGGCCGGCCGGGCACCGGCATCCACCCGCTGCGCGGGCAGAACAACGTGCAGGGCGCGTCCGACGTCGGCCTCATCCCGATGGTCTATCCCGACTACCAGCCGGTCGGTGACAGCGCCGTGCGGGCACGCTTCGAGGAGCTCTGGGGGACGACCCTGGATCCCAACCCGGGGCTGACGGTGGTCGAGATCATGCATGCCGTCCATGCCGGCAAGCTCAAGGGCATGTACATCATGGGCGAGAACCCGGCCATGTCCGATCCGAATCTCAACCACGCGCGCGAAGCGCTGGCTAAGCTCGAGCACCTCGTCGTACAGGACATCTTCCTGACCGAGACCGCGGGCTTCGCCGACGTCATCCTGCCGGCCTCCGCCTTCCCCGAGAAGACCGGCACTTTCACCAACACCGACCGCCGCGTGCAGCTCGGCCGCCAGGCCATCGATCCGCCGGGCGACGCGCGCCAGGACCTGTGGATCATCCAGCAGCTCGCAGCGCGTCTCGGCCTCGACTGGAACTACCCGAGTATCGTCGACGTCTTCGACGAAATGCGCCAGGCCACGCCGAGTATCGCCGGCATGACCTGGGAGCGGCTGGAGCGCGAGGATTCGATCACCTACCCGTGCCTGGCCGAGGGCGACCCCGGCGAGCCCATCCTGTTCCGCGACGCGTTCCCGACCGCCAGCGGCCGCGCGCGCTTCGTGCCCGCCGAATACACCCATGCCGCCGAGCTGCCGGACACGGAGTATCCCAACATCCTGATTACCGGCCGCCAGCTCGAGCACTGGCATACCGGCAGCATGACGCGAAACGCCAGCGTCCTCGACGCCATCGAGCCCGAACCCGTGGTCAACGTACATCCCGATGACATGGCCGACATCGGCGCCGAGGAAGGCGACTTCATCGTCGTCGAATCGCGCCGCGGACGCCTCACGGCGCGCGTGCGCCCGGACCGCGGCATGCAGCGCGGCTCGGTGTTCATGGCCTTCTGCTACGTCGAAGCCGCGGCCAACCTGCTGACGGTCGAGGAACTCGACCCGTTCGGCAAGATCCCCGAGTTCAAGTACTGCGCGGTGCGGTTGGCATTGGCGGAAGAACCGGAGCTCGCCTAGCCCGGGGCCTCGCCAGCGGTATGAAGCCCGGCGGCGCCGCGAGCCGGCACGGGCCCGGCGATCCGCGCCGGGCCCGGCTGTGACTAGCTGCTGCCAGCCCCCTCGATCGCGTCGAGTTCGAGCACCTCGCGGATGAGCGGCTCGGAACCGTCGCCTTCGCCCGGCACCACCGTCTCCACGCGGTAGATGTAACCCGGCAGGTCGTCGGAGACGATGACCTCGTAGCGCTTGTCGGCAAAGCGTTCAAACTGGTCGCGCTTCGGATCG
>JAUIFX010000231.1 GCA_030429865.1 Gammaproteobacteria bacterium | reverse complement strand
TACCTCGCAACCCGGCGTCAGCAAGCAGGTGCGCCTGCTCGAGGACGAGCTCGGCGTGCAGATCTTCCAGCGTTCCGGCAAGCATCTCGTCGACATCACGCCGGCTGGCCAGACCATCCTCGAAGTCGCCGGGCGCATTCTCGGCGAAGCCGAGAACATCCGCCGCATCGCCAAGGATCACAGCGATTCGTCGCGCGGCAGCCTGGCCATTGCGACCACGCACACCCAGGCGCGCTACGTGCTGCCGCCGACCATCAAGCGCTTCATCGAGGCTTATCCCGACGTCGCCCTGCACATGCACCAGGGGACGCCGATGCAGATCTCGGAGCTCGCTGCCAATCGCAGCGTCGATTTCGCCATCGCGACCGAGGCGCTGGAACTGTTCGACAACCTCGTCATGCTGCCGTGCTATCGCTGGAACCGCAGCATCATCGTGCCCGAGGGGCACCCGCTGACCGAAGTCGAGCCGCTCACGCTCGAAGCGATTTCCGAGTATCCCATCGTCACCTACGTGTTCGGCTTCACCGGCCGCTCGCAGCTCGACGCCGCGTTTTCCGCCGCCGGGCTCGAAGCCCGCGTGGTCTTCACCGCCGTCGATGCCGACGTCATCAAGACTTATGTCCGGCTCGGTCTCGGCGTCGGCATCGTCGCTTCGCTGGCCTACGATCCTGCCACCGACCACGGTCTCACGGCGCTCAGCGCCGCCCACCTGTTCGACTACAGCGTGACCAAGATCGGCTTCCGCCGCGGTTCCTTCCTGCGCACCTACATGTACGACTTCCTGCACCTGTTCGCACCGCACCTGACGCGCGAGGTCGTCGATGCCGCCATCTCGGCCGTTTCGCGCGACGAACTCGAGGCGATGTTCGACGAGCGCCAGCTACCCGAGCATTAGCGGGCCGGACAGACGCTGCCGCGGGGACGCGCCGCCGGCTTGCAGGCTCGACCGCGGTCCTCGTGCATTCGTCGGTACCGGCGGTCTCGCCGCGGGTGTTCCCCGCCGCCCACGCAGCGCACGGCATTCATCGCCAGCGCGCACCTGCCGCCGGGCCACGCCGCGTCCGCCTCAGCGGTCGCCGGTCGGCATCAGCGGGGTCGGCAGGAAGGTGCCGTGAGAGGAGAGATCGGTGAAGCGGATCGCGCCGTCGTCCAGGGGCTCGATGATCAGGTGCATGCGCGAGACATCGCGCAGGCCGCCGCCGACGACGATGTTGCACACCGAGTCGCGCCCGACGATGTTCTTGCTCGCGTCGAGCTCGTGTTCCTGCCCGAGGTGGTCGATGATGCTGAACGGCTCGCGGTTGCAGAAGCGGAACAGGTGCTTGGAGAGCTTGAACTCGAAGTCCGCCTGCGGTGGTGGGTGCACGATGATCGCCTCGCCCTTGGGCAGGCGCGTGAAATCATGGCCGGACAGGTCGACCGGGGCATCGAGCGCGACGGAGTCGAAGATGTTGGTCTCGCGCAGGAACTCGCGGCTTTCCTCCGGTACGGGCGCGTCGCCGCCCTTGCCGCGGGCCTCGCCGTGGCGCGCAGCTTCCTTGGTCTTCACCTTGTACGTCTGCTTGATCACGTCCTGGCGCGAGCGCAGGTACTGCATGTACTTCACGACCGCCACGCGGCGCAGTTCGTCGTAGTCCTCGTCCTGGCGGTTGAGCGCCTTGAAGATGGCGCGCCAGTCGTAATCGTTGGAGAACACCTGGATGTCGAGCTCGCGCACGAGCTTACCGATTTCGCCCGGGTGTTCGATCGAGCGTGACAGGATATCGACGAAACGGCGTTCGACCGCCTTGATGCTCTTTGCCTCGCGCTTGAGCTCTTCCGGCGAGAGCATGATGAGGTCGGCAAGCTTGGAAGCAGGCACGTTGGTACGGCCGCCGAGTGCGAACTCGAACTCGGTGAGCGTGTTGAAGGTGATTTCCTCATCGTTGATGAGGAGCGTCAGGGCCTTGCTGAAGAGCTTGTCGAGCATGTCTGTCGTGTTCCACGGTTGCTGCCGGCAGTGCCTGCCGCGACCAGGCCTGCCGGGGCAGGTGGCACGGGCTGGCATCTGTATATCGGCGCGGCTTGCAATCGCCCGTTATCGTCTGTGCGATTGTCGAGTTTGTTCCGGGCGACCTGCGTCGCGCCCTCCGTGGATAAGTGAAGCGTGACGACTTTCGCATAACCATACCGCAATCCACCGTGACGGCAAGCGCGGCCGGCAGGCACCGTACGCGGTATCCGGCGCCGCGCCGCGCGCGCTCAGCCCGCGCAGGACGGAAGTGCCGCGGACGCGGCGAGCTCGAGCAGGCAGGCGGTGCGCGCGTCCGCTGCGAGTGCGCCTATCCGCGCGGCCGCGGCATGGAAGCGCTGCCAGTCGTCGTCGACCAGGCTGAGCAGGGTGCGGAAGGCGGCGACGTGGTCGTGGTAGGTGGCGACGGCGAGCACGCGGGCGTTGTTCCAGGGCTGCGCCGGCGCCTCCGCCAGGCCGTGTTGCCGGGCGATCGCGGCGAGGTCCTCGGCGAGCGCGGCGAGCGTGGCCTGCTTGGCGGCAAGCTTGTCCGCGTCTGGCATGGCGCCGGCGTAGACCGCCGCCAGCGCCGTGCGCGCGGCGAGGATGCGTTCGGTCATGGCGCGGCGCGCGGTGCGCAAAGTGCGCACGCGCGCCGCCTCCAGTCCCTGCTGCGCGAGCCACTGGTCGAGCCCCGCCGCCGCCACCGCGCTCGCATAGCTCTCGTTGAAGGCGCTGTCATCGGCGACGTAGAGGCGCTGGTGGGCGAGTTCGTGGAACAGCAGCTCGACGAGATCCGCCTCGTCCCAGCCCAGGAACGTGTTGAGGACCGGGTCGTCGAACCAGCCCAGCGTGGAATAGGCGGCAACACCGCCGAGATAGACGTCGTTACCGGCAGCACGCAGCGTCGCGGCATGGCGCTCGGCGTCGGCCCGCGCGAAGTAGCCGCGATAGTCGAGACAGCCGGCGAACGGAAAGCACGATTGCACCGGTTCGAGCGCGAGGGCCGGGGCGGCGAAGACGTTCCACACCACGTAGGGCCGCTCGAGATCGGCGTAGGTGCGGTAGCTGCCATCGTCCGGCAGGCCCAGCGTGTCGGCCGCGAAGGCGCGTGCGCGCACCGTCAGCGCGAGCCGTTCGCGCGTCTGCGCCGGCACGGACGCGTCGGCGAGGACCTGTTCGATGGGCCGCTCGCGCCGCCAGATATCGAGCTGGCCGGCGATCGCCTGGTGGTAGAAGCCGAGCGTGCTGCAGCCGCCGAGCATGACCGCCAGCAGCAACAGGGCGAGCGCCGCGGCGCAGGCCGGGAGATTGCCGGACGGGAAACGGGGCGGAGCCGATTGCAGCATGGCCGGGTTCGCAGCAGTGGTCGTTGTTCACCGCGCGCGGCGCGGTTCGGGAGCGTGTCACGCCATCGCCGCCACATCGCGACATCGCGACATGCCGGCGGCGCGGGCGCGGGCGATTGCAGCGGTGCAGTGTATACGCGGCGCGGTCACCGCGCCGGCCGCGTGGCGCGCGGCGGCCGCTGGCCCCGCGTCCGCATGCCGTGACCGCTGCCGGCACCGCTTGCCACGTGGCGCTTTCTACCCCGCGCAGGTCGCGCGGGTTATGATGACGAGCATCGCGGACCCGGGGGATCAGGCAGCGCGGCCGCGCGGCTGCGGGCGCCACGTGCGAGCGCGCCGACGGCGCGGCGGCGGGCCCGCAAGCGATGCCCGGATGCGCCGTCCGTGCCGTGCCGCTCCCGCCGAAAGGACACAATGCCATGAGCCGTCGTCGTTCACTCCTCTTCGCAGCGTTCCGCCGCGCACTGCGAGCATGGCCCGCGAGTTGCCACCCGGTGTGCCTGGTGCTCGTCGTGCTGTTCAGCTGTGCCCCGGGCGCCGGCCGGGCCGCGAGCGACGTCATGCTGGTGCTGGACAACTCCGGCAGCATGCGCAAGAACGATCCGGAGTTTCTGCTCAAGCCCGCCGTGTCGGCATTCGTCGCCGCTCTCGACGCCGACACCCGCGCGGGCCTGCTGATCTTCGACGAGGTCATCGACTACGCGGTGCCGCTGGCCGATCTCGACGCGGCGACGCAAGCGGCCATCGACGGCGCCGTGGGCGATATCGATTACCGCGGTCAGTACACCAACAGCCCGGCGGCGGTCGAGCGTGCGATCTACGAACTGAAGCGGAGCGGCCGCGACGAGGCGGCGCGCGTCATCATCTTCATGACCGACGGCATCGTCGATACCGGCAATCCGGAGATCGATGCGGAGAAGACCAAGTGGCTGCGCGAGGAGCTCGCGGCCGCGGCCGCCGCCAGCGGCATCCGCGTGTTCGGCATCGCCTTCACTGAGAACGCCGACTTCTTCCTCATCCAGTCGCTCGCGAGCAAGACCGGCGGCGAGTATTTCCGCGCCCTGGGGGCGGCCGACCTCGCCGGCGTGTTCGCCGACGTGCGGGGACAGCTCGCCGCGGCGCCGGCGGCCACGCCGCCGCCCGCACCCGTCGCGCCGGCGGCAGGTCCGGCGCCAGGGCCGGCGCCGGTCGCGCCCCCGGCCGACACGCTGCCGGCCGAGACGTCGCCGCCGGCGCCTGCCGTGGCGGGAGAGCCGCAATCGTGTCTCGACACGGTGTCGGGCGAAGAGCGCGCGTTGATGGAAGAGGCGGCGCCGGACGCCGGCATGACCGCGGAGCAATTGTGCCGCGAGATGATGATGCCGGCCGAGAGCGGGGTGATCGTCAAGCGCCCGGGCGAGGCGGCGCAGCCGCTGCAGCCGCCCACCGAAGACGCCGGCTTCGACCGCGAGGCGGGCCTCGGCATCGCACTGCTCGTGATCATCGCGCTGCTGCTCATCGCGCTCGTCGCGGGCGTCGTGTGGTTCATCCGCCGCCGCGGCGCGGGTGGCGCTGCGGTCACGCTCGGCGATGGTGCCCGCAAGGCGAGCATCCCGGAAGCGTTCCTCAAGGATCTCCAGGGCGTCGCCGACGAGCCGGCGGTGCAGATTGGCGCGAAGCCGCTCATGATCGGCCGCGTGGTCGGCAGCAACCCCGGGCACGTCGACTATTTCGTCATCAACAAGGGGACCGTCGGGCGGCAGCACGCGATCATCCAGTACCGAGATTTCGGTTTCTGGCTGAGCGACCAGGGCAGCGTGAACGGCACCTACCTCAACGGCGAACGCATCGAAGGCGAGCGCCAGCTCAAGCACGGGGATCGCATCCGCTTCCACAAGTTCGAGTTCGAGTTCTCCATGCCCTCGATGGCCGATGCCGGCCACACGGTATTCGCCGATCCGAACGATCCCAACGCGACCATGGTCGACGACGGCACCATTGCGGGTTCGATGATCGCCGCGGCCGCCGCGACCGGCGGCCACACGCCGTCCGCGCGCGCGTCACGCCCCGATCTCGGCCGCCTCGATCCCGACGATGTCTTCGACGTCACCGGCGAAGGAGACGTCGATGCCGTCGCTGCGCGGCCGTCGCTCGATGACCTCGACGACGCCGAGGACGACACGCCGACGCCCGAGAAGCTCGATGCCATGCTCGACCGCAAGTTCGCCTTCCTGCACGCCTCGTCGACCGTGTTCCATTCTTCCAGGCCACAACTGGCGGATGCCGCCACGCAGGGCCGCGCCTTCCTCAACGGCCTGTCGGGCGAGAGCTGGACGCGGCTCATCGGCGACCGCTTCGATTGACGGGCGGGCAAGCGCGATGTGCGGCATAGCAGGTT
>JAUIFX010000230.1 GCA_030429865.1 Gammaproteobacteria bacterium | reverse complement strand
GCTTGCCGCCCCGGGCCCTGACCTCCTCGATGTTGGACAGCACCTTCTCCAGCAGTTCGTCGTCGGGACAGACCGCGATCACCGGCATGTTGTCGTCCACCATGGCCAGCGGGCCGTGCTTGAGTTCGCCGGCGGGGTAGGCCTCGGCGTGGATGTAGGAGATTTCCTTCAGCTTCAGCGCACCTTCCATCGCGATCGGGTACATCGAGCCGCGCCCGAGGTAGAGGCTGTGGTGCTTGTGCGCGAACTCCTGAGCGAGCTCGCCGATCTGGTCGTTGAGCTCGAGCACGCTGTTGATCTTGCCCGGCAGCGACTCGAGCTCGGCCACCAGGGTACGCTCCTGTTCGGCGGTCAGCGCACGCCGCTTGCCGAGCGCGACGACCAGCAGCATCAGCGCGACCAGCTGGGTCGTGAAAGCCTTGGTCGAGGCGACGCCGATCTCGGGGCCGGCGCGCGTCATCAACACGAGTTCCGACTCGCGCGTCAGCGAGCTCTCGGGCACGTTGCAGATGGCAAGCGTGTGCGCGTAGCCCCACTTGGCCGCCTGGCGCAGCGCGGCCAGCGTATCCGCGGTCTCGCCCGACTGCGAGATGGTGACGAACAGCGACCCGTCGGTGACGACCGGCTTGCGGTAGCGGAACTCGCTCGCCACCTCGACGTTGCACGGTACCCCGGCCAGGCCTTCCATCCAGTAACGCGCGACCAGGCCCGCGTGGTAGCTCGTGCCGCAGGCAACGATGGTCACCGAGCGCACCTGTTCGAAGATGTCCGCCGCGCCATGGCCGAACGCGTCATCGGCGACCGTACCGTGCTCGAGCCGTCCTTCCAGCGTCTCGGCCACGGCGCGCGCCTGGGTGAAGATCTCCTTGAGCATGAAATGCCGGTAGCCCGACTTCTCGGCGGCGTCGGCGGAAAGTTCGGACAGCGATTCCTTGCGCGTGACCGAAACCCCGTTCTCGTCGAAGATGCGAACCGACTCGCGCGTCACTTCGGCAACGTCGCCTTCCTCGAGAAAGATGAAGCGGTTGGTCACCGGCAGCAGCGCGAACACGTCGGAGGCGACGAAGTTCTCGCCGATGCCGAGGCCGATCACGAGCGGGCTGCCGCGCCGCGCGACGACCAGGCGCTCGCTGTCCTCGCGGCTGACCACGGCGAGCGCGTAGGCGCCCTCGAGTTCGGCGATCGTGTGCTGCACCGCCGCGAGCAGGTCTTCGCCCGCGGTGACGAAATCGTGCACGCGGTTGACCACCACCTCGGTGTCGGTCTGCGAGTTGAACGCGTGCCCGGCGGCCTGCTGCGCTGCGCGCAGCTTGTCATGGTTCTCGATGATGCCGTTGTGCACCAGCGCGATGGCGTCGCGGCAGACGTGCGGATGGGCATTGGCGACCGACGGCTCGCCGTGCGTCGCCCAGCGGGTGTGGGCGATGCCGAGTCCGCCCGGATGCGGGTCGCTTTCCAGCGCTTCCTCGAGCGCGCGTACCTTGCCCGCGACCCGCGCACGGCGGATGCCGGCTTGCGGCGTCACCACGGCGACGCCAGCCGAGTCGTAACCGCGATACTCGAGCCGTTTGAGCCCTTCGATGAGGATGGGGGCCACGTCGCGCTGTGCTACCGCACCGACAATTCCACACATAAGCGTCTCGTCTTTCCGGTTGGTTGTTCATCAGATGCCGCGCACGCGGCCCGGCGGATTGCGCGCCAGGCCTGTGCACGGGCGCGGCCGACGGGCACCGGCGGCGGACTCGCTGGCTGGCACGCGGGGTCTCGCGCGCGGCAACGAGCGTCAAAAATGATTATCGGCCAGAGCCGGAAAATCCCCAAAGGAATGACGTCACGCTCCTTGCGACAGCGCGCCGCGCCTTCCGGCGGCGGCGTTCAGAGGGCTCGGCGGGCCGCGTTACGCGGCAGCGGCCGGCAGTGGTAAGGCCAGGATCGATCGATGCGAATGGTCGGGGCGAGAGGATTCGAACCTCCGACCCCCTCAACCCCATTGAGGTGCGCTACCAGGCTGCGCTACGCCCCGACATGTTCAATTCGCAGTTTCCCTGGACCGGACGGGTCCCGGGGAAGGGGTGGCAATGATACTGTGTTTGGTGCCGGTTGGGGACAGGCAAGTCCCGCTCCGAAGGTCCGCGCCGACCGCGGGGGGCGGCTCAGCGCCGCAGGATGTCGAGGACTTCCTCGAGCTCCATGCGCAGCTGGCGCACGATCTGCTGGCTCATGCTGGAGTCGGCCTTGACCTCGTCGCCGGACAGCTTCTGGCGGGCGCCGCCGATGGTGAAGCCGTGTTCGTAGAGCAGGCTGCGGATCTGGCGGATAAGGATGACGTCCTGGCGCTGGTAGTAACGGCGATTGCCACGCCGCTTGATCGGCTTGAGCTGGGGGAACTCCTGTTCCCAGTAGCGCAGCACGTGCGGCTTGACCGCACACAGCTCGCTGACTTCGCCGATGGTGAAGTAGCGCTTGCCGGGAATGACGGGCAGTTCGTTATTGTTCGATGCTTCCAGCATAAGCTTCTACTCGGGCCTTCAGTTTCTGACCGGGACGGAACGTGACGACGCGCCGGGCCGTGATCGGAATTTCCTCACCGGTCTTGGGGTTGCGCCCAGGCCGTTGATTCTTGTCGCGAAGATCGAAATTGCCGAAGCCCGACAATTTCACCTGCTGACCCGCTTCCAGCGACGCGCGGACTTCTTCGAAGAAAGCCTCGACCAGTTCCTTGGCCTCACGTTTGTTGAGTCCCAAATCCTCGAACAAACGCTCAGCCATCTCGGCTTTCGTCAATGCCATCGCGTTAATTCCTCAACGTCCCCCCGACCTGCTCGCGTAGCGCGGCGAGCACTCGTGTCACGGTAGCTTCGACCTCATCGTCAGTAAGAGTGCTAGAAGCGACCTGAAAAATCAAGCATAACGTGAGACTTTTTTTGTCCGAATCAATGCCTTGCCCACGATACACGTCAATCAACTGCAGGTCACGGAGCATCTCGCCCGCACCCGCCCGAGCCGCGTCCAGGCAGGCCTGCGCGGAAATCGTCGCGTCGACGACGACGTTGAGGTCGCGCCGCACGGCGGGAAACCGCGACACCGGCCGGAACTGCGGCACGCCGCGCGCATCGTGCCCCGGCAGGTCGAGTTCGAACAGGAACAGGCCGCCCGGCACGTCGAGGCGGCGCGCCAGGGCCGGGTGCAGCTTGCCGAGCCAGCCGATGTCGCGGCCGTCACTGGCGATGGCCGCGCTCTGCCCCGGGTGCAGGGCGGGGTGCTCGGCCGCGCGCATGGTCGGTGCGAGGTAGCCGCACGCGGTCAGCAGGACCTCGACGTCGCGCTTGACGTCGAAGAAATCGGTTTCGCGCGGCGTATCGCTCCAGTGCACCGCCTGCGCCGCACCCAGCCTGAGACCGCCGATGCGCTCGACCTGGACGGCGGCGCCCTGCCGATCGGCGAAGCTCAGGCCGAGTTCGAACAGGCGCACGTCCTCCTGCTGCCGGCGCAGGTTGTGCACGGCCGCATCGATCAGGCCCGGCCACAGCGACGGCCGCATGACCGCCATCTCGCTCGAGATCGGGTTGGCGAGTACCGATTGCGCGGTGTCCGCGACGGGCTGGAACAGCGCCGCCTTGTGCGGCGCGATGAAACTGTAGGTGATGGCCTCGAAGTAACCCCGGTTGAGCAGCGCACCGCGCACCTCTTGTTCGATGCGCGTGCGCGCAGGCAGCGCGGCCGGACGCCCCGCGCCGGCCGGCAGGCGTGTCGGAATGCTGTCGTAGCCCTCGATGCGCGCCACTTCCTCGACGAGGTCGGCCTCGAGCGAGAGGTCGAAGCGGAACGACGGTGGCACGACCTGCCACGCAGCAGGATCGCGATCGTCCACCTCGAGCCCGAGCGCGGCGAGGATCTGGGCCGAGCGCGCGGCCGGGATGTCGGTACCGAGCAGGCGGTTGACCGCTTCCGGCCGGAAGCGGATGGCTTCCCGCGCCGGCACGTGCGGCAGGCTCTCGACGACGGTGGTCGGACCCGGCTCGCCGCCGCAAATCGACATCAGCAGGGCCGTCGCGCGCTCGATGGCGCGCTCCTGCCCGCACGGATCGACGCCGCGTTCGAAGCGCGTCGAGGCATCGGTCTGCATGCGGTAGTGGCGCGCCACGCCGGCCAGCCGGACGGGGTCGAAATAGGCGCTCTCGAGAAAGATGTCGACGCTCTCAGCGGTCACCCCGCTGAGCTCGCCACCCATCACGCCGGCCAGTGCGACCGGCGCCGCGGCATCGGCGATGACGAGCGTGCCGGCCTAGAGCGTGACGGTCTCGCCATCGAGCAGCAGCAGGCTCTCGCCCTGCGCTGCCGGGCGCACCACGATGCGCTCGTCGAGGCGCGCGAGATCGAACGCGTGCATCGGCTGGCCGAGCTCGAGCATGACGTAGTTCGTGACGTCGACGACCGGGTGGATGGCGCGCACGCCGGCGCGGCGCAGGCGCTCGCGCATCCAGGACGGCGTGACGGCACCGGCGTCGATGCCGCGCAGCACGCGGCCGGCGTAACGCGCGCAGGCTTCGGGCGCGGCCAGCTCGACCGGCAGCAGGGCGTCGTTGACCGGGCGGACCGTGGCGGGCGCCGGTTCCGCGAACGCGGCGCCGGTGATCACGGCAAGGTCGCGCGCGATGCCGAGCACGCTGAAGCAGTCGCCGCGATTCGGCGTCAGGCCGATGTCGAACACGACATCGTCGAGGCGCAGGCAGTCCGCGACCGCGGCGCCGGCCGGCGCGTCCGCGCCGAGTTCGAGCAGTCCGCCGGCGTCGTCGCCCAATCCGAGTTCAGCCGCCGAGCACAGCATGCCGGCCGAGCCGACACCGCGAATCTCGGCCTGCGCGATGCGCTGCCCGCCCGGCAGCGTCGTGCCCGGCGGCGCCCAGGCGGCGCGCATGCCGGCACGCACGTTGGGCGCGCCGCACACCACCACGTGCTCGTCGGCCGCGTCGAACACGGTGCACACGGCAAGGCGTTCGGCAGCGGCATGGCGCTCGACCCGGCGCACCTCGACCACGCGCACGCCGTCGAGCGGCGGACCGGCCGCTTCGATGCCGTCGACTTCGAGCCCGGCGAGCGTCAGGGCGTCAGCGATCTGCGCATGGCCGATCGCCGGGTCGACCCATTCTCGCAGCCATTCTTCGTTGATTTTCATGGTGTGATGAAGCGGCGGCTCAGACGCCGAACTGGCGCAGGAACTGGATGTCGTTCTCGTAGAACAGGCGCAGGTCGGAGATGCCATAACGCAGCATGGCGAGACGTTCGACGCCGAGCCCGAACGCGAAGCCGCTGTAACGCTCGGCGTCGATGCCGACGTTCGCCAGCACGTTGGGGTGCACCATGCCGCAGCCCATCACTTCGAGCCAGTCGCTCACGCCGTGCGCGGAGACCAGCTTGATGTCGACTTCCATCGACGGCTCGGTGAACGGGAAGTAGGACGGCCGGTAGCGCGTCTGCAGGTCGTCGCGGTCGAAGAAGTCGCGCAGGAAGGCATCGAGCACGCCCTTGAGTTCGGCCATGGTGACGTGCTCGTCGATCAGCAGCCCCTCGACCTGGTGGAACATGGGTGAATGCGTCTGGTCGTAGTCGCAGCGATACACGCGTCCCGGCGCAATGATGCGCAGCGGCGGCGCCGAGGCCTGCATCACGCGGATCTGCACCGGCGAGGTGTGGGTGCGCAAGAGGCGCCCGTCTTTAAGGTAGAACGTATCGTGCATCGCCCGCG
>JAUIFX010000229.1 GCA_030429865.1 Gammaproteobacteria bacterium | reverse complement strand
TGGTTGACGACTTCGCGGCCCTTCGCTTCGTCCTCGTCCCCGCCCTCGGCCGGCATGCGGATCGGGATCGAGACGTGGTCGGAGTAGCGTTTGCAGATCTCGCGCAGCCGCCAGCCGTTGGCGAACTCCTTGGCGTCTTCCTTGAGCGTCAGCACGATCTCGGTGTCGCGCTTCTTGCGCCGCACGGTCTCGACGGTGTACTCGCCCTTGCCGTCGGACTCCCAGCGTACGCCCTCGTCCTGCGCCAGTCCGGCCTTGCGCGTGGTCACGGTGACCTTGTCGGCGACGATGAACGCGGCATAGAAACCGACGCCGAACTGGCCGATGAGCTGCGAGTCCTTCTGTGCGTCGCCGCTCAGGTGGCTGAAGAATTCGCGCGTGCCGGACTTCGCGATCGTGCCGAGATTGGCGATGACCTCCTCGCGGCTCATGCCGATGCCGTTGTCGCGTACGGTGATCGTGCCGAGTTTTTCGCTGTAATCGATGTCGACCGCGAGGTCGCCATCGCCTTCGTACAGGGCGTCGTCGGAAAGCGCCGCGAAACGCAGCTTGTCCGCCGCATCCGACGCGTTGGAGACGAGTTCGCGCAGGAAGATCTCGCGGTTGCTGTAGAGCGAGTTGATGACGAGATCCAGCAGCTGGCGGACCTCGGACTCGAATCCTCGTTGCTCTTTGGTCGTTTCTGTCGACATCGTGCCCTCTCGTATCGTGATTGCTCGGTGAACGCGAGGCGGAAGGTATGGGCAGCTCGCGGCCATTTCAAGCGCGCGTCGAACCTGGCCGCACGGCGCGCTACCATAAGCGCGCCCGGCCGCGCGCCGCCCCGGCCGGGGCTGCAACGACATCGACAGACCACCGCGAGTCCATGCCAGTCATCCGCGCAACCGCTGCCTGCGCGAGCCGCCGCCTGCCGCGCCGGCCGCGCGCATGAAACCCGCCGCCGACGCCGGGCGCGGCGTGCCGGCCGCGACGCGGGCCGCGGAACTGCCCGCGCCGGACGGCCATACGCCGGTGATGCGCCAGTATCTCGGGATCAAGGCCGAACATCCCGATGCGTTGCTGTTCTACCGCATGGGCGACTTCTACGAGCTGTTCTTCGACGACGCCCGGCGCGCGGCGAAACTGCTCGACCTCACGCTCACGGCGCGCGGGCACAGCGGCGGCGAACCGATTCCGATGGCCGGCGTCCCGGTGCACGCCGCGGAATCCTACCTCGCCCGGCTGCTCAGGCAGGGCCAGGCGGTTGCCATCTGCGAGCAGATCGGTGACCCGGCCCAGGCGCGCGGCCCGGTCGAACGCAAGGTCACGCGCATCCTCACACCGGGTACGCTCACCGACGATGCCCTGCTCGACGAGCGCCGCGATACCCTCGTCGTCGCCCTGGTCGCCGGCAAGGGCGTGCACGGCGTGGCCAGCGTCGATCTCGGCGGCGCGCGCTTCGCCGTGCGCGAAGCAGCCTCGGGCGCGGCGCTCGAGGCTGAACTCGAGCGCCTCGCGCCGGCCGAGATCCTGGTCGCCGAGGACTTCGACACCGTGCTCGACGAAGCCTGGCGGCCGCGCCTGCGCCGCCTGCCAGCCTGGCGTTTCGACCTCGCCGCGGCGACGCGCACGCTGAGCGCGCACTTCGGCGTCGACGACCTGTCCGGTTTCGGCTGCGCCAGGCTGCCGGCCGCGGTCGCGGCGGCGGGTGCGCTGCTCGACTACTGCCGCGAGACCCAGGGCAGCACCCTGCCCCACCTGACCACGCTCACCGTCGAGCGCGCCGACGACACCCTCGCCATGGATCGCGCGACGCGCCGCAACCTGGAGTTGACCGACGCGCTTTCCGGCGAGCCGCAGCACAGCCTGCTCGGCATTCTCGATACCACCCGCACCGCGATGGGTGCGCGCCTGCTGCGTCGCTGGCTGGTCCAACCGAGCCGCGACCAGGCATTGCTGCGGCGGCGCCACCACGCGGTGGGCGCGCTGACCACGAGCCTGGATCTCGAGGCCCTGCGCACGGCGCTGCGCGAGATCCACGACATCGAGCGCATCACCTCGCGTATCGCCCTCGGCACCGCGCGACCGCGCGACCTCTCGCGGCTACGCGACGCGTTGCCGGTACTGCCGCGCCTGCGCGGGCTGCTGGCGCCAGACCTCAGCCCACGCCTCGACGACATCCATGCCGCCATCGAACCGCTGCCGGCGCTGCACGAGCACCTCGCCGCGGCGCTCGTCGAGCCGCCGCCGCCGGTGCTGCGCGAAGGGCAGGTCATCGCCGACGGCTTCGACGCCGAACTCGACGAGCTGCGCCGCGCCAGCGCCGATGCCGACGCCTGGCTGATCGATCTCGAGCGGCGCGAACGCGAACGCACCGGCATCGCGACGCTCAAGGTCGGCTATAACCGCGTGCACGGCTACTACCTCGAACTCAGCCGCGCCCAGGCGCGCGCCGCCGAGCTGCCCGCCGACTACCAGCGGCGCCAGACGCTCAAGGCCGCCGAACGCTACGTGACCAGCGAGCTGAAGCGCTTCGAAGCGCGAATTCTCAGCGCCGCGGAGCAGGCGCAACGGCGCGAGAAGGCGCTCTACGATGCCCTGCTCGACCGCGTCGCGCAGGAGGTGCCGCGGCTGCAGCGCACCGCCGGCGGGGTCGCCGAACTTGACGTGCTGGCGTGCTTCGCCGAGCGCGCCGAGGCCCTGCAATGGATCGCACCGGAGCTCACCGACACGCCGATCGTAGACATCGTCGGCGGGCGTCACCCGGTCGTCGAGCGCAACCTCGCCGAACCGTTCGTGGCCAACGACCTGCACCTCGACGAGACGCGCAAGCTGCTGCTCGTGACCGGTCCCAACATGGGCGGCAAATCGACCTACATGCGCCAGGCCGCCCTGATCGCATTGCTGGCCCACGTCGGCAGCTTCGTGCCCGCGGCGCGCGCGACGCTCGGCCCGATCGACGCCATTTATTCGCGCATCGGCGCCGCCGACAACCTCGCCGGCGGGCAGAGCACGTTCATGGTCGAGATGAGCGAGGTCGCCAACATTCTGCACAACGCGACGTCCGAGAGTCTCGTCATCGTCGACGAGATCGGCCGCGGCACGAGCACCTACGACGGCCTGTCGCTGGCGTGGGCGGCCGCCGAGCACCTCGCCACCCGCAACCGCGCCTACACGCTGTTCTCGACCCATTACTTCGAGCTCACGCGCATGGCCGAGAACACGACGGGCGTGGTCAACGTGCGCCTCGACGCGGTCGAAAGCGGAGACGAGGTCGTGTTCCTGCACAGCGTGCGCGAAGGGCCGGCCAACCGCAGCTTCGGCCTGGCCGTGGCGCGCCGCGCCGGCATACCGCCCGCGGTGGTCACGCGCGCCCGCGCCGTGCTCGACTCGCTCGAAACCCGGGCCACGCCGGAGGTCGCGCCGCGTTCACCACAGATGCCGCTGTTTCCGGGTCCGCATCCGATCGTCGAGGCACTCGAGATGATCGATCCGGACAACCTCAGCCCGCGACAGGCGCTCGAGACGCTCTACCGACTGCGCAGCCTCCTCGACGACTGACCGCCGCCGGCGCAAAGCCCCTGCGGCAAACGGGAAATTTGTTGGGCTGCCGGCGCGGCGCGGCTATAATGCGCGCCCTTCCCGTACCAACCCGAAGTGCTGCGCCATGACTTTTGTTGTCACCGAGAACTGCATCAAGTGCAAGTACACCGACTGTGTCGAAGTCTGCCCGGTGGACTGCTTCCACGAAGGGCCGAACATGCTCGTGATCGACCCGGACGAGTGCATCGACTGCACGCTGTGCGAACCGGAGTGCCCGGCGGAGGCAATCAAGTCCGAGGACGACCTGACTGACGACGAGCAGCAGTTCCTCGCCCTGAATGCCGAGCTCGCGCCGCAGTGGCCGGTGATCAGCGAAATGAAGGACCCGCCGGCCGACGCCGACGAGTGGAAGGACAAGCCGGGCAAGCTCGACCTGCTCGAGCGCTGATTCGGCGCAGCCGCGCCCGTGCCGGCTGCTAGCGGCCGGCGCGCGAGCGCACCGGGTGCGAACGAACGCCCGGGGCCGATCGTGACCGACCGGCCCCGGAGCTGCCGGCATGGTGGCCGCCGGAACCTCCCAGAACCCGCGCCACCGGCCATCCCTGGCGCCGGCCGGGCCCTCGTCCCTGAGGGCCCGTGGCCAGTTGTAGAGCACGTGGCCGGCGCCGGTCGAATCGCCACGAACTTCCCAGGTTTCGGTTCAATCTCCGTACAATCAGGCGATTGCGGCGGAATTGGACGGCTGCGGATGACATCTCGGCAGGCCCCCAGGGAGAATTTCCCAAGCCGTGCCGAGTCCGCGGTCGGCGTTCGGCACGGCAAGCGACGATGCGCTTGCCGGCGCGCACGCGCCGTGGCGGCGCTCGCGCTGACGGCACTGTTGCTGCCGGCCGGCGCCGCCGACATCTACCGCTGGGTCGACGAGTCGGGCCAGGTGCATTTCGGCGATCGTCCGCCGACGGGGGATGCCGAGCGACTCGCGGTGCCGTCGTCGCCGCCACCGGCCGCGGCGGCCGGCGCACGGCACGAACGTACCCGCCGCCTGCTCGATGCTTTTGCCGCCGAGCGCGCCGAGCGCCGCGAGGAACGCGCCGAGGCGGCGGCGCGCAAAGCCGCGCGCGAACAGCGCTGCGCGCAGGCGAGGCGTGACCGCGCGAGCTTCGAGAACGCCTCGCGCGTCGTGCGTTACGACGATGCCGGCAATCGCATCGTGCTCGACGGCGAGGCCTACGAGGCGGCGCACCGTCGTGTCGTGGAAAGCGTCGAGCAATTGTGCGATCGATCCTGAGGGGAGATCGGGCCCGGCACGCCATCGTTCTATTTTTTCATGGCCGACACAGGTAAACTCCGTGGACTTCGGGGGCTTCTTCGCGCAATTTCGATGACCAACACGTTCTGGAAAACTGACTGGTTCATCGGGGCGTCCATTTCCTTCCTGTTCCTGCTCGCGTGGCTGACCGGCTCGGCGACGCTGGAACGCCTGGAACGTGTCGCTTACGACAGTGGGGTGCGCATCTCGTCCGGCGATCCGGGCGAGCGCGTGGTCGTCGTCGCCATCGACGACAAGAGCGTGCAGAACATCGGCCGCTGGCCGTGGTCGCGCGACATCCACGCCGGCATGGTCGAGCGTCTCAGTTCGGCCGGCGCCAAGGCCATCGGCGCGACCATCTTCTACTCCGAACCACAGGTTGCCGCCGGGCTCGAATGGATAGGCCGCTTTCGCGAAGAGACCCGCACGCTCGACGAGGCCGGGGCCGACGTCGGCGGCCTCGTCGGCCTGTACGATGCAGCCGAGAGCGAACTCGATACCGACCGCATCCTCGCCGATGCGCTCGGGCAGTCCGGCCGCGTGGTGCTCGGCATGCAATTCGTGCCCGGCGTACCCATCGGCCATCCCGACGAGGAACAGCCTGACTACGTGATCCGCAACGCCATCGCGGACGCCAACATCAGCGATCCCAGCGGCGAGTTCCCGCTTCCGGGGCAGACCATCATGGCCGTGCCGCCGATCCCCGAGATAGGCGCGCAGGCGCGCGCCATCGGTCATCTCATCACGCCGCTCGACATCGACGGCGGCGTACGCTTCGAGCCGCTCGTGGTCGAGCACTTCGGGCGCTTCTACCCCTCGCAATCGCTGCTGCTCGCCGCGGCGTTTCACAACCTCGGCCCGGGTGACATACGGGTCAATCTCGGCGACAGCGTCGCGCTCGGCAACCTGAGCATCAAGACCGACACGC
>JAUIFX010000025.1 GCA_030429865.1 Gammaproteobacteria bacterium | reverse complement strand
GACAGCGCGGCGACCGCGTCCTCGGCATGCCCGGTTTCGAGATGGGCGTGGCCGAGCAGCGAAAGTACCAGGGGGTGGTCGGGGAAACGCTTGCGCACGCTGCTCAGGTGCGCGATGGCCGGTTCGTAGTTGCGCTCGCGGACCAGCGCCTGCGCCATGGCGAGGTTGGCCGCGGGATGCTGCGGTGCGATTTCGAGTGCCACCTCCAGGTGACCGCGCGCGCTCGCGACATCGTTCTCGCGCAAGGCGGCGTCGGCGGCGAGCAGGCGCAGCCGCAGGTCGCGCGGATGGGCCGTGAGCGCGCCCGCCAGGTGACTCTTGGCCGCGTCAATCGCCAATCCGTTCAGTTCGGCAAGCACCAGGTTGTACACCGCCGGCAGGTAGTCGGCATCGAGCACCATCGCGCGTGCAAACGCTTCCTTCGCGGCGTCGTTGCGCCCCTCGCGCAGCTTGACCAGGCCGTCGAGGTTGTGGGCGAGCGGCGCATCGGGGGACTCCGCGAGCAGGCGATCGACTTCCGCCCGCGCCTGTTCGATGCGATCGGAGGCGAGCAGCGCGCCGATACTGCCTTCGGCGCCGGCGGCGTCGTCGAGCTCCGCCACCTGGCCGAACAGGGCCAGGCTCTCGTCGACGCGGCCGGCCGCGAGCAGGCCCTGGCCGAGCTCGAGCAGCAGCGGCGCCGAGTCGCCCTTGAGATCGATCACCTGCTGCAGGTAGCCGATGCCCTCCTCGGCGCGGCCTTCGGCGAGGGTCAGCTTGCCGAGCAGTTCGAGCACCTCGGGATTGAGCGGGTCGTGGGCGAGAAAGCCCTGCAGCACCTTCTCCGCGCCGGGCACATCACCGATCTCCAGGTGCGCGAGGGCGAGGTGGTAGTTGACGTCGGGTGATTTCGGGAACGCCTCGCGCGCGATTTCCAGCTTCTGCAGGGCCTGCTCCGGCTTGTCGAGGGCCAGCGCAGTGACGCCGTCGTAGTAGTTGACGCTGCGCAGCAGGGCGCGCGCCGGCTCGTTGATCTTGACGAAATGCGCCGCGGCCGGTGCGAACTCGCGCTTGCCGAAGGCGAGCAGGCCGGCGGCGAATTGCGCGCGCGGATCGTCCGGCGCCTGCGCGAGCACGGCCTCGACGACCGGTTCGGCACTCGCATAGTCGCCCTTCTCGATGTACAGCAGGGCCAGGCGGTAGCGCTCCGGCACCGCGATGTACAGGTTGGGTATGGCCTTGCCGAGCGCCGCGATGGCGGCCTCCTTGTCGCCTTCGGCTTCGTGGAAGCGGGCGAGCACGCTCCACGCCCGGCCATGGCCCGGGGCGTCCGCGAGCAGTGCTTCGAGCGCGGCGACTGCGCCCGCGACATCGCCTTCGGCAGCTTCGAGGCGCGCCGCGGCCATGCGGACGGGAACGGTCTCGGGCGCGATCGCGCGCGCCGCTTCGAGCGCCGCGATCGCGCTGGCCCGGTCATCGCGCTCGAGATGGGCTTCGGCCTGCAGGGCGAGTACCTCGGCGCGCGCCGCGCCCGCATCGGTCGGCGCGCTGAGGGCGAGCAGTTCCACGTACTTGCCGGCCAGGAACAGGGCGCGCGCACGCAGCAAGGTGGTCTCGTCGGCCGGCGCGCCGAGGGCACGCGCCTTGTCGGTGTCCTTTTCGGCGTTGGCCGCGTTCATCATTTTCAGATGAAGGCGCGCGAGCGCCAGGCGCAGTTCGGCATTGTCGGGCGCCGCCTGCGCGGCCGAGCGCAGGTCGACGAGGCTGCGTGCGAGCTCCTGCGGGGTCTCGGCCTCGCGTGCGCCGGCGATCGCCTCTTGCGGACTCGTACCCGAATCGCCGCAGCCGCCGGCCAGTCCCGCCAGCAGGGCGAGGGTGAGCGCCGGCGCACGCAGCGGGACCGCCGCATGGGTCAGGACAGGAGGGCAGGCCGGGAAAGCGAATCGCATCATATCGTCTCCATGATTGCCGGGGCGGCGGGGCGGCCGGAGCGTGCGTCCGGTCTGACAGCATAGCGACCGTCCGCGGCGAACCCGCACCACCTGCGCGGCCGGGCCGGATCGGCGCCTGGAGCGCGGTGGGGCGGGCGGCGCGCAGAGATTAGCACGGGGGCAGGTGTGCCATGCGTGGTCCGGCAGTGGTTCCTATAATAAGGGTGGTATTGTTTTATCCTTCGGGGGCGCTGCGCTGCGCTGCGCGGCCGGATTTGCCCGCAGCGCCCGTGAAAACGGCTCTGTCAATGGATTTGACAGCCTGCCCGCGGCCACGGAAATCCATCTAATACTCTGTTTTTGAATATATTTCTGGTGCAGTGCCGAGCCGCTGCCGAAGCTGTCGCGAAAATGCCCCCGCAAGCCTGTCCAGAAGCTTTACAAAACAGCCGATGGCGCCCGCCACAGAATCCGGGGAGCTCGCGCAAGCACCTGTTTCGCAAAGGCATGGGATTGCTGGCACAGCGATTGCTTTGTCTGGGCCAAGGTTACGAAACGGTCAGCACCGCTCGAGACCAGAAATCAATCAATCCGCAACAGGATGATTCAGGAGATAAGACCATGAAGAGCATGTCCACCCTCGCAGCAGCCGGCCTTGCCCTCGGCCTGCTCGCGTCCAACGCCTCGGCGGCGCCGACTTTCGAACTCGCAGGCGGCTACACCGGCGAAATCGAAATCAAGTTCGGCAACTTCGAATCCTTCGCCAACCTGACCGGCGGTCAGATCGGGCCCGGCGCCGTGAACTTCGGCACGCTGAACATCACCAGCGTCGAGAACCCGCTGCTCGCCACGCAGCTGTGGAACACCGGCGTCAACGGTGCCGAGCTCACCGGCGTGTTCGGCCAGATCAATGTCAGCAGCGTCACGCCCTCGGGCATCGGCGGTGTCGACATCCTGTCGACCGGCGGCGTCCTCGACATCTACATCAACCCGGTCGGCAGCTTTGCCGGAGTGGGCGGTTACACGCAGGGCCTCGGCGGTTACGCCGCGGGTGGCTGCGCTATCGGCGGGCAGTGCTACAACGGCATCAGCAACGTCGTCGGCGGCGAGCTGTTCCTGTCCCTCGAGTGGGTGCCCGGTGTGAGCCTGGTCGACCCGACTGCGACCGTCGCCGGTAACTTCACGCAGGCGACCTTCCCGGCCACCGGTACCGCGCAGGGCTTCCTCCGCGTCGTCGGCGGCGCCTACGCCAGCAACTTCGACACCGACGGCTTCCTCGGCGGTGCGGCCGACATGTTCGCGCAGAACGACTTCTGCACCCCGGGCCAGCAGGGCTGCGTGAGCACCGCTGCTGCCGGTGGCCTGCCGCCGACCGGCTGGCAGCTGCGCAGCAACGACCCGGTTCGCGCCTTCTTCGTGCCGGAGCCGGGCAGCCTGGCCCTCATCGGCCTCGGCCTGAGCGCCTTCGGCTTCGCCGGCAACCGCCGCCGCAAGGCCTGAGAAAGCGCTTGAGGGTTGACGCCCTCGACGAGAAGCGGCCCCACCCGGGGCCGCTTTTTTTTGTGCGCCGTTTATACTCGCCGGACCGTCACCCTCGCGAGCCGATGCCATGACCCGCGCCAACCCGCACCCAGGCAGGGGCCTGCTCGTCCTCCAACTCGTCGCCACCCTGGCGATCCTCGCCTTTCTGCCGGGCAACCTCGCCAAGCTCGGCGCCCTGCTCGTATTGTGGCTGGCGACGTTCTGGCCGCTGCGTCTGGGCGAGATGGTCTTCTTCCTGTGTGTCTCGGCGTTCTTCACGTTCATGAACGCGATGTCGCTCGGCCAGGGCATTTTCGCGTTCACCTCGCCCGACGTCCTGCGCATGCCCTGGTACGAGCTGCCGATGTGGGGCTTCTACACGCTGCACACGCGGCGCATGCTGGGCGGTGAACCGCCGCCGGTCACGCGCAGCGCCTGGGTGCTGGCGCTCGCCTACGCGGCCGCGTTCGGCGCGATTCCGGACGCCGACATCCTGCTCGCCGTGACCGGGACCCTGCTCGTCGTCGGCCTGGTGCTCTTCCATACCCGCCACGACCTGCTCTATACCGGCTACATGATCGGCCTCGGCGCGCTCATCGAGTACACCGGGGTCTACACCGGCGAGTGGTTCTACCCGGGCGATCCGCCGGGCGGGGTGCCGCTGTGGTTCATCACGCTGTGGGGCGGCGTCGGCCTGTTCCTGTGGCGCCTCGCCCTGCCGCTGTTGAGACGCTTCGGCGCGACCCCGGCGACACCCTGAACATGGACGGCGCGACGCTCGCCGCGGCCCTCGAGGACTGGCGGCGCGAACTCGGCGCGGACGCCGTGCTCGACGGCGCGGCGGCGCAAGCCCGCCACGGCGCCTGCACGATGGCGACGAGGCGCCGGATTCTCGGCGCCATCGCCCCCGCCGACGCCGACGCGGTGCGCCGTGCGGTGCTGGTCGCGCGGCGCCACCGCGTAGCGCTCTACCCGCTCAGCACCGGGCACAACTGGGGCTACGGCAGCGCCAACCCGGCGCGCGACGATTGCGTGGTGGTCGACCTCGCGCGGCTCGACCGCGTCCTCGAGTTCGATCGCGAGCTCGGCGTCGTCACGCTGGAGCCGGGCGTGACGCAGCGTGCGCTGCGCGAGTTCCTCGATGCCCGCGGCGCCGAGTACCTGGTACCGGTGCACGGCGGCGGGCCGACCTGCAGCCTGCTCGGCAACGCGCTCGAGCGTGGCTACGGCATCACGCCGCACACCGATCATTTCGCCGCGGTGACGGCCCTCGAAGCCGTGCTCGCCGACGGCGAAGTCTATCGCACGCCCTTGACGCTGCAGGGCGCAGGGCTCGCCGACCGGGTCTTCAAATGGGGTACGGGACCCTATCTCGACGGCCTGTTCACCCAGGGCGCGTTCGGCATCGTCACGCGCATGACGATCGCACTGGCGCCGCGGCCGGAGTCGACCATGGCGTTCTTCTTCGGCGTGCGCGAGGACGCCGAGCTCGAAGCGATCACGCAGCGCGTGCAGAACGTGCTGCGGCGCACGCAGGGCGTCGCCGGTTCGATCAATCTCATGAACCAGCGGCGCGTGCTGTCGATGATGGTGCCTTATCCCGACGGCGTGCCCGCACAGGCCGTCATTCCCGACGCGCAGGTCGCCGCGCTCGGTCGTGCCAACCAGGTCATGGCGTGGACCGGCGCCGGCGCGCTGTACGGGCAGCGCCGCGTGGTCGCCGCTGCTGTCGCCGAGGTCAAGGCCGCGTTACGCCCGCTCGCGCGGCGCCTGCTGTTCGTCAGCGCGCCGCGGCTCGCCCGCGTGCGCGCGGTGACCCGCTTCGTCCCTGGTTTCGCGACCTCGAAGCTCGGCAACGTGCTCGCGACGTTCGACAAGACGTTGCAGCTGCTCGGCGGCGCGCCGAGCGAGATCGCGTTGCCGCTCGCCTACTGGCGCGTGCCCGGGCGCCGGCCCGCACACGACGATCTCGACCCGGCACGCGATGGTTGCGGTCTCATCTGGTATGCACCGCTCGTACCGATGAAGCCCGCACTCGTGCGGACTTACACCGGCTTCGTCGACAGCGTCTGCCGCAAGCACGGCATCGAGCCGCTGATCACGCTGACGAGCCTTTCCGAGCGTTGCTTCGACAGCACCGTGCCGCTGCTGTTCGATGCGCGGGACGAGGCCGCCGTGGCCCGCGCGCGCGCCTGCTACGACGAACTCCGCGAAGGCGGCCGCGCGCTCGGCTTCCTGCCGTACCGCAGCAGTGTCGATGCCATGCCCGCGGTGGTGCAGGCCGACAGTCCCTACTGGCGCATGGTGCGGGACTTCAAAGCCGCGGTCGATCCGGATAATCTCATCGCTCCCGGCCGCTACACTCCCTGACCCGGCGCCATGTTCACCCATTGTTCCAACCACGAATGCGCGACGGTCTTCCGCGTCACCGCGGACAACCTGCGCACCGCGATGGGCATGGTCCGTTGCGTGAAGTGCGGCACGGTCTTCAACGCCCTCGCGAACATCGTCGAGGAGCGTCCCCAGGGCGCCGTCATCCCGCTCGGCAGCCAGCTCCTGTTCCAGAGCTTCGGCGACCGCGTGGTGATGGACGCGAAGACCGCGCGCAGCCTCGGCCAGGGCCAGCCGGTAAGTACCGAGCACGTCCCCGAGCGCGCCGGTGCTGCCGCCATCGACGGCATCCAGAGCGAGGCGGAGGCCGCGCTCGCGGGTGACGACGATTACCTCTCGGAGCGCGAACGGCGCATGCGCGAACTCGAAGCGGGGCTCGCGCCGAATCCGGGCGAATTCGTCGCCAGCGGCGACGCCGCGAGCAGCGCGCCGCGCGGCGGCCTTCTCGAATGGCTGCCGCGCCCGAACGAGATCCGCCACGTGTTACGCAACCTCCTGCGGCATCGCCGCCGCACCGGCATGGGCCTGCTCGCGATCTCCTTCGGGGTGATGGCGATGCTGCTTGCCGGCGGCTTCATCGAATGGAGCAACTGGTTCCTGCGCGAGACCACGATCGAGGCGCACCTGGGCCACATCCAGGTGGTCAAGGAAGGCTACTTCGAGAAGGGCGAAGCCGATCCGTTTGCTTACCTGATCCCCTCGTCGGCGCCGATGGCGAGCGAGATCGCCGATGCCGAACACGTCGTTACCGTGACCCCGCGGCTGTCGCTGTCCGGCCTGATCAGTTTCGACGACGTCTCGATCTCCTTTCTCGGCGAGGGGGTCGACCCGACCCGCGAAGCCCAGGTCTCCAAGCGCCTGACCATCGTCGCCGGCAGCAACCTGGACAGCGCGCGTCCCGACGGCATCATCGTCGGCAAGGGCCTGGCCAAGAACCTCAAGGTCGAGCCGGGCGCGACGGTCGTGCTGATGGCGAGTCCCGAAGGCGGCGGCCTCGGCGCCGTCGAGGCCGAGGTAGTGGGGATCTTCCAGACGTCGAACAAGGCCTACGACGATGCGTCGCTGCGCATGCCCATCGCGATGGCCCAGCGGCTCATCCGCGTCGACGGCGCGCATCGCTGGATCGTGCTGCTCGACGACACCGAGGCGACCCAGGATACGCTGGCCGCCCTGCGTGCGCGTTTTGCCGGCACCGCCGGCTTCGAGTTCGTGCCGTGGTCGGACCTGGCCCATTTCTACAACAAGACCGCCAAGCTGTTCGCCGCCCAGGTCAACGTGGTGTGGGTGGTCATCGCGCTGATCATCGTGGTCAGCATTTCCAACACCTTGATCATGAACGTGATGGAACGCACCGGCGAGATCGGTACCCTGATGGCACTGGGTCTCCGGCGGCGCAAGATACTGATGCTCTTCCTGAGCGAGGGCGTGGCGCTGGGCGCGCTCGGTGGCGTGGTCGGCGCGGCCGTCGGCTGGCTGCTGGCCAAGGGCATCTCGGCCATCGGCATCCCGATGCCGCCGGCACCGGGCATGGACTTCCCGGTGGACGGTCTCATCATGGTGACGACGCCGCTCATCATTGGCGGCGTCATCCTCGGTCTCGGTGCGACCATCGCGGCGAGCATCTACCCGGCGCGCAAGGCCGCGCGGCTGGAAATCGTCGACGCGCTGCGCCACGCGCGCTGACAGGAGCGGCCAGCCATGTTTCGCCTTGCCCTTAGAAACCTGACGCGCCAGAAGGGCCGCACGATGATCACGCTCGCGTCGATCGTGTTCGGCGTGGCGGCACTGATCCTCGCCGGCGGCTTCGTCGAGGACATCTACCACCAGCTGCGCGACGCGACGATCAAATCGCGCCTCGGCTACCTGCAGCTCTACCGTGCCGGTTACTACGAGTTCGGCCGCCGCGAACCCTATGACTACATGATCGAAGACCCCGAAGCGGTCCTGGAGAAGGTCGGGACGCTGCCGGTCGTGACCGAGGTGCTGCAGCGCCTGAACTTCACCGGCCTGCTCAACAATTCGCGTACCGACCGCTCGGTCATCGTCGAAGGCATCGAGCCGGAGAAAGAGAACGAAATGGCGAGCTTCATGTCGGTAGTCGCCGGGCGTGAGCTCAGCGACGACGACGCCTATGCCATCGTCCTCGGCGAGGGCGTGGCGACGGCGCTCGCACTCGCCCCCGGCGATTACGTGACCATGGTCGCGACGACCACCTCCGGGTTCATGAACTCGCTCGAGTTCGAGGTCGTCGGCGTGTTCCGCTCGTTCTCGAAGGATTTCGACGCGCGCGCCGTACGCATCCCGATCGCGACCGCGCGCGAACTGCTCGATACCACCGCGCTGCACAGCCTGGTGTTCTCGCTGACCGATGTGAGCTATGTCGATCCGCTGGTCGACTGGCTCGGCCAGCACGTGCTCGGCGAGCGTTACGAGGTCAAGACCTGGCTCGAGCTGGACGACTTCTACGCCAAGACGGTAGCGCTCTACCAGAGCCAGTTCGGCGTGCTGCAGGTGATTATCCTGGGAATCGTCCTGCTGAGCGTCGCCAACAGCGTCAGCATGACGGCCAACGAGCGTGTCGGCGAGTTCGGCACGATACGCGCGATCGGCCACACGTCGAGCTATGTCTACCGGCTGCTGGTGATCGAGAACGCGATACTCGGCACCGTGGGTGCCGCGCTCGGCGTGGCCGTGGGCATCGGCCTCGCCGTGCTGATCTCCGAGGTCGGCATCCCGATGCCGCCGCCGCCGAGCTCCAACGCGGCCTACACGGCCTACATCCGCATCGTGCCCGGCGTGTGCTTGGTGGCGTTCCTGATCGGCTTTGTCGCGACCGTCGTGTCGGCGCTGCTGACCTGCCGCCAACCGACGCGTACGCCGATCGCGCTGGCGCTCACGCGGAACATCTGAACGCCGGGCGGCCCGCGCCCGGCGGCTCGAAGCCTGCCGCGGCGTGCCCCTCAGTTCTTCAGTTTGCGCAGGAAGTCCTTGGTGAAGAACTTGTCGGGGATGTCGCGCAGCTTGAGCGAGCTGTAGTCGAGCACCGACTTCTCGCCTTCGCGCAGCGCGTCGATGAGTACCAGGCGGGTGGGTCGCACGGCACCGCCGAGTTCGGCGAAGTTCGTGTACATGCCGGTCTTCATCAGCCGGCCGGAGAGGGTGTAGAACTCGACCTTGTAGGGGCGGGCGTTCGCCGCGTTCACCCAGTAGCGCACGCGGTGATAAGTCACTCCCTTGCGTGCCGCGGTCAACTCGAGCACCGCGTACTGTTCGCCCTCGATTTCCTCGACCTTGTCCAGTTTCGCCTCGTAGTCGCCGGCGAAGTTCGCGCGCGCGAGGTCGCCGTTGGCGACCTGCCCGGTGAGACGCTGCGAGAGCGGCAGGCGCACGGGTTGGGACACGTCGGGCAGGAAGATCCACAGGTCCGCGTCGCGCAGCAGCATGACCTGGCCCTTCTCCGAGTCGGGCGCCAGCGTCCGCACGACGCTGCGCTCGTGGCCTTTCTGCAGCACCTGGTAGATGTGCCGCTCGCTCTGTTCGTCGTCGCGGATCGAAGTCACCGTGACGAGAACCTGGAACGGCTGCGACGGAAAGCGGATCTCGTCGGCGCGGGCGACCAGCCGGGCCGGGTCGGGGGCCGCGCTCGCCGCGCCGCCGGACAACGCGGCGACGATGAGACAAAGGAGCAGGTGCGGGAATCGTTTCACGGTGTAGGCCTCGCGATGATGGGTGGGCGGCGCCGTTGGCGACGGTTGCATGGGGATCCGTGCGTGATCAATAATTCAAAGCGTTAAGCGATTGATATCATAAGCTACCTCAAGCGCATCCCGTGATCGAGGCGGGCGCGGAGCACGTCGCAGGCGTTCTCACCATGCATGTTGTCCGTGTCGAAAACGTGTCCAAGGAATACAACCTGGGCAACCAGACCGTGTACGCGGTACAGGACGTGTCCATGGTCGTCGCGCCGGGGCGCTTCCTGGCCATCGCGGGTCCCTCGGGCAGCGGCAAGACGACGCTGCTCAACATGATCGGTTGTATCGACACGCCGTCGCGCGGCGAGATTTTCATCGGCGACGAGATGGTGAGCAACAAAACGCCTGACGATCTCGCCGATCTCCGAGCCAAGACTCTCGGCTTCGTCTTCCAGACCTTTAATCTCCTGCCGGTGTTGAGCGCAGCGGAGAACGTGGAGTATCCCATGTTGCAGCGCAGTGACATCAGCCCGCGCGAGCGCGCGCAACGGGTCAAACACTACCTCAGCGTCGTCGGCCTCGAGGCCAAGTCGCGGCACAAACCGAACGAACTGTCGGGCGGGCAGCGCCAGCGCGTCGCCGTGGCCCGCGCGCTGGCCGGCGGCCCGAGCATCGTGCTCGCCGACGAACCGACCGCGAATCTCGACTCGAAGACCGGCGAGAGTATCCTGTCGCTGATGAAACGCATCAACGAGACCGAGGGCACGACCTTCATCTTCTCGACCCACGATTTCCGCATCATGGAGATGGCCGACCGCATCGTCAGCATTGCCGACGGGCGCCTGGTGCTGTGATGCGGCGCGAACGCAGGGAACGCCTACACATGCTCGGCATGCAGCCTATTCGAGCAGGGATTCTGCTCGCCGCACTCGTTACCACGGTGCAGGCGCAGGAGTCGTTCGACGACCTGTTCGAAGACAGTGCGCCGTCCGAAGAGGAGGTCCAGACCACGCCCGAGGCGGACACGGACGATGCGGCTGCCGATGTCGGTTCGTTCGATGACCTGTTCGTCGAGACCCCGGCCGCGGCGGCGGCCGCGGCGGCGTCGTCTTCCGGTGTGCGCTTCACGGGTTTCGTGCAGAACGAACTGGCCTACGGCTACACGGGGCCCGATCCGCATTTCCAGCATTTCCTGACCCGCGCCAAGGTCTATCTCAAGGGCAGCTTCAACTCGCGCGTCAGCTGGCAGGTCGGCGGCCACATCCAGTACAACCCGGTCTTCGACTTCGAGACTTTCTACCCCGACCGCGTCGACCGCGACCAGAAGGTCGACGGCTGGGTCGACGAGACGTTTCTCGACATCAGCGCCGGCAAATGGGAATTCCGCCTCGGGCGCCAGCACATCATCTGGGGCGAGATGGTCGGGCTGTTCTTCGCCGACGTCATCTCTGCGCTCGACCTGCGCCAGTTCATCCTGCCCGACTTCGAGATCATCCGTATTCCCCAGTGGGCCTTGCGTGCCGAGTACTACGAGGGCGATTTCCACGGCGAGTTCGTCTACATCCCCTACATGACGATCGACGACCAGGGCGAGTTCGGCGCCGAGTTCTTTCCCTTCCCGGTCACGCCGCCGCCGGGCGTGAACGTGCGCTTTCTCGACGACAAGACGCCCAACGACCCGATCAGCGACTACGGTCTCGGTGCACGCGCTTCCTACCTGAAGAACGGTTGGGACATGTCGCTGTTCTATTACACGAGTCCCGACAAGACCGCGGCCTACGAGCGCGAGCTGCGCCTGGGCGCTTCGCCGCAGTTACTGTTCCGGCCGATCCATGAGCGCATTCACCAGGTCGGCGGCACGGTGTCCAAGGGTTTCGGTTCGTTCGTGCTCAAGGCCGAGGCCATCCAGACCATGGACCGCTTGATGACGGTGACGCGGCCGTCCTCGCCGGATGGCCTGGTCGAGACCGACGAACTGCGCTACGTGATCGGTGCCGACTGGGCGGGCTTCGACGGCTACAACGCGAACTTCCAGTTCTTCCAGACCTGGTTCCAGGATCACGACCGCGACATGCTGTTCAAAGAGCTCGAGACCGGCTTCAGCATCCTCGTGCGCACCACCAGCTGGCATCCGGACATCACGCCCGAAGTGCTCTGGATCCGCAGCCTGAACCGCGACGAATGGCTGCTGCAGCCGAAAATCAGCTGGGATTTCGCGCGCAACTGGCGCGCGGTGCTCGGTGCCGACATCTTCGAAGGCAAGCCGACCAACCTGTTCGGCCGCTTCGACAACAGCGACCGCGTCTACTACGAGCTGCGCTACAGCTTCTGAGAGGCGCCGCGCGTTCGGCGCCGGCGGGCCGCTTGCCCGGACCGGCGTCAGGGTGCCGCGTCACGCGGATCGTCCGCGCGCGGCGTACCGTCGAGATCCGCGTCGATGACGTCCAGCAGGCCCCTGATCGCGGGCGAGATGCTGGCGAGAAAGCCGTCGCGCGGCAGGCGGTAGGGTACCCGCGTGCCGCGGTGCTCGAACGGCTCGCCGACCGCTTCGAACTCGATGCCGTACAGGCGCAGGCGGCGCGCCAGCTTGGGCTCCATGATGGCGAACACCGAGTCGAGTCCGCGGCGCAGCCCCATCGCCGCCGCGCCGAGGTAGAGGCCCATGGCGATATGGGGGAAAACGCGCCGTTCGGGCGTCGCCGTGTCGCTGTTCTCGACATCGGTGTCGGGCCGATTGCGCTCGTTGCGCCGGCGGCGGAACTGTGACACCACGGCGATGCGCGAGATCTCGCCACAGCCGCGCCGCCAGCCCTCGCCGAGGCCGCTCTCGTCGAGCGGGTGGCCGGCGTGGCGCATCGCCAGTTCGAACGGAAACGCGGCGGTGGGGTCGTTCTTGCGCATGACCAGCCGCACGCACCCGGCGAAGCGCGCGGACGGACGATGCCGCAACAGGCAGATCACCGCATCGGCATCGAATTCGTCGGTTTCGCAGCCGTCGGGAAAGCGCGCCTTGTCTTCCCAGCCGAGTTCCTCGGCATAGACCTGGTAGCGGATACGGAACGCCTCGCGACGCAAGGCTTCGGTCTCCGCCGGCACCACGGCGAAGTAGTGCAGGAAATCATCGACGATGCGTTTGGCATCCATGGCGCGTCGTGCCTGCGGGTGGCTGGAAGTAGGAAAGCGCTGCCCGGCGAAGCAGACAACGCGCCGCCGGAAATCTCACAAAGCGTAACATTTTGTGCTTAGAATAAGCGACGAGAATGACTTGCCCGCAACGCATCCCAGGACGATAACAATGCCCAAGCCCAGCCCGCGTGTGACGTCGATCGACGCGAGCCTCGGCCCGACCGACGCCGAGTCCGAGATCTCCAAGGCGTTCGAAGAGGACGCCCGCGACCCTGCCAGCAACGCGCGCGAGGTCGCGGTCACGGCCGATGCGCCGCGCGCGGTGTTCTCGGGCGCCCTGAAGACGCTGCTCGTCAGCACGACCTGGCACAAGGGCTGAGCACAAGGGCTGACGCCGCCCATCGCGCGCCAGCGCGCACTCCCCCCCCACCCGTACGACGCGGTGCCGGTTGCGCGGTACAGTCGCGGGTGGCCTAATGCAGCGGCCATGCTGGATCTTGCCGAAATCCCGTTTTTCGCGCCGCTTTCCGCAGCTTCCCTGGCGCGTTTGCGCAACCAGATCCCGACGCATCATTACGAGCAGGGTTCGATCATCGCGCGGGTCGGCGAGCCCGGACAGTATTTTCAGGCGATCGCCTCCGGCGCGGTGCGCGTGCTCGCCGACGCCGACGCACCCGGCGGCTGGCGTGGCTTCGTCCTCGGCCCCGGGCAGGTGTTCGGGGAGATGTCCTTGTTCACGGGCATGCCGGTTGCGGCGACTCTGGTCGCGGCGCGCGACACGGTCACGTATCGTCTCGAAGGAGACGATTTCCTGGCGCTGCTCGACGTCGAGCCGCAACTGCATCACAGCCTGACGCGGCTGCTCATCGAAAGACTGCGGTATCGCACGCGCAACGATGCGCGCCTGCCGGGCATTGCGGTGATCGTGAGCCTCGCCGGGCGCATCGACCCGGCCGATTTCGCGCGCCGCGTCTTCGCCGGCGTGCTGCACTACGCGCCGGGCTCGCGGCTGCTCGGACTGGACGAGCAGGGGCGGGTGAGCCCCGAGCCGTTCGACCTGCAACGTCTCGAACGCTGGCGCGATACGGCCGCGGCCGAGCAGTACCTGGTCGCGGTCGTCACGCCCGGCAACCTGCATGCCATCGCGAGCGAACTGCTGCCCGAGGATGTCGTGCTGGAGCTGTTCGAGCACGATTCCGATCGCGACGAGACGGTCACCGCGCGGCGCCGCGCCGGGGCCGCGGCGTACAGCCGCGTGTTCGTCGACGAACGTCCCCGTGGTGAACACAGCCGGTGGAGCTTCTGCGTGCCGCGCAGCGAACTCGAGCGTGCCGCGAGTGAACCGCAGGCATGGCGGCGCGAGGACTATCCCCGGCTCGATCACGTGGCGCGTTACATCACCTTCAGCGAGGTCGGCGTGGCACTCAGCTCGGGCGCAGCGCGGGGGTTCGCCCACGTCGGGGTGCTCGAAGCGCTCGAGGCCGAGGGCATCCCGGTCGACTTCGTCTGCGGCACCAGTATGGGCGGCATCGTGGCGCTGACCATGGGCGCGTCGTCGAGTGCCGCCGAGGGCGGGCGCAAGGTGCGCGAGTTCCTCGGTGGTAATCGCAAGATTCGTGACATTGCCTGGTGGCCGCGGACGTCGCTGTTCTCCGGTGCGAAAGTCGAGCGGGCCGCGCGCCGGGTGTTCGACGACGTCACCTTCGCCGACCTGCGCCTGCCGACCGCGATCGTCGCCTCCGACCTGATCTCCGCCGACCGGGCCGTCGTCGACAGCGGGCCGGTGCTGCCGGCGGTACTGGGAACGTCGGCGATCCCGGGTTTCTTTCCGCCCATGCCGGCCGGCGATCGCATGATGGTCGATGGCGCGATCGTCTCGCGCGTACCGGTCGACGTGCTCGAACGGCGTCGCTGCGGGGTGCGTATCGCGGTCAACGTGGTGGCAGTCCCGGCGACCGATCTCGCCTACCACGAGTACCGGCGACAGCGGCTGCAGTCGCGCCTCGGGCGCCTGTTCGGCTTCCGCTCGGTGCTCGGCGCCTCCTGGGAACTGCTCGGTTCCTACGGTTCGAGTCTCGAGGCGCTGCGGGCCGATCTCGTGATCACGCCGGAGACCTATCGCTGCGGCGGCGTGTTCGATTTCGATCGCTACGAGGCGATGATCGCCTGCGGGCGCGACGCGACCCTGGCGCGCATCGACGCGGTGCGCGGCACCGTGCTCGCGATGCTCGAAGGCGGGCGGCGCTGACGGGTTGCCGGACGCCCCGGCGGCGGCGCGCTCAACGGCCCGCCAGCGGTTTCATCGCTTGCCCACCGCGGGGTGCCTGCGGTGTGCTCCGGATCGTGCCGCCGAGCGTGTATGCTATGCGGCGCCCCGCGGATTGCGGGGAAATCCGTATCGAAGTTGTCCGTTCAAATCGGAAACAGGTCTGGAGGGGAGAGATGGCCGCAACGCCCAAGCAAGCCCATGCCGCGACGACGTCGACGGCGCCACTCGTTCTCGATGCCGCCGTCATCGGCGCCGGTGTCGCGGGACTCTATCAGCTGTACCTGCTGCGGCAGCAGGGACTGGACGTGAAGGGATTCGAAGCCGGCTCGGCAGTCGGCGGAACCTGGTACTGGAACCGTTACCCGGGCGCCCGCTTCGATTCGGAGAGCCATATCTACCAGTACCTGTTCTCCGAGGAACTGTACAAGGGCTGGAGCTGGAGCGAACGTTTCCCCGGCCAGCCCGAGATCGAACGCTGGATGAACTACGTCGCCGATGAACTCGACCTGCGCAAGGACATCCAGTTCGACACGCGCATCGTCTCGGCGCATTACGACGAGTCGCGCGGCCGCTGGACGCTCACCACGGAATCCGGCCAGACCATCGACACGCGCTTCCTGGTGACCTGCTGCGGCATGCTGTCGGCACCGCTGACCTCGGTCTTCGAAGGTCAGGAATCTTTCACCGGGGAGATTTTCCATACCGCGCGCTGGCCCAAGGAGCCGGTCGACTTCGCCGGCAAGCGGGTGGGTATCGTCGGCAACGGCGCCACCGGCATCCAGGTCATCCAGACCATCGCGCCGGAAGTCGGCCATCTCAAGGTCTTCGTGCGCACGCCGCAGTACATCATCCCGATGCAGAATCCGAAGTTCGGGCCGGCCGATGTCGAAGCCTACAAGGCCAAGTTCGACTACCTGCGCGAGCGCCTGCCGCACACGTTCAGTGGCTTCGAGTTCGATTTCGAGAACGGGTCCTGGGCCGATCACACGCCCGAGCAGCGCCGCGAGACGATGGAGCGCATCTGGAACGAGGGCTCCCTGGCCTTGTGGATCGGCTCTTACCCGGAGCTGTTCACCGATGAAGCGGTCAACGCGCAGGTTTCGGAGTTCGTCCGCGAGAAGATGCGCGAGCGTCTCAAGGACCCGCGCCTGTGCGAGCTGCTGATCCCGACCGACTACGGCTTCGGCACGCACCGGGTGCCGCTCGAGAGCGGCTACCTCGAGGCATATCACCGGCCCAACGTCGAACTCGTCAGCGTCAAGGACAACGCCATCGCGCGCGTGACGCCGAAGGGGATACAGCTCGCCGACGGTACCGAGCACGAGCTCGACGTCATCATCCTCGCGACCGGCTTCGATGCCGGCAGCGGCGCACTCACGCGCATCGACATCCGTGGCCGTGGCGGGCGGTCGTTGAAGGACGAGTGGGGCCAGGACATCCGTACCACCATGGGCCTGCAGGTTTACGGCTACCCCAACCTGTTCACCACCGGTGCGCCGCTCGCGCCGTCGGCAGCGCTGTGCAACATGACGACCTGCCTGCAGCAGCAGGCGGAATGGATCAACGACTGCATCAAGTACATGCGCGAGAAAGGGGTCAACGTCATCGAGGCCAGCCGCGAGGCGCAGGACGCCTGGGTCGAGCATCACGACGAAACGGCGGACGCGACCATCGTGACCAAGACCTACTCGTGGTACATGGGGTCGAACGTGGCGGGCAAGCCGCGCCGGCTGTTGTCCTACATCGGTGGCGTCGGCCAGTACCGCGACAAGTGCGACGAAGTCGCGCGTAACGGCTACAGCGGCTTCGTGATGCAGTAATGCTTGCGGCCCCGTCTACGGGGCCGTGCACGGCATTCCGGTCCTCCGGGACGCCCCGGGACGCCCTGGGACGCCCTGGGACGCCCTGGGGCGGCCGTACGCCCCGCGGCGCGCTGCACGCACTGGCCGGGATTCGTCGTCAAGGCGGGAGGTTGTCCGTGGACCTGGGACTGAAGGGACGACGTGCGCTGGTGACCGGTGCGTCCAAGGGCATCGGCCTGGCTGTCGCGAGGACCCTGGCCGCGGAGGGATGCGCGGTCCACCTGGTCGCGCGCACGGCGGCCGACCTCGCCGCAGCGGCGGCGGACATTGCCGCCGAGAGCGGGACGCAGCCAACCTGGTCGGCGCTCGATCTCGCTGCCGGTGCGAGTATCGATGCCCTCGCCGCCAGCCATGCCGGCATCGACATCCTGGTCAACAATGCCGGCGCGATTCCCGCCGGCAGCCTCGATGCGGTCGACGAGGCACGATGGCGTGCGGCCTGGGACCTCAAGGTCTTCGGCTACGTCAACATGTGCCGCCGCTTCTATGCCGCGATGCGCGAGCGTGGCAGCGGCGTCATCATCAACGTGATCGGCGCGGGCGGTGAAAAGCCGACCGCGGCCTATGCTGCCGGCGCCGGTGGCAACGCTGCGCTGATGGCCCTGACGCGTGCGCTCGGTGCGCGCAGCACGCTCGACGGGATCCGCGTGGTCGGCGTCAATCCGGGCCTGATCGAGACCGAGCGCCTGGTCACGATGCAACGCGCCTTCGCCGCCGAACGGCTTGGCGATGCCGAGCGCTGGCGTGAACTGCTGGATGCGGATTTCCCACCCGGCAAGCCGGAACACATCGCCGACATGGTGGCTTTTCTCGCCTCCGACCGCTCCGCCAACACCACCGGTACCATCGTCACCATCGACGGCGGGCTGTGCGCCCGCTGAGGCTGCGGCGCTCACTCTGATCGAGGTCAGACCGGCGCGCGGAGCATGGCGCTAGGCTGCAGGCTCCTGACGGCACGAAGGAAGATGTGTCATGTTCCGACCGGTGTCCCGAGCCTGCGCCACGACGTCCGCCTTGCTGGCCCTCGGCCTGACCTGGAGCGTCGCCTCCGCCGAAATAACGCTGCAGCAGAGCCGTTTCAACGAGTACATCAACAGCAGTTTCGGCAGTCCTGCCGGCGACGAGGTGTCACCGGAAACGATCCCTCTCGTGTCGACCATCGACGGCTTTGGCAGCGTCAATGCCTTCGCGTCGACCAGCGGCGGCGGGCGGCCCCGCGCACAGGTCGACGTCCTGATGGACATCGAGCCCCAGTCCTTCAGTGCGAAGTACGTACAGGGGGTTTCGGAGATCCGCTACTACTGGGCGGTCGAGCAGGTGGGCGGTCCCGCGTGGAGCGGCAGCGTGCCGGTCGATATTGCGACGCAAGGCCTGGCCAGTTACACCATAGACTCCGTCAACGGGCCGGGCATGCAGAACATGTACGCCAGGGCTTTTCTCGAAACCGCCGGGGATGGCAATCGCACCTACGATGCGACGCCGTGCGTCGTCGATTGCAAGATCCCCGGGACGTTCTCGTTCAACGAAGCATTCACCGCCGACGTCACGCTGAACGCGCGCAACCGGGTGCAGCTCACCGCGGTGGTCTGGGCCAGCCTGTTCGACGGCGTCGTCGACGCCACGGCCTGGGTCGACCCGGTGATCACGATCAACGCGGACTTCGCACGGCGCGACGATTTCCGCATCGTGTTCGGTAACGGGGTCACCCCGGTGCCCCTGCCGGCCCCCGTGCTGCTGCTCGCGGCCTGTGTTCCGGCGCTGGCCTGGCGCCGGCGCGCGCGCGCCGGCGCATGAGTTTCGCGGCACGGCGCGGCGCGGCGCCTGGCGCGCGCGGCAGCGTCGGGACACCCCGGAGCGGGTCACTCGCCCGCGCGATGGTGCTGCGAGCGGCGGCGGGGCGCGTCTCGGACGTGCGATGAGAGCGGCGTTTTCGCCGATCGCACCACGCTTTCGCCAGTTGCTGCGCCGGGTATGCGGCCCGGCTGATGTACCATGGGCCGCATTCCGAACCTAAGGCCGTGCGTCTCATGAAGTCCCGATGCGTCCTTGCGGCGCTAGCCCTGCTGCTCACCCACGCGGCTGCCGCCCTGCCGCCCGTGCGCGGCGGTGTGCGTGATGCGCGCGATGCGCACGTATGGTTCGAGGAGCAGCCGCGCGGCGCCGGCGTCGAAGCGATGGGTTTGCGCCTGCAACCGACCGTGCCCGTCAGCGCGCGCTATAACGACAACATCTTTGCCAGCGATGCGCGCGATACCGGTGACGTCATCTTCGCCATCACGCCCTCGTTGGTCGCGCGCCCGCAGCTCGGCCGCCACGAGTTCGTGGCCAAGGTCTACGCACGCTCGGATTTCTACGCCGAGCGTTCACGCCAGGACAACACGGAAGTGGGCGTGGGAATTTTCGGCCGTCTCGAGGTGTTCGACTGGCTCGATTTCACCGTGCACGGTAACTACGACGACCTGAACGAGGACTGGGACAGCCCCGATACGCCGCTCGCCGCCGCCGAGCAGGCGAGTTTCGACCAGCTCTCCGGCGGGGTCGCGGCGCACCTGCGCGCCGGGCGTTTCACGACCGACGTCGATTTCACCTATCTCGAAGTCAACGTCGACGATGTCGCTGCGCGGGGCGGCGGTGTCATCGACCAGATCGGGCGCCATCGTGACACCGTCGATATCACGTTCGAGTTCGGCTGGCAGCTCACCGAGCACCTCAAGCCTTTCGCGAGCTATCGCTGGAATGATCACGGCTACGACCAGGCGCCGCCCCGGGTGCTGGTCGACCGCGACGGCGATGGCCGCGCCATCCTCGGCGGCCTCGAAGTCCTGTTCGAGGATGTGCTGACCGCGCGCGTCTACGGCGGCCACATCATGCAGGATTTCAACGACGACGATACCAACCTCGAACAGGCCGATGGCGTCGGTTACGGCGCGGAGATCGCCTGGCAGGTGGATACGAACACGCACCTCGAGGTCGACCTGCTGCGCGAGATCGAGGAGGCGAGTGAAGGCTTCGAGTCCGGCCGTTTCGCGACCACGCTGCGCCTGCGGGCGACGCAGCGCCTGTCGGACCGGCTCATGCTGGACGCGGGCTTCGGCTACCTCGAGCGGGAGTACGTGGGCACGGCGCGCGAGGCCGAGACCTGGAGCGGCCGGCTCGGTGCGACCTGGCAGCTGCCGATGGATTTCTACACGTCGCTGGCCTGGCGCTACACCGAACGTGACTCGAACGTCGCTGGCCGCAGCTACACGCGGCACGAAGCCTTGCTGACGCTCGGCTGGCGCCGCTGAGCGCGCCTGTGGCGGGCAGCGGCCGGCGCGGAGCGTGATCGGGGTCGTTGTGCCGCGCGTTGCGCGCGCGAAGCGCTGTGCGGACAATGGCCGTCAGCAGCTTCGAGGGGAACCTCGCGCATGACCAATTCCCTGTCGGCTAGCAGCGCATTTCCGCGGCACCGGAGTCGTCGTCCGCGACACGGTTCGGGTTGGATGGCGCGCGCGCTCGTCGCCCTGTGCGCCGCTGTGACGAGTGCCTGCACCGTACTGCCCGGCGCGACCACCGGTCGCGTGCCGGCGCGCGAGGCCAGCGCCGAGATCCTGAGCATCGTGCACGCGCCGTTGAACGCGCGGCGCTTCGAAGGTGTCGCGGCGGAGACCGAGGTCGTCGGTGCGTTGCAGGCGCTCGACGCCATGCACGAAGACACGCTGGCCGATCTCGCACGGCAGCACGATCTCGGTTACCAGGAGATGCGCGATGCCAACCCGGAAGTCGATCCGTGGCTGCCGGGCGCCGGCACGCGCGTCTACCTGCCGACCCTGATGATCCTGCCCGCCGCACCGCGCGACGGCATCGTCATCAACCTGCCGGGCATGCGCTTGTTCGAGTATGCGCAGGCGGCGCCGGAAGGCACCGGTTTTCAGCGCCTGTACACGCATCCGATCGGTATCGGGCGCGAGGGCTGGGCGACGCCCACGGGCACCATGCGGGTGACGCAGAAGACGCGCAATCCCAAGTGGTATCCACCCGCTTCGGTGCGCGCCGAACATGCTGCCGAGGGTGATCCCCTGCCCGAGGTCGTGCCGCCCGGACCGGACAACCCGCTCGGCCGGTTCAAGATCCGGTTGTCGCGGCCCAACTACCTCATTCACGGCACCAACAAGCCGGCCGGCGTCGGTATGCGGGTCAGCCACGGCTGCATCCGCCTCTATCCCGAAGACATCGCGCCGCTGTTCGAGCGCGTCGCGCTGGAGACGCCGGTGCACATCGTCGATCAACCGGTGCTGGCGGGATGGCTCGACGGCGAGCTCTACGTCGAAGTCCATCCGCCGTTGGCCGAGGATCAGCGTGACCTCGAGCAGCTCGCCTGGCAGGCAATCGATGATGCGCTGGCGCGCCGTGACGCGCCCGGCGCGATACCCGACGCTGCCCTGGTCGCCCGCTTGGTGCGCGAGCGACGCGGCATTCCCGTACCCGTCACGCGGCACGGCCTTTCCTTGCCGACTTACCTGGCAGCGGCGCGCGTGGTCGCCAACGACGGCACGAAGCGGCGCGGCGAGGTGACGGCGAGCCGTTGAAGCGGCACGGCGAATCACCCCGGCGGGCGCTTGCACGCGATCGGTCGCTCGCCGCGGGCGCGTTGGCAGGCGCGGCGCCGTTGCACTAGAGTGGTGGCACCACTGCCGCGACAGCGGCGACCACGGAGCCTTTCGATGAACCAACCCTTGCCCCCGAGCCTGCCGGGCGATCTCGACCTCGCCACGGTGAGTTGGATGCGCCTGGCCGGCGGACCCGAGTTTGACTACCCGATCGACTACGCCTACGCCGTGGTCGACGCGGACCCCGTCCAGGGGCGCATCGAATTGCTGATCCGCTGGGAGCCGGACGCCTACTGCCACTACCACCGGCACCTCGGTACGACCACCGCACGCGTCATCGCCGGCGAGCAGCACATCCTCGAAGAGCGCCCGGCCGAGAGCGTGCACAAGGTGCGCACGGCCGGTTTCGAGGGCAAGATCGCCGACGGCGACGTGCACATGGAGCATGCCGGCCCCGAGGGGCTGACCATGCTGTTCAGCGTGCACGCGCCGGACGGACGCCTGTTCGACCTCTTGGACGCCGCCGGCAACACGATTCTGAACGTGACCATCGCCGACCTGGTCGAACGCCGCCTCGGCGAGCCCTGCGCCGGGTAGACCGTCGGGCGCCGCGCGGGAAGGCGCCCCGGCGTGCCCAGCGCGGTCCCTAGCTCGGCGGCCGGCGCGGCTGCCAGCGGTACAGCCGGGCGGTGTTGCCGCCCATCAGCAGGCCGCGTTCCTCGCGCGTGAGCCGCTCGTTCAGGCGGAACGCGTCGACACCCTCGGCGAAGCTGAGAAACGCCGTCGCGCGCGTCCAGTCGGTGCCCCACAGGCAGCGCTCGATGCCGTAGGCTTCGATCACGCGCGCGATCGGATCCCAGATATCGGCGTAGGGAAAAGCCTGGTGCGACAAGGTGCCGGCGCCGGTGATCTTGATCGCGACGTTGTCGTACCCGGCGAGCGCGAGCACCTCGTCGAGCGCGGCGAAGGGGTGCGCCGGCGGCGGCTGCTCGAAGTGCTGGCGCAGGCCGAGGTGGTCGAGCACGAGCCGGGCATGTGGGTGACGCCGTGCGAGCCCGGACATGAACGCGAGATGCCCCCAGCACAGTATGTTGACCGGCAGCTCGTGCGCGCTCGCGGCGCGTACGATGGCGTCGATGCCGGGATCGTCGGCGCCCGGCGGTGCGTCGGTGAGAAACACGATGCGTGCACCGACCGCGCCCGCCTGGCGCGACCATTCCGTCACCTGCTCGCCGACCGCCGGGTCGTGATGGTCGAACGGCTTGATCAGCGCGAAACGGCCCGGGTGGCGCGCCTGGACCGCGCAGGCATAGCTCGCGTCGTAACGGTACATGCTCCACGGCGAGACGAGCAGGGCGCCGTCGACGCCGACGGCGTCCATGGCCGCGACGAGCTGTTCGCCGGTGACTTCGGGCGGACCATGCAGGTGGCCGATCCAAGGTCGCCCCGGGTGATTGCGCTCGTAGGCGTGCACCTGCGCATCGATCAATGGCCAGTCTGCGTTCACGGACGGCGCCTCCGCGCCTGCGCGGACAGGCGCAGCGGCAGGTGCGCGTAACCGAGGACATGCGTCTGGCGGATGCGGGTCGGTTCCCCGCACAGCTCGAGATCCGCGAGGTAGGGCAGCAGGGCGGTGAGGCTCGCCTTGAGCTCGGCGCGCGCGAGGTTGGTACCGAGACAGAAATGCGTGCCGAAGCCGAACGTCAGGTGTGGATTCGGCGAGCGCGTGATGTCGAAGCGGTACGGCTCGCTGAACACGCGCTCGTCGCGGTTCGCCGAAGGATAGAAGATGGCCACCGTGTCACCGGCGCGGATGCGCGTGCCGGCGAGGACGAAATCGGCCACCGCCGTGCGCAGGAAGCTGCCGATGGGCGAAGTCCAGCGCAGGATCTCCTCGATCGCGAGCGGCAACAGCGCGGGATCCGCGATCAGCCGGTCGCGCTGCGCGGGGTGCTCGACGAGCGCGGCGACGCCGCCGGAGAAGGCGTTGCGCGTGGTGTCGTTGCCGGCGGCGATGAGCAGCAGCAGGTAGCCGTTGAGCTGCTGGTTGTCGAGCAGCCGGCCGTCCACCGGCGTGTGCACCATGCGGTCGATCAGACCGCCGCGCTGGCGGCCATGGGCGCGTGCCTCCTCGATCACCTCCTCGAGATAACAGCGCAGCTCGTAGAGCAGGCGGTAGGCGGCGCGGCCGCGGCTCTCGCCGGGCAGACGATGCGCCGGCGCGACCTCGCCAATCAGCGCATCGCCCCATACCAGCAGGCGATCCCAGTCCTCGCGCGCGAGCCCGAGAATCTCGCCGACGGCGGTCAGCGGCAGCTGTGCCGCGAGGCCGTGGACGAAGTCCGCCCCGGTGTCGCCGGCCCGGCGTAGCGCCTCGACGTAGGCGGCGGTGAATCGTTGCGCGAGGGCGGCGAAATGCGGCGCCATCGCGCGCATAGCGCCCTGCGTGTAAGCCCAGCTCGTCAGGCGGCGCATGTGGCGGTGGCGCGGATCGTCCATGAAGACCATGTCGGGCGGCTCGTCCGGGTCCCAGCCGCGCGGCAGGCCGAAATCGTCCCGCCCCGCGTAGGACAGCTCCGGGTGGCCCTTGAGCGTCATGCGCAGGCGTCCGCCGCCGTTGATGAAGACCTTGGGGTGCTGGGAAACCGTCATCACGTCGGCATGGCGGGTCACCGCCCAGAACGGCTCGATGTCATCCCGTTCGTACCAGAACACCGGCGCCTCGCGGCGCAGCCGGTCCCAGGCTGCCCAGGGGTAGCCATGGGCGGCGTAGGTATCCGGGTGGTGGATGTCGAGCTGCTCGAGCGGCGTGGTCACGGTCACGGGGGCGATACGGCTGGCGGGGTAATGCTCCCCCACAGGCAAAATAACCTCGCTGACATCACGAGAACAATGCGCGAGCTGCCGCGGTGTGGCGATCGGCCGGCGGGCTTGTATCATTCCCGGGTTGCGCGCGCACGCGCCCCGGCCGTCAGCACGGGCGGGCGGCGGCGCCTCGGCGCGGTTCGGCCAGGGGAGGCACAGCGGAATCATGCACGACATCCTGATCAGGGGCGGTACGATCGTCGACGGCAGCGGCCGGCCGGCCTTCACCGGCGACGTCGCCGTCGACGGCGCGCGCATCAGCGCGGTCGGTCGGGTCGATGCCGGCGCGCGGCGCATCATCGATGCCGACGGCCTGCTCGTCACCCCCGGCTTCGTCGACATCCATACCCATTACGACGGCCAGGCGACCTGGGACGCCGAGCTCGCCCCCTCGTCCTGGCACGGTGTGACCGCGGCGGTGATGGGCAACTGCGGCGTCGGCTTCGCGCCCGCCGCGCCCGATCGGCACGACTGGCTGATCGGATTGATGGAAGGTGTCGAGGACATCCCCGGCGCCGCGCTCGCCGACGGCATCCGCTGGGACTGGGAGTCGTTTCCCGAGTATCTCGATGCACTCGAACGCCTGCCCCATGCGATCGACATCGGCGCCCAGCTCGCGCACGGCGCGCTGCGCGCCTACGTCATGGGCGAGCGCGGGTCACGCAACGAGGCGGCGACGCCGGAGGACATCGCGACGATGTCGCGCCTGTGCGGCGAAGCGCTGACGGCGGGGGCACTCGGCGTATCGACGTCGCGGACCCTGCTGCACCTCGCGGTCGACGGCGAGCCCGTGCCCGGCACGTTCGCGGCCGAAGACGAACTGGTCGGTCTCGCGCGCGCTGTCGGCGAGGCGCGCCGCGGCCTGCTCGAGGTCGCGCCGGCCGGGGTCGGCGGCGAGGACCTGCTCGCGCCGGCGCGCGAGCTGGCCTGGATGGAGCGCGTCTCGCGCGCAACCGGGTGTCCGATCTCGTTCATCATGGCGCAGCCGAACGCCGATCCCGACAGCTGGCGCGAGCTGCTGGCGCGCTGCCGCGAGGCGGTCGCCGGTGGTGCGCGCCTGCACCCGCAGGTGTTCGGCCGGCCGGTGACGGTGCTCTATTCGTTTCAGAACCTGACGCCGTTTTCGCGCTTCCCGAGCTACGCGCCGTACGCGGCCATGACCCACGAGGCGCGCATGGCGGCCTTGCGCCAGCCCGAGGTACGCGCACGCATCCTTGCCGATCGCGACCCCAACGACGACGCCTGGTCGGTGCTGCTCGGCGATCCCTGGCCGCATACCTACGTGCTCGGCGATCCGCCGAACTACGAGCCCGAGGCCGCACGCAGCGTGGCGGCGATCGCCCGCGCCCGCGGCCAGGACCCGGCCGAGACCGCCTACGACCTGCTGCTCGAGGACGACGGCCGCAGCTTCCTGTTCTTCGCCGTCAACGCTTACGCCTACGGTCATCTGGAACCACTGCGCGAGATGCTCGAGTTCGAGCACTCGGTGATCGGTGCAGCTGACGGCGGCGCCCACGTCGGCTTCATCTGCGACGCCAGCGTGCCGACGACCATGCTCACCCACTGGGTGCGCGATCGCACGCGCGGTCCGCGCCTGCCACTGGAATTCGTCGTCCACAAGCAGACACGCGCCGCGGCCGAACTGTTCGGTCTGGACGACCACGGCCTGCTCGCTGCCGGCATGCGCGCCAATCTCAACGTGATCGATTTCGACCGGCTCAGCGTCAGGCCGCCGCGCCTGGTGCACGATCTGCCGACCGGCGCGGGACGCCTGCTGCAGGAAGCGGTCGGCTACCGGCTGACGATGGTCGGCGGCGCGATCACCCGCGACGAAGGAGAATTCACCGGCGCCACGCCCGGGCGCCTGCTGAGGAGCAAACCACGATGACGACACCGACGCTGCCCGAAGCGTTCGCGGCGCTGGCACCGTTCTGCGCGACCTGGGTGCTGCCCGACTCGAACGCGCGACACGCCCGGCGCCTGGCCACGGCCTACCCCGAGATCAAGGCGTTCTACGATGCCATGCTGGCCGTCGCGCCGGATGCGCTCGCCTACCTGAGCGAGCGTCAGCTCGGCCAGCTCGACGAGGCCGACGCCAACCTGCTCAAGCTGATGCTCGCCCTCGCCGAGGTCGGCCCCGCGGTCGAGTGGTACCAGCAGCCGGCCGTCATCGACGGTTGGCCGGCAGAGCGTTTCCCGCTGGTCGAAGCGATTCCCGATACCGCCGCACAGGAGGTCTGAACATGTCCGCACGCCTCACCCCGCCCGATCTCACGGCGCGCCATCCCGAGCTCGGCACCGGCCCGGTACCGACCGATATCTACTACGACCCGGCTTTCTACGAGCGCGAACTCGAAGCCATTTTCAAACGCGTGTGGCTGTGCATGGGGCGGATCGAGCAGGTGCGCCAGGCCGGCGACTTCTTCGTCAAGGAAATCCCCACCTTCGGCATGTCCATCCTGGTCGTGCGCGGCAAGGACGATCGCATCCGGGCCTTTCACAATGTCTGCCAGCACCGCGGCAACCATGTCGAGCTCAAGCGTGACGGTAACTGCAACGCGTTCCGCTGCCCGTTCCACGGCTGGGCCTACGGACTCGACGGACGCCTGGCCGGCGTGCCGGACGCGGAGGGGTTCTATGATCTCGACCGCGACGCGAAAGGCCTGCGGGCGGTGCATCTCGACGTCTGGGAAGGCTTCATCTTCATCAACCTCGACGATCCGCCGTCGATGTCGCTCGAGGAATTCCTCGGCGAGCAGGGCCGCGACCTGGTGGGTTATCCGTTTCACCGCGGCACGCAGACCTTCGAGTACGAAGGCGTGGTCGGCTGCAACTGGAAGTGCATGGTCGATTCGTTTTGCGAAACCTACCACGTGCCGTTCCTGCACAAGCGTTCCGTGACCGACACGCTGGCCGGTCCCGACAACCCGTTCGGCCGCCTCATCGACGTGCGTCTCAAGGGGCCGCACCGCACCTCGTCGGTGGTCGGCAACCTCGCCTACCAGCCCAATCCCGTGCAGGGACTCGCGTTCCAGTACGCGCCCGGGCCGTCCGTGACCAGCGGCAGCGTCGACGAGGGCACGGTGCTGCCGAAAGGACTGAACCAGACGCGTGCGCCGAACTGGTCGATCGACGTCACGGTGTTCTTCCCGGGCTGGATCATCGTCATCGGCAGCGGCATGTACTTCACCCACCAGATGTGGCCGCTCGGGCCGAACGAGGTGGTGTGGCAGATGCGCGGCTACCTGCGTCCGGCGTCGAACGCGGCGCAGCGTTTCGGCCAGGAGAACTCGCTGGTCGAGCTGCGCGACGCGGTGCTCGAAGACGGCAACACGCTCGAACGCATCCAGCGCTCGTTGAAGCAGGGCCTGATCAAGGAGTTCGTGTTCCACGATCACGAACTCGCACTGCGCCACCACTACCACACCGTCGTCAACTGGGTGGAGCACTACGAGCGCACGGGCCGGGCCGGCGCGGCCTAGCCCGTCATGCGGGGTCCGCGGCGGCGTCGCCGCAGCGCTCCGGCGCGTCGCGTGCGGCGAGGAAGAACGCCCTGATCTGCGCGGCGACGCGCGGCGCATCAAGCGCCTCGCCGCTGCGTGCCCGCGCGGCCTGCACGCGGTCTGCGGGCAGCACGTCACCACGTGCCGTCAGCAGGTCGTCGACGTAGGCCCGGGTGAACTCGGGATGCGGCTGCATGCTGATGGCGCGCTCGCCATAGGCGAGGAAAGCGTAGCGGCAGAACGGCGTCGAGCCGGTGACCGTGGCCCCCGGCGGTGGCTCGACGACCTGGTCCTGGTGGAACGCGAGCAGGCGCGTGCGGCCCTCGCCGGCCCCGACTTCGCCGGTCACCGTGTAGTCGACCGCGCCGAGCGACCAGCCGCCGGCGAACTTTTCGACTTTGCCGCCGAGCGCCTGGGCGAGAACCTGGTGCCCGAAGCAGATGCCGACGATCGGCACCGCGGCGGCGTAGGCCGCGCGCAGGAACGCCTCCAGCCGCGCGATCCACGGGTGGTCTTCGTACACGCCGAAGCGCGAGCCGGTGACGAGCCAGCCATCGGCGGCACGCACGCTCTCGGGCAACGTGCCGTCGACGACTGCGTAGGTCCGGTAGCTGAAGTCGTCGTTGCCGAGCAGGCGCTCGAACATCGTGTCGTAATCGCCGTGCGCGGCGACCAGGGCTTCGGGTGCATGGCCGCACTGCAGGATGCCTACCGTGAACATGATTTCTCCTGTCGCTGCGGACGGGCAGCGTTGACGGTCATCGTCGCGCTGGTGAAGATAGCCGCAGGCGCGCACCTGCGCGCCCTGTGCCGTAGCGGGGGAGCATAGCCATGCGCAACGCGGAAGCGATTTTCGATCATCACCTCGAGGTCTTCGGTGCCGGCGACCTCGATGGCATTCTCAGCGACTATGCGCCGGACGCCGTCATGATCTACGGCGATCGTACCTGGTACGGTCTCGATGGCGCGCGGGAGTTCTTCACCATGTGGCTCGGCGACCTGCTGCCCACCGGTAGTGCGTTCGATCTCATCGACAAGGTCGCGACGGACGACATGGTCTTCATCAGCTGGCACGCCGAGTCGCCGCGTTATCGCTTCGATTTCGGCACCGATACGTTCGTCATGCGCGACGGCCGCATCTGGCGCCAGACCGTCGCCACCTCGCACGTACGCAAGTAGCCGCGGCGGCCCCGCCCGCGGCTACTCGGGCAGGGCGAAGGCGACGACGTAATCACCCATCGGCGTGTCGTACCAGGCGTGCCCGCCGGAGGCGATCACGACGTACTGCCGGCCGTTCACTTCGTAGGTCATCGGTGTCGTCTGGCTGCCGGCCGGCATGCGGTGTTTCCACAGCACTTCTCCCGTCTCGACGTCGAAGGCGCGGAAGCGCTGGTCCATGGTCGCGGCAATGAACACGAGGCCGCCGGCGGTGACGATGGGGCCGCCCGAGTTGGGCGTGCCGAGGTTCCATTCGAACGGCAGCGGAATCGGCGTCTCGCGGTCGATGGAGCCGAGTGGCACGTCCCACTTGATGGTCCCCGTGGCGAGGTCGACGGCACTCAAACCGCCCCACGGCGGCGGGTTGCAGGGCGCGCCGAGCGGCGAGAGCAGGTAGCCCACGGTCATGGCGTAGGGGGTACCAAGCTGCAGCGAGGGGATGGTCTCGCGCAGGATGGCGGCGCCGGCCTCGGCGCCGACGCTCGCGATCTCGCCGGCGGCTTCGCGCGGGTAGAGCCGCACCTGGGTCGCGATGCGCGTGGTGTTGACGATCAACAGGCCGCTGTCGCGGTGCCAGGCCGGGCCCGGCCAGTTGGCGCCGCCGGTCCAGCTCGGCATGAGGATCGTGCCCTGCGTGCTGGGCGGCGTGTAGAGCCCTTCGTTGCGCAGTTCGGCGATGCGCTTCTTGCACATCAGGCGGTCGACGAAGGTGAAGCCCCAGGCATCTTCCGGGTCGAGCTTCTGCGCGACGAGCGGCGGCGGCGCGGTCGGGAACGGCTGTGTCGGCGACAGCCATTCGCCGTCGACCACGCCACCCGGCACCGGGCGCTCTTCGATCGGGAACAGTGATTCGCCGGTCTCGCGATTGAACACGAACACCCAGCCCTGCTTGGTGGTCTGCACCACGGCCGGGATGGTGCGGCCGTCCTTCTCGAGCTCGATCAGCGTGGGCTGCGACGGCAGATCGTAGTCCCACAAGTCGTGATGCACGAACTGGAAGTGCCATACGATCTCGCCGGTGGCCCCGCGCAGGGCGACGAGCGAGTTGGCGTAGCGGTTCTCGCCGGGCCGGTTGCCGCCGTAGAAATCCGGTGCCGCGCTGCCGGTCGGCAGGAACACGAGGTCGCGTTCCTCGTCGACCGAGAGTATCGACCAGACGTTGGCGTGGCCAGCGCGGCGCCAGCTCTCGTCGTGCCAGGTCTGCGCGGCCGGATCGGCGGCGTCGCGCGGGATCGGGTCGAAGCGCCAGCGCAAGGCGCCGGTGCGGGCATCGTAGGCGCTGACCCGTCCGCTCTGGCCCTCGGCGCGCTGGTTGTCGGCGATCGAAGTGCCGATGACGACGACGCCGTTGACGACCACCGGCGGTGAGTCGAGGTGAACTTCACCGGGGAACAGCAGCTCCTTGCTCGGCTCGACGAAGACCTCGCCGTTGTCGGCGAAACCGGCGCAGCGTTCACCGGTCTCGCCGTCGATGGCGAACAGGCGCGAGTCGCTGGTGCCCATGAACAGGCGCGTACGGCAGGCCGCGCCGGGCGCGGCCTGCGGATCGGTCCACTGCGTGATGCCGCGGCACTTGTAGATCATTGCCTTGGGGTTGTCGAGCGAGACTTCGGCGTCGAAAGTCCATTGCTCGGCGCCGGTCGCCGGGTCGAGCGCGACGATGCGGTTGAACGGCGTGCACAGCACGAGCTTGTCGCCGACGATGATCGGCGTGCTCTCGAACGAACTGTCCTCGAAGCGCTCGGGGAACCGCTGCGGCTCGCCGGTACGGTAGGTCCAGGCCGGCTCCAGCCGCGCGACGTTGTCGCGATTGATCTGGTCGAGCGCGGCGTAACGCTCGCCGCCGCGGTTGCCGCCGTAGGCGTGCCAGGTGTCGGCCGCCGCCTGCTGAATGCAGAGCGCGAGCAGTGCGCCGAGCAGACCACGCATCATCGTACCGTCTCCCCTTGCTTGGTGCGCTGCAGTGTGCCCGATGCGCGGCACCATCGCGAGCCCCGGGGGCGACGGCGGCGGCGCCGCGCGATGGCAGGCGCGCCGCGCGGTCACCGCGCCCGCCTCAGCCGAGCGCGTTCAGCGCACGCGTGAAGTTTTCGACCGTGCGCTCGATGTGCGTGAGCTTGTCGAGGCCGAACAGGCCGATACGGAAGGTCCGGAACTCCGCCGGTTCGTCGACCTGCAGCGGCACGCCGGCCGCTATCTGCAGACCCTGCTCGCGGAACTTCGAACCGTTGTGGATGGCCTGGTCCTGGGTGTAGCACACGACCACGCCCGGCGCCTCGAAGCCCGGCGCCGCGACGCTGTGATAGCCGGCGTCGGCGAGCACGGCGCGCACGCGCCGGCCGAGCTCGACCTGCTGCGCCTTGAGGGTATCGAAGCCGACCTGCTGCATTTCGGCCATGGTGCGGCGGAACGTGACCAGGCCATCGGTCGGCATGGTCGCGTGGTAGGCGTGGCCGCCGTTCTCGTAGGCCTGCATGATCTGCAGCCACTTCTTGAGATCGCAGGCGAAGCTCGTGCTGGTCGTCTCTTCGACCCGTGCGCGCGCGGCCTCGTTCATCATGACCAGGCCCGCACAGGGCGAGGCGCTCCAGCCTTTTTGCGGTGCACTGATGAGGACGTCGACGCCGACGTCCTGCATGTCGACCCACAGCGTGCCCGAGGCGATGCAGTCGAGGACGAACAGGCCGCCGACCTCGTGCACGGCGGCGGCAACGGCGCGCAGGTAGTCGTCGGGCAACAGCATGCCGGCCGAGGTCTCCACGTGCGGCGCGAACACCAGCGCGGGCTTCTCGGCGCGGATCGTCGCGACGACTTCCTCGATCGGCGCCGGCGCAAACGGCGCGTCCACGGCATCGCCGGTGCGGCGCGCCTTGAGCACGGTTTCCGCCGACGGAATGCCGCCCATCTCGAAGATCTGGCTCCAGCGGAAGCTGAACCAGCCGTTGCGGATGACGAGCACCTTGCTGTTCTGGGCGAGCTGTCGCGCGACGGCTTCCATCGCGTAGGTGCCTCCGCCCGGTACGACCGCGACGGCCTGGGCGTTGTAGACCTGCTTCAGCGTCGCCGAGATGTCGCGCATGACTTCCTGGAAAGTCGCCGACATGTGGTTGAGCGAGCGATCGGTGAACACCACCGAGTATTCGAGCAGGCCGTCCGGATCGACGGTATCTAGCAGTGCGGCCACGGTTTCGCTTATCTCCCTTGCAGTGGTCATGGACGAGGCAGGGCCAGATGATCGGGGACTGCCCGCCGAAGTACAAGTCGGCCCGGGGTGATGCGCCGCGTCGCGTGCCGGGATCCGCGGCCGCCGGCCCGGTTACGGGTGGCGGACTTGCACGCCACCCTGGCCTGGCGTGAAATGCCCTGCCGGCCGGCACCTGTCGGCCACTCGCGAATCAATCGGACCGGGGAGGTCACACGGACATGGGAGCAAAACAATCGGAGGGTATGGGGGTCGGCGTGTTCCAGATCCTCGCCGATCACTTCACGGGCGATCCCGCGATCATCGCCAGGCGCGCAGAGGAGCTCGGTTTCGACTCCTACTGGCTGCCCGAGCACGCCGCGATTCCGCAAGGCTCGGCGGACGTCTACCCGGGCAGGGCCGATGGTGCGCCGGTGCCGGATTACCTGTTCAAGATGCCCGACCCGCTGATTGGGCTGTCGCGCGCGGCCGCCGCCACCAGCACCATCAACCTCGGTACCGGCGTTGCCCTCGTGCCGGAGCGGCACCCGGTGCTGGCGGCGAAGGAGATCGCGACGCTCGATCACTACTCCAAGGGGCGTTTCATCTACGGCATCGGCGCCGGCTGGAACGAGCCCGAGTGCACCATGATGGGCGGCGACTTCGCGCACCGCTGGGGCCAGGTCAAGGAATACATCCTGGCCATGAAGCAGCTGTGGACGGGGGAGTACGTCGGTGCCGAGGGCAAGTACGCCAACTTCCCGCCCAGCGTGTGCCGGCCCACGCCCTGGCGCAAGCCGCATCCGCCGATCCTGCTCGGCAGCATCGGCTCGCCCAACGTCTATCGCCGCGTCGCACAATGGGGCGACGGCTGGCTGCCGTTCGTGCTCGATCCGCAGGAGATCGCCGACGGGCGCGCCGCGATCGACGAGGCCGCGCAGCGCGTCGGGCGCGATCCGGGCACGATCAACATCACCGCTTTCGCGCCGGACGGCATGTTCCGCAAACGCAGCGACCTCCAGGCGCTGGCTGCCGCCGGCGCCGACAACGTGGTGTTGTGGCTGCAGGGCGACAGCGAGAGCGCATTGCTCGCCGAACTCGAAGCGCTCGCCGGCGAGGTGTTCTGAACCCGGCGCGGCGGTCCGGCGGTGCGCTGCCGCCGGCGCCGTCGCGCGGCACGGCGAGGCGCCCGACGCGCCGGCGCCCGGATCGTGCATACTTCGGCGCGGTGCTTTCCGAGCTTCAAAACGTAACCGCCGCCGTGTCTCTACCCCGACTCCTGTTGGCCGCCGCCTTGTTCTGCGGCTTCTCCATGGTCCCGTCCCCAGGGGCCGCGGCCGAAGCGCCGGCCACGAGCGAGGCTTCCCCGGCACCGGCGGGGACGCCGTCGCCGGGCGGCGCGGATACGCCCGCACCGCAAGCCGGTGCTGCCGTCGCCGAGCCGCTCGCGATGTCGCTCGACGCCATCCGCGACCTCCTCGAACAGCGTTCCGAGCGGCGCGCCGATCTCAAGATCCTGCGCAAGGAACTCGCGAAGCCGCGCGAGGACACCGACACCGCGCAGCTCAGCGCCAGCATCAACGAGATCGAGGCCAGCATCGATGATGTCAACCGCCAGATCAGCGCGCTGGCCACCGGCGTCAGCGAAGTCGAATTCGATCTCGACAGTAATCTCAAAATCGATCTCAAGGCCGAGGCCGAACAGCTCTTGCAGCCGTTCGTCATCA
>JAUIFX010000228.1 GCA_030429865.1 Gammaproteobacteria bacterium | reverse complement strand
CCTTGAGCAGGGCGCGCGCGATGGCCACGCGCTGGCGCTGTCCCCCCGAGAGACGCATGCCGTTGTCGCCGATGAGCGTGTCGAGGCCGTCGGGCAGGTCACGCGCGAACGCGGTCACCTGGGCGCGTTCGGCGGCGGCGAGCACCGCCTCGCGCGGCGCCTCGCGCAGGCTGCCGTAGGCGATGTTGTTGTAGATGGTATCGTTGAACAGCACGACGCTCTGGCCGACGTAGGCGATCGCGCCGCGCAGCGCGGCAAGGCCGTAGTCTTCGAGCGGGCGGCCGTCGATCATCACGCGCCCGGCACTGGGGCGGTAGAAGCCCGGTACGAGGTTGACCAGCGTGGTCTTGCCGGCGCCCGAGGGGCCGACCAGCGCGAGCGTACTGCCGGCGGGCACCTCGAGACTGACGTCGGCGAGCGCGGTGGTGGTGCCGTAGGTGACCGAGACGTGCTCGAAGCGGATGTCGCCACGGCGCGGCGCGGGCGCCGACCCCGGATCGGGCTCGCGCTCGGCATCGACGAGCGCGAACACCGACTCGGCCGCGGCCAGGCCGCGTTGCAGGAACTCGTTGGCGCCGGCGAGACGCTTGATCGGCGAGAGCAACAGCGCCGTGGCGGTGACGAAGGCGATGAAGTCGCCGCGCGTGATGACGCCGGCAGCGGCCTGGTCGAGTGCGAAGACGATCATCAGCGCAATCCCGCAGGCGACGATGAGCTGGATCAGCGGCACCAGCATGGCGCTGGTGCGCACTACCTTCATGTGGAACTTGCGCGCGCCATCGGTGGCGCGGCCGAAGCGCTCGTCCTCGCTCTCGTAGGCGTCGAAGACCTTGATCTCGCGCTGCCCGCGCACGGCTTCCTCGGCGACCTGGTTGATGTCGCCGACCGAGGCCTGCAGGCGCCGGCTCATCTGCCGCATGCGCCGCGAAACGCGGCGTACGACGTAGCCGATGGGCGGTGCGAACAGGAGCAGGAACAGGGCCAGTCGCCAGTTCAGGTAGACCAGGTAGATGAGCAGCACGACGACCACCGCCGAGTCCTTGACCAGCACCGAGATGACGCGCGTGGTGGCCTGCGACACCTGCGTGACGTCGAAGGTGAATTTCGCGATCAACTCGCCGGCACTGCGCTGGTCGAAGAACGGCGACGGCAGGTGTACGAGGCTGCGGAACATCGCCACGCGCAGGTCCGCCATGGTGCGCTGGGCGACCCAGGCCAGCGCGACGGTGCCGACGTAGGAGAGCGAGCCGCGCAGCAGGAACAGGCCCACCAGGAGCGCCGGCGTAGCGTAGAGGTCACCCCGCCCGGCGAGATCGAAATCCTTGTCGATCAAGGGCTTGAGCAGTGCCGGCAGCATCCACTCGGTGGCCGCCAGGGCAACCATCGCGACCACGGAGAGGGCGAACACGCGCCAGTGCGGGGCCAGGTGGCCGAGCAGGCGGGTATAGAGTTCGCGGGTACGAGGATCGACGAAACCCATGGATCTGCGCAGGAATCTCTCGCGAATGGCGGTGCTGGCGCGGCGCCGGGCCCCGCGCGGGCGGCTATTCTCACCCATTTCGACGCCGCCCGCCGGGCCGATCGCGGCGCGTGCGGACGCTGTGGTCGCGGCCCAGAGTGAGGCTCTACAATATTCGTTCCGCAGCAGGCGTCGCCGAGGTCATCCGCCAGCATGTCCGAACTGCATCCGATCGTCGCCGTGACCGGCTCCTCCGGTGCCGGCACGTCCAGCGTCAAGACCGCTTTCGAGCACATCTTCCAGCGCGAAGGCATCAACCCCGCCATCATCGAGGGCGACAGTTTCCATCGCCACGATCGCGCGGCGATGCAGCGCGAAGTCGAGCTCGCCGATCAGCGCGGCGAGACGCTGACCCATTTCGGCCCGGCCGGCAACCTGCTCGGCGAGCTCGAAACCTTGTTCCGTACCTACGCCGAGCACGGCGTGGGCCGGCGGCGCTACTACGTGCATACCAATTCCGAAGCACGCCGTCACGGCGTCGCGCCGGGCAAGTTCACCGAGTGGACGCCGCTGCCGCGCGACACCGACCTGCTGTTCTACGAGGGCCTGCACGGCGGCTTCGTCGGCGCCGAGGCCGACATCGCGCGCTTCGTCGACCTGCTCATCGGCGTGGTTCCGATCATCAACCTCGAATGGAGCCAGAAGATCCAGCGCGATCGCGCGGTGCGCGGCTACTCGGCCGAGGCCGCGACCCAGATGATCCTGCGGCGCATGCCCGATTACGTGCACTACATCTGCCCGCAGTTCTCGCGTACCGACGTCAACTTCCAGCGCGTGCCGACGGTCGACACCTCCAACCCGTTCACGCTCGACGAGATCCCCTCGAACGACGAGAGCATGGTCGTCATCCACATCCAGAACCGGCGCAAGATCTCACCCGACTACCGCTACATGCTGGAGATGCTGCAGGGCTCGTTCATGTCCAAGCCCGATACCATCGTGGTGCCGGCCGGCAAGATGGTGTTCGCGATGGAGCTGCTGCTCAATCCCGCCATCGAGCGCATGATGGAACGCCGCGACGCGGTGCGGAAGCAACCGGCGGCCTGAACGGGCCGCGCGGCGCGCAGCGGCGCCCGGCACAGGATCGGTATACTGGACGCGGTTCCGGGCCCCTTGCGGGCGGCAGCGGCGGGCGTTCCGAGAGGCGCTCGCACCGGCGCTGCCGCCTGGGAGCGCCGCGGGACCGCTTGCGGGGACGGGTCCGGCCCGGGCCCCGGGGGAGCCGGCGCGCGCGCCGGGGAATCACGCCGGAACGCGGCGTCGCGCGGCATGCGCACGACGCCGGTCCGCTCGCAGGGGGACGTCGATGCGCTCGATTCTCATACTCAACGCCAAGGGCGGCAGCGGCAAGACCACCGTCGCGACCAATCTCGCCGGCTACTACGCGGCCGAAGGCGCGCGCGTCGCGCTGGCTGATTTCGATCCCCAGGGTTCGAGCACCGACTGGCTCGCCGCGCGCCCCGACACCGCGCCGCGCATCCACGGCGTCGAAGCGCACAAGCGCGGCCTGCGCGTGCCGCGTTCGACCGACGTCGTCATCATGGATGCACCGTCACGCACCCACGACGAAAGCCTTGCGTCACTGCTCAAGCGCGCGCAGACGGTGATCATCCCGGTGGTGCCCTCGCCGGTCGACATCCGCGCCGCGCAGCGCTTCTTCGGCGAACTGCGCGCGCTGCGCACGCTCGTGCAGAAAGACGTCAAGATCGCGACCGTGGCGAGCCGCGTGCGCGAGGGCGCACGCACCACCGAGGATCTCGAGGACCTGCTCATGGACGTGCGCCTGCCGTCCGGGCGGCGTTTCCCGTTCCTGACCTGGATCCGCCAGAGTTCGCACTACCTCAAGGCGGCCGAGCGCGGCATGTCGATCTTCGAGTTCGCGCCGCTCGCGACCGCCGCCGATCGCGAGTACTGGCAACCGCTGCTGCGCTGGCTGGCGAGCGCGCGCAGCGTACCCAAGGACGACTGAGCGCGCCGCAAACGCGGCGCGGCGGACGGCTCCCCTCAGGCGGCGTGTTCGCCGCCGGCGCGCGGTGCGGGCAGGGTCGCCCGCGCCGGTTCCACGCCGATGGCCAGCTCGAGCCCGGCCTTGCGGTGGCGCGCGGCGGCGCCGTCGTCGCCAGTGCCCTCGGCGATCTCGGCCAGCAGCTCGTGCAGCAGCGGGCTCGGCGTGTGATCGATCAGGCTTTCGACCTTTTCGCGCGCCTGTCCCCAGAGCCCGGCACGGATCGACTGCCGCGCCCAGGCCAGGCGCAGGCCCGGATCGTCGGCGCGCGCCACCGCCCAGGCCTCCAGCTTGCGCAGCTGCCGGGTCGGCGGCTCGCAGCGGATCTCGCCGTAGACCGCGGCCAGACCGGTGTCCCAGCGGCGCTCGAGGCGCTTGCGCACGAGTTCCTCGGCCACGGCGTCGTCACCATGGCGGCACAGGCCGCGCACGTAGGCGATGACGACCTCGGGATCGGTGCGCAGGTTCTTGGCCAGCGCCGACCAGCGCGACTCCAGGGTCTCGCGCGTGAGGTCGGCACGCGAGAGCAGCGCGATGGCCGCCTCGCGTTCGAGTTCGTTCAGGGCGTCGTGTCCGAGCACCCGATCGCGCCGCAGCGCCGGGATCAGCTCGAACAGGCCGGCATGGTCGTAACTCGCCCGGGCCAGGCGCAGGCGCAGGCCGAGGACCTGCGGGTTGCCCGACTCGGTCTGCGCCAGTTTCTCGACCAGGGGGCGCGCCTCGGTGACCTGGCCGTTGTCGAGCAGCCAGCCGGCGCGCTTGATGGCCAGCGCCGTGCGTGCCGCGGGCTCCGCGCCGACGGCAAGTGACAGGTAGTTGTCGCGGCGCGCCGGCGCGCGCGCGGCATGCGCGGCCTCGGCCGCCGCCAGGTAATGCGCCTCGGGCTGGCTGTCGTCGTCGACGCCACGGCGGAACAGGCGCTCGGCACGCGCATAGTCGCCGCCGGCCATCGCCATCAGGCCCCCGGCCAGCGATTCGTGCGCGCGGCGCCGGCGGTGATCGTCGCTCCAGTGCTTCCAGCGCTTGCGCATGCGGCCCACGCGCTGCAGCAGGTTGATCAGGCCGTGCAGGGCGAGAAACGCGACGAGCGCGAGGATCAGGAAGAACGCGAACGTGGTCCGCACCACGGTGCCGCCATAACCGATGACGATGAAACCCGGGTCCTCCGCGACGTAGTGTGCGGCCACCACCGCCGCCACGAGGGCGACGAGCACGACGGCCAGGGTCTTCATCGCGCCGTTCCCGCGACTGCCACGTCACCGAGTTCGGCGCGCGCCTTGCGCACGGCCTCGAGGCTGCCCGCAACACTCGGCAGCGCCGGGTCGAACTCGATGCCGCGCGCCGCGTCGAGGCGCGCGATGAGCGCTTTCACCGCGCCGTCTTCGGTGTCGTAGTAGGTCTGGAGCAGGTCCGTCACGAGCTTCGCCGCGGCGCGGAAATTGTCGGTGTCCCGGCGCAGCGCGGCGAGGCGCGCGCTGGCGAGTTCGAGGCGCAGGTTCTGCACCAGGAAATAACGCAGCTCGGGGTCGAACAACACGCCGTCGGACAGCGCGCCATCCTTGACCTCGACCAGGCTGACGAGATCGGACCACACGGCCTTGGCCACGCCGCGCCAGTTGTCGGGCGCGATCTGTTCGTCGCTCATGTGCGCGAACGAAGTGTCGATGTCGGCGATGGGCTTGGTCGGCAGCGCCTCGACGTCGGTCACCGCGCCGGCGAGGTAGAGCGCGAGGCCCTCGACGTCGGGCTCGGCGACCGCCTCGAGCGCGGCGATGTCCTGCCCGATCTGGTCGCGCAGGCCGATCAGGTCGGGGTGCTTGGCCGCGCGCAGGCGCTGGTCGGCCGCGCGCAGCGCGCTCGCCGCCGTGGCCGCGTCGTGTTCGAGTGCGAGGCGCTGGGTCGCGGCGAAGACCAGGTACTCGGTTTCTGCCAGCACCCAGTCGAGCGAGAGCTGCGCGTCCTTGGCGAACAGCGTCTTTACCGACTCGGCGAGGTCGTCCTGGGCCTGGCCCAGCGAGCGCATGCGGCTCTCGACCGCTTCCGTACCGGCGACCGCGGCCGCCAGCGTCCCGGCCTGCTCGGCGAGCTGCGCCTCGACCGTGGCATCGGCGCCGGCCAGCGACTCCAGGCGCGCGACCAGCGCGGCGCGCTCGGCGTGGTAGACGACCGTGATCCACCAGTAACCGGCGCCGGCGGCGAGGACCAGCAGTATGAAAAGGATGAACCAGGGTCCGCGGGAGGCGCGCGGCGGCGCCGCCTGCGCGTCCTGCCCGACGCCCTCGGGCGTGTCC
>JAUIFX010000024.1 GCA_030429865.1 Gammaproteobacteria bacterium | reverse complement strand
TCTACGAGGAAGACATCGCCTCCGAATCGCTCGATCTCGAGCTGCCCGGGCCGCGACACCGGCTGATCATGCGCGGCAACGCGTTCACCTACCTGCGCGAGCCGTGAACGGCCCGCGACCGTGGCGGCCGCCGCGGCGCACTCGAACCGCTCCGCGGCATGTCCTATGCTGACCCGCGGGCAGGCCCCGCTGGCGCATGCGTCGCGCCGGCCGCACGCGGGCGGAACACGCTAACGAGGAGAGACCATCCATGAGCACAGTGGCGAGCGCGGTATCGAGCACGCGTGACAACCCGCGCAGGCAGGCGCAAGGAGAATCCGCAGTCGACTTCGATGCCATCGTCATCGGCGCCGGTTTCGGCGGGCTGCGGATGCTGCACGAGCTGCGCGAACTCGGCATGAGCGCGCGGGTCATCGAAGCGGCCTCGGACGTCGGCGGCACGTGGTACTACAACCGTTACCCCGGAGCACGCACGGACAGCGAGGCCTGGGTCTACGCCTTCTCGTTCTCGAAAGAAATCCAGGACACCTGGGACTGGTCGGAACGCTACCCGGGTCAGGCCGAGGCGCGCGCCTACCTGCAGTACGTGGCCGATTTCTGCGACATGCGCCGCGACATCCAGTTCGACACGCGCGTCCGCTCGGCGCGTTACGACGAGCCGACCAACACCTGGCACGTCGACACCAGCGATGGCCGCACCCACACCTGCAGCTACCTCGTGACCGCGACCGGTCCGCTGTCGACGCCCTACAAGCCCGACTTCCCGGGCATCGACGATTTCGCCGGCGAGTGGTACCTGACCGGCAACTGGCCCAAGGAACCGGTCAGCTTCACCGGCAAGCGCGTCGCCGTGATCGGCACCGGCGCAACCGCCGTGCAGGCCATTCCGCTGATTGCGCAGACGGCCGCCGAGGTCACCGTGTTCCAGCGCACGCCGAACTACGTGCTGCCGGCGCGCAATGCACCGCTGACCGATTACGAGCGCGAAGCGTACCGCGCGAACTACGACACGATCTGGGAGAAGACGCGCCGGCATTTCTTCGCTTTCGACTTCGAGGCGGCCGGGCGCAACGTCGCCGACGTCGGTGAAGCGGAGCGCCGGCGCATCCTCGAACGCTACTGGGAAACGGGCACCTTCCGCTTCCTGTTCGAGACCTTCGACGACATCTTCACCGACGAACAGGCCAACGAAGCCGTGGCCGAGTTCGTGCGCGAGAAGATTCGTGCCATCGTCGAAGACCCGGCAACGGCCGAACTGCTGTGCCCGAAGGATCATCCACTCGGCGCCAAGCGCCCGCCACTCGGGCATTTCTACTACGAGACCTACAACCGCGAGAACGTGCACCTGGTCAGCGTGCGCGACAACCCGATCACCGCGATCTCGCGTGATGGCGTCATGGTTGGCGAGACGGAGTATCCCGCCGACATCATCGTCTTCGCGACGGGTTTCGATGCCGTCACCGGGACGCTCAAGCAGATGGACATCCGTGGCCGCGACGGTGTGACCCTGAACGCGCACTGGGCTGCCGGGCCCCAGACCTACCTCGGCATCTGCTCCGACGGCTTCCCGAACCTGTTCATGGTCGGCGGCCCGCAGAGTCCGTTCGCCAACATCCCGGTCGTCATCGATGGCTGCGTGGAATGGATCGGCCGTGCGCTGGGCCATCTCCGCGACGGCCGGCATCGCACCATCGAACCCACGCCGCAGGCAGTCGCGGCATGGCGCGACCACATGGACGACCTCGTCAACCAGACGGTACTGCCGCGTGCTGCCGGCTCCTGGTTCATGGGTGGCAACATCCCCGGCAAACCGCGCGTGGTGCTGTTCTACTTCGGCGGCGCCGGCGCCTACCGCGACGAATGCAACGCCGCGGCGGACCGTGGCTTCGAAGGCTTCACCATCGCTTGAAGCGACGCGCCACCGAGAGCCCGCTGCGCGCTGTCCCGGGGCGCTGCGGAACGCGCAATCGATGGAACCGCCCGATTCTCAAAGCTGTGACCGGTTAGGCGACACCGTCGCTGCTTTATGGTGAGATCGTGCCGCCGCACGGCGTGGTTGCCCTTGCGCCGCGCACCACCCGGCGATGCGGCCTGCTGACCGCCCATGGCCGGTGCGAGCGAACACCATCACAAGGAACACGTGATATGAAACGTATTATCGGAGCGATCTTCTGCGCGTCGTTCGTACTGTCGCATGCCGCAGCCGCCGCCATCGTCTCGACCACCGGCAGCATCCTCGAAATCGTGCCCGGGGCCGACGTCACGCGGGGCAGCATCCACGAAGCGAACGGTGTCGCGAACCTGTTCGCCGAACGTACCGCCGTTACCCTGGGCGCCGACCTGCTCGCGCTCAACACGGCCGGGACGAATAGCGATGGCGTCATCGCGGCCGGAACGGTCGTCAACAGCTACTACCTCTACACCGACCCGCTCGGCCCCGCGGAATTCGTCGATACTGCGCCAGGCACGGTGACGTTCTCGACGCCGATCCTCGGGGTGATCTTCCGCGCCGAAGGGCTCGATGCCACGGACGCCGTGCTCGGTCTCGATAGCGTGACCTACGAGACGACGACCGATCCCAACGTCTTCTATCACGGCGCCGGCGGCTTTCCGGGCGGCGATCGCTGGCTGATCGACGGCAACACGCTGCGCCTCGAACAGTTTCGTACGGACTCGACGAACTACGATGCCATACGGATCATCACCGCCGTGCCGCTGCCAGCTCCGGCTGTCCTGCTGCTGTCGGCACTGGTGCTCGGTCACGCCGGCCTGAGGCGTCGCTGAGGGCGCAAGGTACGCGGCGACGGACGAGACGCCGCATCGTCGCTCGGGCTAAGCTGGCGGTATGCCGGTTCTCGCTCTTGCCCTGCTCCTGCTCCTCGCGCCAGCCGCGTCCGCGACGCCGGATCCCGAACCGCCGGCTGTGCCGCTCGAGGTGCCGCCGGCGGCCCTGTCGGCGGACGAGGCCGACCGCCTCGCCACGCAGGCGAGCCAGGCCGAGGCTGGCGAGATTGCCAGCGAAGGCGCCGCGCTCGGCGAGCGTCTGCGCGCGATCCTCGCCGCCGTCACGGCGTTCCGCGACATCCGCGCCGAGGTCACGGCCGGCGTCGTCGTTCTGCGCGGAGTCGCGCCCAGCGTCGCGGCCGCCGACGATGCGGTGCGCATGGCGGAGAAGCTGGACGGCGTGCTGCTCGTGGTCAACGAGATAGCCGTCGAGCGGGACCTCGCGCGCCGTCTCGACAACGCCTGGGCCGCGGTGCGGGCGCGCCTGCAGGGCGCCCTCGGCAGCCTGCCCCTGCTGCTCTCCGCGTTGCTCGTGTTCGCCGGCTTCTGGCTCGCCGCGCGCCTGCTGCGCGATGCCGATTTTCTCTACCAGCTGCTCAGCGCGCGTACCCTGTTGCAGAACCTGCTGCGCCAGACGGTGTTCGTCCTGGTGCTGCTCGCGGGCCTGGTCGCCGCCCTGCTGCTGATGGACGCCGGCGCCGTGATCAGTACCGCGCTCGGCGCCGCTGGCGTGGTCGGTATCGCACTCGGTTTCGCGTTCCGCAACATCGTCGAAAACTACCTTGCGGGCATACTCCTCGCGATCCGCCAGCCGTTCCGCGCCCGCGACGTGGTCGACATCGACGGCTCGACCGGCACCGTGCTGCGCATGACCACGAGTGAGACGACCCTGCTGGATGCTGACGGCAACCACCTGCGCCTGCCGAACGCGCTCGTGTTCAACGGCAAGGTGCGGAACTACACGCGCAACCCGCTGCGCCGGTTCACCGTGGCGGTCGGCGTCGGTACGAACGTGGAACTCGACGGCGCGCAGGATCTCGCCATCGCCACGCTCGCGCGCATGAACGGCGTGGTCGACAAGCCGGCACCATCGTCTGCCGTGGTCGGACTCGGCGACTCCAGCGTACTGCTCGAGATCTACGGCTGGGTCGACCAGGGCGCCGCGAACTTCGCCAGGGTGGCGTCGGAGGCGCGGCGGCTGGTCAAGACGGCCTTCGACGAGGCCGGCATCGACATGCCGGCGCCGGCCTACGCAGTCACCCTGTCCGCACCGCCCGCGGAAGTGACGGCGCCGACGCCGCGGCCCGCGACGCCGGTGCCGGCCGGCCCCGATCCGGAAGAGATCGACATCAGTGCCGCCGACGACGTCGCGGAACAAGTGGAGAAAGAACTCGCACAGACCGAACCGGCCGACCTGCTGTCGGCCGGCGCGGCGGAGGATACGGCACCGCGCGGATAGCCGCGCAGCGCATCAACGCCGCTCAGGAAAGGCCGGCGTAGAGCGCCTGCTCGTAGCCGACCAGCGTACCGAGCACCCGGGGATCGTTGGCCGGTAGCAGCTGCATCATCAGCACGGCGGTCAAGCGGCGCGTGGGGTCGATCCAGAAGAACGTGTTGTGCACGCCGGCCCACGCCATGCTCATCGCCGCGCGTCCGCCCGGCAGGTCCTCGGTGTTGAGCACGAAGGAGAGTCCCCAGCGCGCGACCTGCCCCGGAAAGAGGTCGGCCGAGAGAGCCATCGCCGGGTTGTCGCTCTCGAACGGCGGCACGACGATGTCGCCGATGTGATTCTGCCCCATCAACGCGACCGTCTCCGGCGCGAGCACGCGCACGCCGTCGAGTTCACCGCCGCCGAGGATCATGCGCGTGAAGCGCAGGTAGTCGGGCGCGGTCGAGTAGAGCCCGCCGCCGCCCATGTGGAAATCGGCGTCGCTCGGGAACTCGAAATCGATGCGCGCAACGCTGCCGTCCGCGCCGCGGGCGGCCGCGTCGACGAGACGTTCGGCCATGTCGGGACGCAGCTCGAAGGCCGTGTCACGCATGCCGAGCGGCGCGAAGACATGGCGCTCGAGGTAGTCCGCGAGCGTCATGCCGCTGACGATTTCGACGATGCGTCCGGCCCAGTCGATACCGATGCCGTACTCCCAGCGCTCGCCCGGATCGAACACCAGCGGCGCACGCAGCGAGTCGTACAGGCAGCTCGCGATCGAGGGCAGCTGGTGGTAGGCCATGTAGCTGTTGACGCGCTGGTTGAACAGGTCGTAGGAGTAGCCGGAGGTGTGCGTCAGCAGGTGCCTCAAGGTGATGTCGCGCTTCGGCGCCCGCGTCTGTGGCGTCCCGTCGGCAGCGAAGCCGGTCAGTACCTGCGCCTCGCCGATCTCGGGCGCGATCTCGCGCATCGGCTGCTCGAGCGCGATGCGTCCCTCCTCGACCAGCTTCATCGCCGCGGCGGCGGTGATCGCCTTGGTCATCGAGGCGATGCGAAAAACGCTGTCGGGCGTCATTGCCGGTGCCTCGCCGGGCCCCCTGCGACCGAAAGCGGCACGGTAGATCTCGCCCGCATCGGTCGCGGCGAGCGCGACGATGCCGGGCGCGGCGCCGTCGGCGACGGCTGCAGAGAGATGCTGGTCGAGTGTTGCGTTCACGGTTGTTTCTCCGATGCGGTTGGTTGGCGGACACGTAACGGCAAGGACGACGGCAGCTGCGGGACGATGACCGCCCGGTGCCGGCAGCGGCGCACGGCCGCCTGCACGGCCTCGCTGGCAGTGCTGCCAGCGCTGCCAAGGTACCGGCTCACAGGCCCTGGACGTAGGCGGCGACGTCGGCCACGGCTTGCGCGTCGAGCGGCGCCGGGTAGAGCTTCGGCATCTTCGCCGAGGGATTCCGGATCCACTCGACGGTGCGCTCGAAGTCCATGCGCCCGGCGAGACCCTGCAACGCCGGACCGGACAGGCCTTCGCCGCGGCCGCCATGGCAGGCCGCACAGACCTTCGCGAACAGCGTGCGGCCGGCCGCGGCGTCGGGCTCGCGCAATGGCGCATCGGGCGCAGCGGTCGCGGCCGCCGGCACGCTGCCGCCCGCGGCATCGAGCGCATAGAGCAGCAGCGTCGGGCTGCCGGTGGTGCCGAAGGTCAGCCGCGACACGTTGCCCGAAGTCACCGCGACATACTGGCGCCCGTCACGCATGTAGGTGATCACGCCGCCGGCGATAGCGCCCCCGGTGTCGGCTTCGAACAGGCGCCTGCCGTCACGCGCATCGAGCACGAAGAAGCGGCCGCCCATGTCGCCGGCAAAGATGACGCCGCCCGCGGTCGGCGTGATGCCGGAGACCATCGGTGCAGCCGTCTCGTGCTTCCAGCGCACCGCGCCGATGTCGGCATCGAGCGAGACGACCCAGCCGCGGCTCTCCTCGGCCAGTTCGAACACCCCGCCCATGTTGGGCTGGCCCGGCTTGAAGGTGAAGCCCTCGTCGGCCTTGAGCACGTTGCACCAGTCGACGCTGCCGACGACGATGGCCTTGTTGGTCTTGTCGAGCGCGGGACCGTTCCACTCGACGCCACCGAGGACGCCGGGGCAGACCTCGATGCCGGACGTGGTCGGGTCGAGACCGGCGTTGCTGATCGTCGTGATGGCGGTCTTGAACACGCGCTCGCGGGTTTCGCGGTTGACGCCGTAGACGTAGCCGTCCTTGCCGCCGATCGCGACCATCGGCTCGCCGGCGCTGTTCCAATAGAGCATCGGCGCGGCGCCGAGATCGAGATCCTGGCCGTCGTTCGCGAGCAGTTGGTGATACCACTTGAGCGCGCCGCTGGCGGCATCGAGTACGACCATGGCGTTCGTGTAGAGGTTGTCTCCGGGCCGCAGGCTGGGCAACAGGTCCGGTGCGGGATTGCCGACCGGCACGAACACTTCGCCGCTCGCGTGATCGATCGTGAACGTCGACCAGGTCCCGCCACCGCCGTAGCGTGCGCTGTCGGCGTTCTTCCATGAATCGGCACCGGGTTCGTCGCCGCGCGGGATGGTGTAGAAGCGCCACACCTCGCGGCCGGTCGCCGCGTCGTAGGCCATCACGCGCCCCCGGATCCCCCAGTCACCACCGGCCGTGCCAATGATCACGAGGCCCTGGTAGACCTGCGGCGCGCTGCTGAAGAACTCGCCCTGCTGAGGATCGCCGGCCTGGAACTGCCACACGGTCTCGCCGCTGCGGGCGTCGATGGCCAGCAGGCGCGCATCGGTGGTGCCGCGGTAGAGGCGGCCGTTGGCGTAGGCCAGGCCGCGATTGACCATCAGCGCCGTGCCGCTCGGATCGGCGATCTCGTAGTGATGGCGCCAACGCAGCGTGCAATCCGCGGAGTCGACCGCGAGCGTGTCCGTCGCGGTGGTGAAGTACAGCGTGCCGTCGATGTGCAGGATGCCGGTATGGAACGCGCCGGCCTGCTCGACCGGCAGCCGGCACACTTCGCCGAGGCGCGCGGCATTGTCGACGGTAACCTGGTCCAGCGCGGTCCAGCGCTGACCGTTCACGTTGTGGTTGTAGCTCGGCCAGTCGGTATCGGCCGGCGCGCTGCTCTCGGCGTGGGCGGCAAAGGTCGCGACGAGCGCGAGCGCCGGCGCGATCGAACGGAATGCAATCATCGAAACGGAGACTCCCCGGGACAAAGGCGACTGGTATACCAGAAAACGCGCCGGCTCGTGGCCACGGTCAGCCGGCCCCGACACCGGCGCGCAGCGGCGACACCCGCGCATGGTCCGGTCGCGGCGACGGCTATACTCGACGTTCGTGATCACCAGGCGCGCCTCACCTGCAACGCCCTTGCGGCCCGGCTGGCCGGCGCGAGTCGGCCGCGTGCTGTGCGCGTTGCTCTGCGCGCTTGCCATACCGGCCAGCGCCGAGCGCCTGCCCGGGACCGCCAGCGCGTTCGACGTCACCTGGGATGCCAGGCTCGGCGCCGCCGAGCGCGACAAGCTGGCGCGCTGGCTCGGGCGCGCCGCGCGCACGGTGCGGATGCTGCACGGCGAACTGCCGCGCGACGACATCCGCATCGTCGTCGAAACGCGCCGGGGTGCCGGCGAACCGGTGCCGTTCGCGCGCGTCCTGCGCCGCGGCCGCGAGGGCGTGCATTTCTGGGTCGACCCGGCGTTTCCGCTCGAGCGCTTTCTGACCGACTGGACGGCGCCGCACGAGTTGAGCCACCTGTTCATCCCCTACCCGGGGAAGACCGACGTGTGGCTGTCCGAAGGTCTCGCGACCTACTACCAGCACCTGTTGCAGGCGCGCGACGGCCTCATCACCGAATGCATGGCATGGCGCCGGATCGCGGCCGGCTTCGCGCGCGGCAGTGCGGCGATGAGCGGCGAGACCACGCGGCGCCCGCTGGCCGCGGCAAGCCGCGACATGCACGCGCTGGGGAGCTACATGCGCGTCTACTGGAGCGGCGTGGCGTACTTTCTGGAGGCCGACCTCGCCCTGCGCACCGGCACGCCGGCCCTCAGCCTGGATCGGGTCATGCAGCGCTTCGGCCAATGTTGCCTGGACGATGGCGATATCACGGACGGTGCCGCTCTCGTGGCGGCCTTCGACCACGTCGCGGGCACGGCACTGTTCGTGCCCCTGTATGACCGCTTCCGCGCACTGGAGACGATGCCCGACTACGCGGCGCTCCTCGCACGTGTCGGCGTGCACACCGAGGGCGGCGAGACCGGCTGCGTTCGGGGCGATGGACCCGCAGCGCGAATCCGCCGCGACATCACGCTCGTCGATGGCGAGCGTGATGCGGCAGCATCCGGGCCCTGAATGCCCTGCGCCGCGGCAACGAGGCCGCGGCGCGTCGCTCCGTCAGCGGCGCCGGCGACCCAGCGAACCCGCGGCAAGCAGGCCCAGCGCGCCGAGAGCGAGGCTGGCCGGCTCGGGTACGTCGCCGGCAGCGGCAACGGAGAACGCGACCTCACCGAGCGAGGCCTGGTCGGCGACGTTCTGTTCGTCGGGGTAGAAACCGACCAGGCTCATGCGCACGTAGCGCGCGCTGCTGATCGCGCCGAGCGAGATGACGTCGGCCAGGTAGTCCACATCGCGCGGATTGTTCGTCAGCGAGAAGAAGCCGAAGCTCGTGCTGGCGGCGAAGGTGGAGTCGAGCGAGGTGATGAGTTCGAAGCGCGACACGCCGGTTGCGTCCTCGTTCCAGATGGCAACGCGGTCGACGTCGTAGACGGCGCCGAGGTCGAAGTCGATGTTGCCGAGAAACTCACCGTCGGGCGCGAACCATTCGTTGTCGCTCGCGAGGAACGAATGCGTCGGGTTACTACCGAGGTAGGTGTCGAAATCGGTCACGCCGCTGGTGAAGGCGCTCGACAGGCCGGACTGGTCGATGACGTTGCCGATGTCGACACCGCCATCGCGATTACCGAGCGTGTTCTGGCTGATTGCCGTGGGGCTCAGGATAACCGTCGCGTTGACGTCGAGGGCGAGCAGGAGGGCCGGCAGGGTCGCCGAAATCAGGATCTTCTTCATGTCGAAAGTTCTCCTTGCGGGGAATCAGGTAAGTGGCGCGGAGCCATCCCGTCCTGCGCGGCGAAAAGGACGTCGGGCAGGAAGATCTGCGCAAGATGCGGGCCAGCCACTGACAGTTTATAAAAATCAATTAGTTACAATCCGCCGCGGTCCCGAACAAACCCTCCTCCTGTAAAATATCCTGACAACCGTCGGGAAAGATCCCGCCAACGGCTGCGTACTTCGATGCCCGAGGCGCACACGGCCGCCATCGCGCCGGCAGCGAATCAATCGGTTACGAGCAGCCCATGCGAATCGCTTCACATGTTTGAATGACGTCCGCCGCCCTGGCCGCCGTTGTCAAGAATGCTGACACCGTGGCGCGGCCGCGTTTCGCCCCACGGGCCGCTGAGGCATGCGCCAATCACTGCGGCGGCGAATCACCGTCGCGCAGAAACCGCGCCACGTCGTCGTAAGTCGGCGCCAGCCAGCGCAGGTTCGCCGCCAGCGCGGCGACGAGTTCGACATGGCCGATACCCTCGTATACCTCGAGCCGAACCGGTATGCCGGCGGACGCGAGCGCATCACGGAAGCGGCGCGAGTGACGCGGCACGACGCGGGTGTCGTCACTGCCGTGCAGCAACAGCGTCGGCGGCATGTGCGCGACATCGAGCGCAACCGGTTGCACGGCGGCCGGCTCGTCGAGCGACGCGAAAACCGGCCGCACGTTGTCGGTGAACGGCAGTTCGTAGGGTCCGGCAAGACCGACGAACGCGGCGAGCGGAGCATCGACCCCGGCCCGCTCGAAATAGCCGGGATCGGTCGCGAGCAGTGCCGCGGTATGCGCGCCGGCCGAGTGCCCCATGAGAATCACCGGCGCGCCGGCGGCGGGCCCCTCCGGGCCGGTCAGCCAGTCCAGCGCGCGCGCCACGTCGTCGACGAACACAGGCCAGGTCACGGATGGATAGAGACGGTAATCGGGGATCGCGACGCGGTAGCCCAGCGCGGTGAGGGCGTGGGCGACGAAGAGATAAGTCGCCTTGTCACCCTTGCGCCAGTTACCGCCGTAGACGAACAGCACCACGGGCTGGCGCTGGGCCTGGCCTGCGGGCCGGTAGAAATCCAGGCGCTGACGCGCATCCTTGCCATAGGCCAGATCGCGTTCGACGCGAAAGTGCGCATCGTCGAGCAGCGCGTTGACCAGCGACGCGGGCTGGCAACCGGCAGCGCCGGCGAGCGCGAGCGCCATCAGCACGCGCGCGGCCAGGCGAACGGATATCGACGACGGCGCGCCGGCGCGGCTGTGCATGAGGCTGGAACGCTCCGTGGATGGACGGGGGATGCCGGTGGGTGCGACGCATCAGCGCGACCAGTCTACATGCGCACCCGATCGCGCACCTGTGCCAGCGCGGCTGCCTGCCGCTAAACCGGGGCGGGCAGTAGCATCAGCATCTTCATTGACAGCGCGGGGTCCGCAACATGTGCCAGGTATCTCCCGACAACGTCACCCTGCTGACCACGTTCGGCTGGGTGATGCTGGCCGCGGGCGGTGCTTCCATGCTGACCGGGCAGACCTATTTCCGTGGCCCCGTCGCGCGCGACGAGGATCCGTTCGGTTTCTGGAGCGCGGCGGTCGGCTACCTCGCCCTGGGCGTGCTGTGCCTGCTCGGCGTCGCGCTCTGTCCGCGCGGCTGAACCGCGCGTTCGGCGCCGGCGGCACGACGCCGCGCCGCCAGCAGCGGTACTCCGCCGAGCAGCAGCCACGCCGCGGCCGGCAGCGGCACGACCACCGCCTGGCCCGAAAAGCTCAGGACGTCGCCGGTCGGTCCGCCGTCGTCGAGCGCGAACTCGAGCCAGCGCTGCGAACCGACGAGGCCGGCTTCGGAGAGCTGTACGGTGACCACCCAGCGCTGCCCGTCGGCGAGTTGGTCGAGGTTCCATTGCAAGGCGCCCTCGGCCGCGCAGGCGACGCCGCCGCAGCCGTCGCTGTTGTCGAGCTGACCGGCGCCGAGGATGTCGGTGATGTAGAGGTTGCCGGTGTCGAAGTCGTCGATACCCCACGCGGCAGGGTCGGCGGCCGTTAACGGTGCGCCGTGCACGCTGGCGAGTTCGAGCAGGCCGTCGAAGGGATTGCCGGAGACGTCGGCGAGGAAACGCAGGCCGGTCCAGGTGAGACCGGTCTGGTTGGTGATGCCGTAGACCACCGTCATGGTGTCCGTGCCGATACCAGAGAAGCTGTAATCGAAAGCCAGCCCGGTGGCGAACTCGGCGCCGGTCGGAGGCGCGTAGACCTCGCCGAGCGCACCCGGGCCGAACAGCTCGTTGCTATCGACGTACAGAGCCGGATCGATGCGCGCCGAGCCGTTGTCGCCGTAGAGGAGTTCGAGCGTACCGTCCTGGAAGAAATCGCCGGACGGCAGCGTAACGGCGGCATGGGCAGCGCCCGCCACGCATGCGAGCAGCACCGCGCAGGCGCCTGTGATGAATGGCTTGGTCATGATGGGTTCTCCTTCCTTTCAAATCGAATGCGGCTCCGTGGGCCAGACGCCGCGCTGCCCGCGCGCAGCGCGACGCCCGCACCCACGGAACCCCAAGCGGTGCCTATTCGTTGAGCTCGAACAACGGCGTGACCAGTTCCTGGCCGGCGGTGCTGAACGCACCAGCCTGCTCTTCCTCCGAGGCATCCGGCGCCATCGGGCTCACCGAGGTGAGCAGCACCGGCACGTAACGGTGGGCATCGGGAATGCCGTCGGCGGGCGTTCCCGCATCGTCGGTATCGGGACCACCGTAAGAACCGAGCTCGTCGAACTGGCCGACTTTGGCGTAGGCGATTTCGATCGCGACGTCCTTGGGCGCGTTGCGCAACGCGTTGACGAGCGCCTCGGCGATTTCGCCGACCAGCTCGCTGCGGCCGCGCGCGCGGGCCCTCTGCAACGCCGGCGGGAACGTGAACCGCGTCCACTCCTGGACTTCGACGCGGAACGGCATGCCGCGGCCGAGATCGTCCATCGACCCCTGCGCGTGTGCGCCGAGCACCGGCACGCGCGGCATGCTCAGCCCCGCCACCTCGAGCATGCGCGGCACCTGCACGGTGCCGGCGATGGTATGGATCTCGGGCGGCTTGCCGGGTTCGTTACCGTCCTGCAGGCCGAGCAGCAGTTTCTCGACCTGCCACTCGCTGCTGTCCGGCGCCTCTTCGGGCGGTACGCCGAAAACCTTGGTGAAGACATCGAAGAAGGCCGCCACGGCCTCCTTGTCACTCATGCTGAAGCTCGGTAGCGGCGCCGCGCCGACCTGCTCCGGCGCGCCGTTGGAAGGGTCCGGCAGGCGACTGACGAAACTCAGGTTACCGAGGCTGTCGGCCTCGACCTTCTTGAACGCGCCACCGCCCTCGCGCGTGCCTTCGACCAGTTCGCAGGCGAAGCGCGGCGGCGGCGCGAAGCAGTCCTTGCTCGGGCGCGGCCGTCGCATGCCGAGCGCGCGCGGCGCGGTCATGACGTTGAACGCGCCGGACGGATCGCTCGGCGCCACGCGCGGTTTGAGCAGGCTGACGAGCAGCTTGCCGTTGTCTTCCTGCACGTCCTCGGGCATCGCCGCATCGATGATCTGGCGGAGCCGATCCATGCCCGGCGGGTCGAGCGGTGGCGTGACCGGACGATCACCGCCGTCGGGCACGGCGAGCAGGACGGTGCTGAACGAAGCTGCCGCCAGCAGGACCGGCAGCGTGCGGATGAATGAGTGATACATGGTGCTGTCTCCCGGGTTCGATGGCATGACGATCGGCGCGATCGGACGCGTCCGTCGTCACGGATTCCAGGCCGTTTCGCCGGTCGGATCACAGTTGGCGTAGGCTTTCCAGCAGTACCAGTTGTGCCCGGGAGGATCGCCGTAGATGTAGTTGTAGCGCTCGTAGTTAAGGCGCACGAGGCAGCCGTTGCGCGAGCTGCTGATGGCGTAGGCCACCGGGCACTGCTTGCTGTCCTTCTGGTTGTAGACCCAGGCGTCGGAGATCGAGCCGTCGTGGCCGTCGTCGGCAACGTCGTCGTAATCGCCGCGGCGGCCGTTGGAGATCCACATCACGCCGTGGAAGGCGTCCCACTGGTGCGCCCGGCGGCCGTGGCCGGGAGTGTCGAAGGGATCGAACATCGCATTGCGGATCCCCGGCAGGTTGTCGTCGTCCGCACTGTTGCACGATGCGAGCGTGATGAACTCGGCATCCCAGTCGCCGACCCACATCTCGTCGGAACTGCCACCGCCGTCGACGCGGCAATGCCCGTTCCAGCTCCAGCGCATCACGCCCTGCCAGTGATCGCCCGAGTCGGCGCCGTGCGTGCCGAGGATGAAGGCGTCCGCGTCGTCGATGTAGTGATCGTCGTCGCAGTCGCCGTTCCAGTCCGGATCGCAGAAACGTTCGAGCGTCATGTTGCCGTTCACGTACGCGCCGTCCTTGGTATAGCTCTCGTCGTCCATCTCGTCGTACCAGCCGTCGACCATGTTGTTCCATGCGCCGACGTCGTCACCGCCACACGAATTCGTGAAGTCGGTGATGACGAGTTTCTTGACCTCGCGTGCGGCGAGTGGCCCGCTGCACAGGGCAAGGCAGGCACCGAGCAGGCACACGGCAGACGCGTGCGCAGTTCTCTTGCGTGAGTTCATGATTGGTCCCTCCGTCGGTCTCGTGGCCGCGGATCGGCGCATGGCCCGGGCATGTGCTCCGCCCGTTAACCGCGCGCCGTCCTCAATTCCGAGCTTAGAAGGGAATCCGTAACATTCTTTGACGATTGCGCGTTTTTTGAACCGGCGCACAAAGTGCACCGCGCCACCCGGCGGGACCTACCGCGAACCGGTGACATACGTGGACGTAGGGTGATTACCGCGGCGCGAGCAACTACGTTGATAGCAGCAGTGATCGTGCGGCGGCTTCCACATCACTCCCCTGCCGTACGCACGCGCTCGCTCATCGAGCCCCTCTCCCCGGGGCTCTTTTTTTGGCTGGCCGGCGCGCGACGCGAACGATTACCGGTCGTGCACGGGGGTGATGGTTAGACTCGGGGGTCCGCCCAGATCCGAGGAGCCGTCTTATGCCTTATCGCCCCGTCACCCGTGTCCGCTGCGCGCACTGCCTCGCGCTCCTGCTATTGCTCGGGACGACGCCGGCGGCTTTCGCCGCCTTGCAGACTTTCAACAGTCCCGGCACCGACATCGACGCGACGCGCGAGGCCTGGCTGCTCGCCAGCGGCATCGCCAGCGTCCAGCACGAGGTCGATTTCGAGGCCGGCTTCAGCGACGGGCAGGACGTCTCGGGGCTCACCGGCCTGTTCCCGGGCGGCCTGGTGATCACGGATACATCCTCGGCCGGCAGCGCGCGCATCGAGGGCACGGCCGGCGGTATCGGCGGCTCGAACCCGGTCGGCGGCTTCGCCCTGGAGCACAACGAACGTGCTTACCTCGCACTCGATTTCTCTGCGGCGCCGATCGACTACCTGGCGTTTCGCGACATCGACCACACTGGCACGCAGGTCGTCGTGACCTTCGTCGGCGGCGGCACCACCACGACCTCGTTCGACGGTACCGCCGTGAGTGGCGACAGCGCCGAGTTCTTCGGCCTGTTCCGCAACGACATGCCGCGCATCACGCGCATCGAGATGGACGCCGGCGGCGACGGTGCCTGGGCGATAGACAACCTCGAATACGGCGTCAGCACGGTACCACTGCCCGGCGCGGCCTGGCTGCTCGGCGGCGCCTTCGGCGCGCTCCTGGCGAAACGCCGTCGCGGCTGATGCGCTGACACCGGTGCCCGCGCGCCGGTGCGGTGTGTCGGCGCCCGCCGGAGCAGGGGTCGGATCTGCCGCGTCAGAACGGTGCGGCAGTCGGGCCATACGAATCCTGTTCGGTGCCTTCGAGCGACCGCTAGCTCAGAGCTCGATGAGGCCGCTGCGGTGTCCGTGTAATCGTGGCTCGACGAGCGGGACTCTGCTGGAAGCGCGTTGACCGATTCGCCGATCCGAGGCACACCCTACCAACGATGTATCCATGGATGCATCGCCGGCATCACTTCGCTTATCGCAGCGTTCTCGATGCAAACCGCGCTCGGAAGACCTTGAACGCCGGCAATCGCTACGGTCAGTGTCACGTCGCCACGCTCCGCCTCACCCACCCACGGACCACCTTTCTCTGGTCCGCAATGTCGCGCCGATAGAGGCTTCCAGGAAATCGGTGCCGCGGCGTTTCCAAAGATCCCGAGCTTGCCCCCGTAGCGTCCGTTCGATAGTGCCGTCGCGCACCCATTGCTCAAATCGGTAATGACCGGCTTGAGAGCGACCATCGGGTCGCTGGCACATTGCGATGTCGCCACGCCACAACTGTCATGAAGCATCCCCCATTAGGGGGATGCGAGCGCTTGACCGGTGTTCCTAGACTCGAGGCATAACGATCCCATGACGCAGACGAAGCTGATGTTCGTCGACGTGGTTACTTCGACCTCGAGTTCGCTGCGCGAAGCGCTATTTCGCCTGCGCTAAACGATCTATGTCGAGGAGATGCGACGACAACTGAACGACCTACGACCAGGGAGTACCAAACCATGAGCAGGATGGATTCAGTTCGACAAGCGGTAATGTCTCGGCTAAAGGCAGCCACGCTGAGCGGCTTTGGGATGGCTGCGGCGCTTCCCGCCGCGGCTACGGTGAACGAATCGGGCGATGTTGTCCTCGATGCCTTCGGCATCCAGCGCGTCGGCAATGCCGGCGCCGGTAGCATTGACGTTTTCGGCAGCGATCCGGGGGCCGGCCTGCCGAACATCGTGCTCGGCAGCCAGCCCGGTGCCGATGGTACGCTCACGATCCGAGAGAGTTCCAAGGCGACGATCCTGCCGCTGATCTTCGAACAGAACGGTCCCCTGGGCGAAGCACAAGAGAACGCCATCTGGGTCGGTTTCGAGGGCACCGGCAGGCTTTCCGTCGTCGAGGGAAGCATCCTCGACGACGTGCGCGCGCTCGCGATTGCCAGCCGGAATGGTTCGACCGGTACCGTTCTCGTCGATGGCCCCGGCACCACGGTGAACATGACGGGTCTTCTCGGTTCCGGCAGGCCTGCACTTGCCGGTGGGCAGGTACCCGGCAGCGCCCAGGCCTACATCGGTGTCGGCACCAGCGGGCAGGGCACGATGACCGTATCCAACGGCGCTGTCGTCAACCTGGACCCGTTCCCCGGCCAGGACCCGCAGCCGTCCTCGTTGGGTATCAGTCTCGGCGGTGACTTCACCGGCCAGGGCGGCGGCCACGGTACGCTGACGGTGACGGGCGCCGCTTCGGCCATCAACATCAACGCCGATAACGGCTTCGTGGTGGTCGGCAGCCTTGGCGGCCCCGAGGGCAATGTTCCCGGCAGCGGCGAGATGCACATCATCGACGGCGGTTCTGTCGCACTGACCGGCACTGGCCTCGGCACGCTCGAATCGGTCGGCATCGGTGCGTTCGTCGGCACCGCCGGCACGACCGTGGTCGATGGTGCCGGGTCCTCGCTCGACGGCGGCGACACCATCGGCGTAGGCACGAACGCCTCGCTTTTCGACGCGGACCCCGGTAATGACATCGCCGGCGGCGCCGGCACCCTGATCGTGCGCAACGGCGGCACGGCCGGCTCCGATTTCGGCGTGTTCGTCGGTGCCGACGGGGTGGTCGCTGGCGATGGCACCATCATCGGTGGACTCACCACCAGTGGCGGCACGATCGCGCCGGGCAATTCGCCTGGCGTGCTGACCGTGATCGGGAACGTCAACCTGACGGCCGGCGGTACCATCCAGCTCGAGATCGCGAGTAGTACGGATTTCGACCAGCTTCACGCGACCGGCCTGTTCTTCCTCGGCGGAGGCAGCATCGAGTTCGTCTTCGGCGAGGGTGTCGATCCGACGATTCTCACGCTTCTCGACATCGGCCAGTTCTTTCAGAACGTCGACTTCGCTGGCGATCCGGCGCCCACACCGGGCGGACTCGGCACGAGCTTGTTCGGCACCGACTTGCTCACGTTCACGGGTGTCTCCCCCGGCTTCGACATCACGGCCATTACCTTCGATGCCGGGACCGGCTTCGCGGTCAGCGCGGCGCCGGTGCCGCTGCCGCCCGCGTTCGCCCTGCTGCTGGCTGCCGTCGCCGTTCTGCTCGAGCGGCGCCGCGCCGGTTGCGGGAGAAGCCGCACCCCGTCGCACGGCCGCGTGACGAGCTAGAACGGATGCCGGCGCCCGGCCCTGACTCTCCGCTGACGGCGACCGCGCCTGGGCGTTCTCCGAAGACGACGGTCGCATCGGGCCGCAATCGAAGACAGCGAGCCGAATCGCACGGCGCTGTGTCCGGTACGCGGAAGCCGCCAGAAGCGTTGGAGCAATCGGTTGAGCGCCGGAGCGGCACCGTGACCTGCTCTTGTTCGAACGACCCGGCGTACCCAGCGTGAGGACCGGAGCCAGTGCGAGTCACCCTGGATATCACCTGTGCGAACATCACCCGACTCTGGCGGGGCGGAAGACTACGGCAATCAGACGTATTCGCGTCTCTTTCAGGCCACTTCGGCCCCATCCTGATGGCCGCGGACAAGCTGACCCGGTGCAACCTGTATGCGGCACTAAACGACGAAAGCCTGGCAATCACCGAGTCGAGACTCAAACGTGCCGCATTGTGGGACTTGTACCTCGCAGCGCTCGCGCTGGACGCCGAGCATGCATCATCGACGACTGACGATCGCCCGGTGCCGAATCCGCCGCACGACCATCGCGTTGCCGACACCTACAAGCTGCTCTGCTGGCATCACCACCTGGGACACGACTACTTCGTCACCGACCGCGGCAGCGACCCGGCCGATGGCCGCTTGAGGGAAGACCTGGAAAGGCTGTTCAATACAGTCATCGTCACGCAGTTCGAACTCCTGGCCAGAGTCTCGAAACGATCGCCGGCCGAATGATTTGCATCCGCGCCACACCCCGCAGGACGAGGGCTGAAGGAGCATGTCGAATAGCCGCGTTCCAACTGTCGCAATTTCACTGGGTATTGGCGTACTCATGGCTGGGCTGCGCGCCGTGCCCGTGCCCGATAGCGCCACCGTGCGGCATGCGTACGTCGACTTCGAACTGAACAAGCGCCTTCTCGCGCTGAGTGAGTACGCGACAGCGCATCCGCAGTTCAAGATGACGCTCTGCAGCTATCCGGCGCCAAAGGCGTTCACGTCACGCTGACAGAGTCTCACTTCACCTCTCACGGCGCGATCGGGACTCGGGCCCGTACTGGTACCCGGCGATGCTGGCTGCCGGCTGCACGGATTCTTCGTTCACCTGGCCGCGCTGCGTGCCGTACGTCAGCCGCGTGCGTCGCGTCGTTACCGGCGCACTGCCAGGCGACCCCGTCATCTCGAGCCGCCACGGATGACCTCGCAACACCTGCCGGCCTGCTCGAACTGCAGGTTCCGGCTGCTCAGATTGTCCCTGCGCGCAGCTGGCCGACGATGTGGTCCGCCTGGCGCAGCGCGAGCGCCGCGATCGTCAACGTCGGCGGTGCCGCGCCCGAAGTGACGAACTGGCTGCCGTCGGAGACGAACAGGTTCGGCACTTCGTGCGTGGCGCCGTAGGCATTGCACACGCCCGCGGCCGGATCATTGCTCAGCCGACAGGTACCCAGGTTGTGGATGGCGGTGTTCGACGCGCGCGTGAACACCTGCGTCGCGCCGAGCGCGCGATAGATGTCGGCGGCACGCTCGAGACCGTGGGCCATCAGGGCGCGATCGTTGTCGTGGTAGCGCTTGTGGATCACCGGCACCGGGTTGCCGTACTGGTCGAGGGTCTCGCCATCGAGCGTGATGCGATTGGCGTGCACCGGCAGGTCCTCGCCGATCAGCGCGGCCGACGCCATGTTCGGATAGGCCTCCATGACTTCGGCGTACTCCGCGCCCCAGCCATCGCTGCGCGGCTCGTTGACGTAGGTCGGCAGGTGGATGCCGCGCGGTACGAACAGGTAGCCACCGACAAAGCCGCGCGCCGGGTCGTGGCGCATGTCGTCGGCGACGAGCGACGAGTAGGTGGTGCCGCGGTAGTTGTCGACGCGCCCGGGCATGATCGCGATGGCGCGCCCCAGCAGGTCGGTCATGTAATGGTGGCCGACCAGCCCCGAGCCATTGGCGAGACCGTCGGGAAAGCGTCCCGAGGCCGATAGCAGCAACAACCGCGGCGTCTCGATGCCGTTGGCAGCGAGACACACGACACGCGCGCGCTGGCGTTGGCGTTTGCCGTCGGCATCGACATAGACCACGCCCGAGGCGCGCCCGGCGTCGTCGTGCTCGACGGTGACCGCCATGGCGCGTTCGCGCAGCTCGAAGCGCCCGCTCGCACGCGCCTTGGGCAGTTCCGCGTGCAGCGACGACCACTTCGCGCCGATCACGCAGCCGCCGGCACAGAAACCGAACTGGCGGCAGGCAGGCCGGCCGTCGTGATCGACCGCGTTGATCGCCATGTGACCGTTCGAGACCTGTGCGTAGCCGAGTTCGCGGGCGCCGAGCTTGAGCAGGGTGGCGTTGTTGTGATCGGGCAGGAAGGGATTACCGTGCGTGCCGGTCACGCCGAGGCGCTGTTCGGCCTGCGCGTACCAGGGCTCCATGTCGGCATAGCTCATCGGCCAGTCGGCCAGCGCGGCGCCGGCCACCTCGCCGTAGTTCGTGCGCGCGGCGAATTCGTGCGGCTGGATGCGCAGCGCCACGCCGCCCCACACGATCGACGTCCCGCCGACGGCCTTGGCGATGAACACCGGCAGCGCCGGGTTCAGATCACCCTCGGACAAGCGCGTGTCGGCCCACTTCACGCGCCCGTACATGGTCGGCAGGTCCTGCTCGATGGCGACCTGGCCGCCGGCTTCGAGGCACACCACGTCGACGCCCGCGGCGGTCAGCGCTGCCGACAGCGTGCCGCCGCCGGCGCCCGAGCCAATGACGACCACGACCGAATCGTCGTTCAGATCGAAGCGCGCGCTCATGACGACGTCACCTCCGAGAGCTGCAGCGTCTGCGCCGGCAGCCAGTCGAGATCGAGCATCTTGCGATCGACCCAGCCGCCGAAAGCCAGCGACGGGCCGGGATAGTCGAAATGCGGCCACACCGCCGGGTTGCGGTAGAGCTTGCCGGCCGCGCCGCGCAGCGCGCCGAAGGCCGGCGTGTCGCGCAGCGCGCTCAGTGCGCGCTCGCGCGCCGCCTGGTCGGCGGCATCGAAGCCGGCCGGCAGCCTGGCCAGCGCCGCGTCGATGCGTGCCCGGTAGCCGGCATCGGCGGCGGCGGTGTCGATGGCCCGCACGCATTCCATGTAGGGTGCGTCACCGAGCGCGTCGTGCGGAAACAGGGTGCGGCACACGGCCAGCAGCGTGCGCGCGGCAGGCGCATCGTAGACGACAAGGTCGGGCGGTGACGCGGCCGCGGCCGGCAGTTTGAACGTCAGGTCGAGGCTGCCCGCGAGGGCGCCGGCAACGCCGGTCAGCAGCAGGCGGCGACGTGCGGAGAAGGCAAGCGGGGGCGATGGCATGGGGAACTCTCTCGGCGGCGCCGGCAACGCCGCATCCGTGCTGAAAACGAGTTCCCAGTGTTCCGTTCCGGCCAAGCACGCGGCTTGATCTGGATCACGCCCCCACGTGCGGGGTGTCTGCTTGCACCAGCGCGCGGACCCGTCATGCGTCCGGCGGCGCGTCTTCGTCGGGCGCGATGCCACGGCGCGCGAGCACTTTCTCCAACGAAGCGAGCCAGTGCTCGTAGTAGCCGGGCGCCGCGGGGTCCGACGCCTCGCGGCCCGCGCCGAGCTGGTCGATTTCCGCGATCAGCTGGGCCCGGAAAACGTCCCAGTCGTACAGCCCCTGTTCGCACAGGGCGACGGCGATGGCGAATGCGCGGCGTTCCCACTCGTCGTGGAAGACGAGCTCGCCGCTGCGCCGCGGCAGCGCGGCCATGCCCTCCATGACCGCGACCTCGGGGCGGGTCCGAGTGCTCACGGTGAGGCCAGGCGGGTGACGCCGATCATGGCATCGCGGGTGACGATGCCCGCGAGCGCGGCTTCGCTCATGCCTTCGGTACCGGGCGGCCGTTGCGGCAGCACCATGTAGCGCATCTCGGCACTCGAATCCCACACGCGCACTTCCACGTCGTCATCGAGCTCGGTTCCGAACTCGGCCAGCACGGCGCGCGGTTCGATGACGACGCGCGAGCGGTAAGGCGCGTCCTTGTACCAGGACGGCGGCAGACCGAGGACCGGCCACGGGTAGCACGAGCAGAGCGTGCAGACGACGACGTTGTGCACGGTGTCGGTGTTCTCCACCACTACCAGGTGCTCGCCCTGCAGGCCGCCGTAACCGAGTTCGGCGATCGCGGCCGAACCATCGGCGAGCAGGCGCGCCTTGTAGGCCGCATCGGTCCACGCGCGGGCGACCACGCGGGCGCCGTTCAGCGGCCCGACATCGTGCTCGTAGATGTCGACGATGCGATCGAGCGCGGCCGTGGTCACCAGGCCCTTGCTCACAACGAGGTCCTCGATCGCCTTCACCCGCGCCTCGAGCGCGGCCGTTTCCTCGCCGTTGCGGCGCTTCTCGAGGTAGGGATTCGGCGGCGCGTCGTGGGCATGCGTGTGTCCGTCGTGGGGTTCGCTCATCGCGCGGGATCCTCCAGGTAACTCTCCCACAGGTCTAGGTAGAGGCTGTCCCTGGCCGGGGCGTCCGGTCCCCACAGCTCGCGTGCGGAGAAACGCACCGAGTACAGCGGCTGCGGATGCTCACCGGCCAGGTGTGCCGCGGTGTCGGGGAACACGTGGTTGCCGCGCACGGCAGCGATCTCGCCGCGTCGCCCGCGCACGTAGCGGGGCAGGCGCGTATGTCCGCGCGGATTGAGGTTCTTCGCCACCACCGCGTCACCGACGGCATAGCGCGGGCGGAAGTCATCACTGTCGCGTGCGGCGCTCACGCCGCGCGCGACGATCGCATCGAGTTGCTCGGCCTGCAGGGTACGCGCGGCTGGCGCAGCGTCCGCCAGGTGGCGTTCGGCGGCCAGCCGCTCGATGCCGGCCAGCCAGTGCTCGTAGTAGGTGGTAGCGAGGTAGTGCTGCGGATCCATGCGCTCGATGGCATGGCGAAACGCATCGACCGGGCCGAGCGCCGAGCCGCTCAGCATGCTGACGGCGAACACGCGCCGTTCCCAGCCGTCGTGAAAAACCGGTTCGTCGACTTCGCGCACCACGGGCCCGAAGCAGGTCAGCCCGCCCATGTCGTGAATACCGTTCATCGTGCTCTCCGCTCGCCGGCGCCCGGCAGGAAGCAGTTCCGGCCTGGCGCGCGGGCATGCCCACTCGCTCGTACCGATTAAGGAACCTCTGAATAAGTCTGGGCCGAGCAGTTCGTGTTCGCGCTGTTCGAGTTCAAGGCGCGACGCGCCCGTCATAGCCGGCTATGGCGAAGCGTCGCAACGCGGAAATCGGACAGCGCGCGCGCGAGGTGCCGAGTCATGACTTGTTCAGAGGTTCCTTAACTTACTGGCAGCCGATGCGGGACTCAATCGTCACCGGCTCGCGCACGCGGCAGGACGATGGTGAACACCGCGCCGGGCGCGGCGTCGGCGACCTCGACGCGGCCGTGCATGGCGCCGACGAGCTCGCGCACCAGGGCCAGGCCGATGCCGGTGCCGGTGGTCTCGCGGGTCAGCTCGTCGCCGTGGCGGTAGAAGAGATCGAAGATGCGGCGTCGCGCCGCGCGCGGCACGCCGCGGCCATGGTCGCGCACGCTCACCGCGACGGCGTCGGCGCCGGCGGGGCGCGCCGCGAGTTCGACGCGGCGCGGCGCGTCGGCTGGCGTGAACTTGATCGCGTTCTCGACGAGGTTCAGCAGGACCTGGGTCAGCGCGTCCTCGTCGACCGCGACCAGCGCCGCGGCGGCCGCGGGATCGACCTGGCGCGTGAGCGTGAAATCGGCCGCGCTGAGCGGCGCGGCAAGCGTCGCGCCGAGGCGCTCGAGCAGCGCGCCGAGCGGCTGCGTGCGCAGTTCCAGCGTGTCCTGGCCGCGCGTCATGCGGGCCAGCGTCAGCACGTTAGCGATGAGCCGCGAGAGCCGCTCGGCCTCGACGCGGATGTAACGATACCAGCCGGCCTTCTTCGCCTCGTCGGCCCAGCCGGCCTCGAGCAGCTCGCTGTACATGCGAATCGAGGTCAGTGGGGTCTTCAGCTCGTGGCTGACGGCGGCGACGAAATCCTGTTGCTGGCGCAGCAGGCGCAGGTGACCGCGGGCGAAATGATAGATGGCGAGACAGCCACCGCAGAGTACCAGCACGAAGGCGAGCGTGATCCAGGCGAGCCACACGCCGCTCGCGCCGAGCGGCAGCTCACCGACGCTGAACACCAGCTCGAGCCCGGACAGCGGCGCGGAGAGGCGCGTGCGGTAGAGCAGTTCGCCGTCGAGCTGCTCGTAGCCGCGACGATTACCGGGCGCGGCGCGTTCGAGGGCGAGCACCTCGCCCTGCCAGGCCACGAGGAGGTCGGACATCGCGGCCAGCAGGGAAGCGCGGAAGGGTTCGGTGATGGCCTCGGCGAGGAACGGTGTGCGTGCCACCACCGCACCCTGCACGTAGCGCTCGCCGTCACGCCAGACGTTGCGGAACAGGACGAAATGGGCGTCGTCGAGTACCTGGAACCCGGGCGGGTCGAGCTCGCTCTCGAACAGGCTGACGCGCGGCGCCGGCAGGCCCGCCGAACTGCCCTCGAGGGCGGGCCCCGCGGCGTCGCTCGACATTGCGGCACCCGCGGCGGGCGCGGGCCCGGCGACGCCGGCGCGGTCCGCTTCCGCATCGGCGAAAGCCGCCTCCTCAGCGGCCGGCGGGGGTGGCGGCGCGAGCATCGCGACCTGCTCCTTGCGGCTGCCACGCGGTGCGCTCGCGACCGCGGCCTGTGGCGTCACCGCGCGACTCTTGCGCTCGAGACGCGAATCGAGTTCGAGGTCGGCGAGCTTGCCGTAGGACCCGCTCGCGGCCTGGCGTGCCTGGCGTGGATCGACCAGGCGCTCGAAAGCATTGCCGCGCGTCGAGCCCGCGGGCAGTGCGTCATGCGTGCCCGCCAGGGTGTCGTCACGCGCGATCACGGTGATCTCGTCGGACGCGCTCGCGGTCGACGCGCGCGCCGTCGCGGTGACCTCGGCGCGCCCAGCCGGCTGCGCCGCGGGGCCGCCGAGCAGGTCGCGCACGCGCTCGGCCAGCGCCTGCCGACGGGCCAGCTCGGTCGCATCGATGCCCCAGTCGCGCGCCTGCGTGCCAGGCGGCGGCACGTGGGGCGAGGTGTAGCGACCGGCACTGTCGACCTGGAAGTAACCGACCAGGCCGGGCAGGCGCGCCTCGTCGGACAAGCGCGCGAGCGGCGACAGGGCGAGTCCGCCGCGGGCGGCGGCATCGACGACGAGGAAACCGTAATCGTCGAAACCGCGCGCATCTTCGCGCGCGACGGCGCGCGCCAGCGCCGCGTCGATGCGCGCGGCGAATTCTTCGGCAAGCGTGCGGTACTGGTGGAACACCTGCCACTGCACCTGCCCGTAGGCGCGCCAGGCGAGCAGGGCCGCGGGCAGGGCCAACGCGAGAAAGAACAGGCCGAGCGCCCGGCGCAGACGGCGCTCGGCGCGCGGGCCCGCGGCGCGCATCGCAAGCAGCCCTTTCATGCCCCCGGCGCCCCGCGGCCGCGGGCGACGGGGGCGCCGCCACGGACGTCGCTATTCACGCGGTCACCAGGCGGTAACCAGCGCCGCGCACGGTGAGCAGCCGTGCCGGTTGTCGCGGTTCGCGCTCGATCTTGCGCCGCAGCTTGGCGATGTGGATGTCGACGGTGCGCGTTTCGAGATCGAGTTCGCGCGCATAGCCCCAGACTTCGGCGAGCAGCTCCTCGCGCGACACCGGGCGGCGGCTGTGGCCGTGCAGGTAGCGCAGGATGTCCGTCTCGCGGCGCGTGAACGACACCGTCACACCGTCGATGGTGCCGGCGAGGTTGGCGCAGTCGAGCACCGCCGTGTCGTCGATCGCGAGCAGCGTGCCGGCCGCTTCCTCCGGTCCGTGCACGCGGCGCAGCACCGCCTCGACGCGCAGCACCAGTTCCTGCACGCCGAACGGCTTGGCAACGTAGTCGTCGGCGCCGAGCCTGAGGCCGTTGACGATGTCGTCGTCGGCGACGCGCGCGGTGAGCATGATGATGGGCTGCCGGCGGTCGTGCTCGCGGATAGCCTCGCACACCGCGAAGCCGTCCAGCCCGGGCAGCATGACGTCGAGCAGCACGAGATCGAAGCGGCCGCGGCGCGCCTGCGCGAGGCCGGCCTCGCCGTCGGCGACGGCGGTGACGTCGTAGCCGTGGTAGACGAACACGTCGACGAGGCCGTCGCGGATGGCGGCCTCGTCCTCGACGATCAGCAGGCGACGCTTGGCGGCTCGGGTGTCGTCTCGCATGGCAGACAGGGGTGTTGGGGGCGGTGCGGGGCAGCAAGGCTCGTCGCGACATTATCCACGGCCGTGCCGCTCGCGCTTGTAAATGTTTCGTAAATCGCTGCGCGCAGTTTTTACGTTGTCGTGTCTTATCCGCCGCGGCACACGCCGGCAGGCTGTCTCCCGTCGTCACGTCATCGACACGAGGAGAACCGGACATGCCCCTTTTCAACCGCTTCGCGCGCCTCCTGAGCGCCGATCTCAACGCCCTGCTCGACCGTATCGAGGAGCCGGCCCTGCTCGCGCGCCAGGCGCTGCGCGACATGGAACAGGAACTCGTGGCGATGGCCGGACGCGCGCGTGCGCTCGGCGCCGCCGACGATGCCCTCGCCCGCGAGGACGCGCATCTCGCCGACGCCCTCGCCCGTCTCGATGGCGAACTCGATAGCTGTCTCGCGGTGAACGAGGACGCGCTCGCACGCGACCTGGTACGGCGAAAACTCGAGCACGCGCGCCGCCGCGAGGACATCGCTCACACGCGCGAGCGGCATGCCGCCGCCCGCGCGGAACTCGCCGAGAGCGAAGCCGCGACCCGCGCCGAACTGACGGCGCTGCGCGCGCGCCTCGCGGCGTTGAGCGAGCCGGCGGCGGCGCCGGCCGCCGACACGATCGTGGCGACGACACCGAGCGCCGCCGAGATCGACATCGCCCTGCTGCACGAGAAGCAGCAGCGCCGGGAGCAGCGGACATGAGCCGCGTCGGCTTTGCCGAGAGCGTCGGCATGGCCGCGCTGCTCGCCGCCGGCAGCGCCGCGACGTACCTCATGTCGCGCCTGCTGGCTCCCGCGGGCACGGCGTTCGCGCTTGCCGTCACGCTCGCCGCGGCAGCCTGTGCTTGCTGGCTGATCGCGCGCAGCGCGACTTCGACGGGGCGCGTCGTCGTCGCCCTCGCCTGGAGTATTGCCGCGCTCACACTGTGGGCCGCCGCACCGCATCCGGCCCTGCTCGTCGCCGCGCACGCGCTCCTGCTGTGGTTGCTGCGCGTGCTGTTCCATCACCACGGCGTGCTCGCCGGCGTCCTCGATCTCGCCCTGAGCGGTGTCGCCGTCGCCGCCTCGTGCGCGGCCTTCCGCCACACCGGCAGCGTGCTGCTCGCGGCGTGGTGCTTCTTCCTCGTGCAGGCGTCGTTCGCCGGCCTGCCGGGGCGCGCGGCGCCTGGCTGCCGGCCTAGCGACAACCTCGCGCGCGCCCGCGCCACGGCCGCGGCTGCCCTCGCGCGGCTCGAACGCGGCGCCTGATTGCATTCATCACACTGGAGACATCGATCATGAAACACACGCTTCCCGCTCTTGCCCTGTTCTGCGCCACCGCGACGGCCGTGGTCCTCTATCCTGGTCTCGCCAGCCGCGCCGGCGCCACACCGGCCACGCCCGTCACACCTGGCGCAGCGACCGTCACGCCACGGCCGGCACCCTCCGTGGCACGACAGCGGCCGCGCATCGAGGTCGTCTTCGCGCTCGACACCACGGGTTCGATGGGCGGACTGATCCACGCGGCGAAAGACAAGATCTGGTCGATCGCGGCATCCATGGCGCAGGCCGATCCGGCGCCCGAGATCCGCATGGGCCTGGTCGCGTATCGCGATCGCGGTGACGAGTACGTGACCCGCGTGGTCGACCTGTCGAGCGATCTCGATTCGATGTACGCCGCGCTGATGGACTTCCGCGCCAGCGGCGGCGGCGATGGTCCGGAAGCCGTCAACCAGGCCCTGGCGGAGGCGGTCGAACGCATGAGCTGGAGCGATGACGACAACGTCTACCGGGTCGTCTTCCTCGTCGGCGACGCCCCGCCGCACATGGACTACCAGGGCGAACGTCGCTATCCCGAGATCGTCGCGCTCGCCAGCGCGCGCGGCATCGTCGTCAACGCCATCCAGTGCGGCAGCCAGCACGACACGGCACGCGTGTGGCAGCACATCGCCACGCTCGCCCAGGGCGACTACATCGCCGTCGGCCAGAACGGCGGTGCGGTTGCCGTGAGCACGCCGTTCGATGCCGAACTCGGCCGCCTCGCCGCCGAGATGGACGCGACGCGCGTGTTCTTCGGCGCCGGCGCCGCGCGCGAGCGCGCTGCCGCGAAGGAGCGTGCCACGGCCAAGCTGCACGCGGCCGCCGCACCGGAGGCGCTGGCCCGGCGCGCCCTGTTCAACACGAGCGCCGCGGGCGATGCGAGCTTCGCCGGTGAGGACGAACTGGTCGAGGCGGTGACGAGCGGGCGCGTCGCGCTCGACACCGTCGCGGCCGAGGCGTTGCCGGCGCCGCTCGCCGCGATGAGCGCCGAGGAGCGCCGGGCCCACGTCGCCGAGCAGGCCGGCAGACGCGCCGAGCTCAAGGCGTCGATCGCGGATCTCGCCGCGAAGCGCGATGCCTACATCGCCGCCGAACTGGAGACACGCGGTAGCCACGGCGCTTCGCTCGACGACAAGCTCTACGATACCGTGCGCCGCCAGGCCGCCGAGGTCGGCCTGCATTACGAAGCCGAGGCACGGCACTGAGCGGCGCGGGCGGCCGGGCCACGCCCGGCCGCCTCGAGCCGTCGATTCGCAGTATGCTAGGCGGGCCTTTCATTCGTCGCCGCGCCGTAGCGCCGACGTCCACCGCGGCGATTCCAGCGATGACCCCAGCCTCCGCCAGTACCCGCTACGCCACCGCCTTCGCGCTGGTCTCGGCGACGCTGATGATCGCGCACCAGGTCGGCGGCAAGGCGACCCGCGACGCCGTATTCCTCTCACACTACGACGTGACCCAGCTGCCCAAGATGGTCATCGTCGCGGCGCTGCTCTCGATGCTCGCGGTGATCGTGATGTCGCGCCTGCTGGCGCGCTTCGGTCCCTCGCGCGTGGTGCCGCTGGCGTTTCTCCTCAGCGCCACCTTGTTCGTCGGTAGCTGGCTGCTTTACGCGGCGCAGCCGGGGCTGGCCGCGCTCACGCTGTACCTGCAGATGGCGGTATTCGGCGCGGTGTTGATCTCGGGCTTCTGGTCGGTGGTCAACGAGCGCTTCGACCCGCACACCGCCAAGCGCACCATCGCCCAGGTCGCCGCGGCGGCCACGCTCGGCGGCGTGATTGGCGGGCTGCTCGCCGACCGCGTCGCGGCGATGCTCGATGCGCGCGCGATGATCGTGGTCCTGGGCGGTCTGCACCTGGCCTGTGCACTGGCCGTGCGCGGCATCGGCCGCGCGTCGGCGCCGGCAGCCGGACAGGCGGTCGAGGTAGAAGTGGAGTCGGGGCTCGGCCTGCTGTTCCGCCACCGTTACCTGACGCTGATGGGGCTGCTCATGACGCTGGTCGCGGTGCTCGCCGCGCTGGTCGACTACGCGTTCAAGGCGGAGGCCGCGCGCATGCTCAGCGACGAAGCCGCCTTGGTCGGCCTGTTCGGCCGCTTCTATGCCATCGCCGGCGTCGTCACGTTCGCGGTGCAGTCGCTGGCCGGCCCGCGCCTGCTCAACCGCTTCGGCATCGGCGCGACGCTCGCCACGCTGCCGATCGTCGTCATCGCCGCCGGCCTGCTCAACGTCTTCGCGCTGCGGCTGTGGACCGTGGTGTTGCTGCGTGGCGGCCAGATGGTCGTGCAGAACTCGTTTTTCCGTTCGGCCTTCGAGCTGCTCTACACGCCGCTGCCACCGATGCGCAAGCGGCCGACGAAATCCTTCATCGACGTCGCCTCCGACCGCCTCGGCGACGTCATCGGCGGCGGTATCGTGCTCGGCCTGCTCGCGCTCCTGCCCGAGCTGCCTTCGCTGATTGTGATCGTCGTCGCGCTGGGGGTCGCCGTGCTCACGCTGGTCGTGGTCGGACGCCTCTACCGGGGTTACGTCGCCCAGCTCGCCGACAACCTGCGCGACGGCCTGATCTCGATCGCCGATGACGAGATCGTCGACGCGACGACCCGCCAGACGCTCGCCGAAGCCTCCGCGTCGACCGAGCGCAAGCTGTTGCTGGCGCGCATCGAGGCGCAGCGCGAAGCGCGCGGCGACAGCGACCACGCGCTGCCGGCGCATCCGGACACCGTGGCGCCGCCGGGCGGACCGAGCGCGGACCTGGCACGCGCGGTAGCCGCACTCAGCTCTGGTGACGGCGCGCGCGTGCGTGCCTGCCTCGAAGGGGCCTTCATGGATGCGCGCCTGGCGCCGTTCGTCGTGCCGATGCTGGCCGTCGACGCGCTCGCCGACCTTGCGCGCACGGAGCTGCGCTTCATCGTGCCGCAGTGCGTCGGCACGCTGACCGACGCGCTGCTCGATCCGGACGTCCCGCTGCTCGCGCGCCAGCGACTGCCGAGCGTGCTCGAAGTGTCGCCGCAACCACGCGTGGTCGAGGCCTTGCTGCACGGTCTCGACGACACCGAGTTCAACGTGCGTTACTCGAGCGCGCGGGCGCTGTCGCGCATGCTCGGACGCGATCCGGGCCTGGCCATCGACAGCGAACGCGTGTACGCCGCGTGCGCCCGCGAGGTCGGTGTGCCGGCACGCGAATGGGCCGAACGCGACATCCGCGTCGACGACGTCATGCAGGGCGAAGACGCCGTCGCCGCGGACAGCGGCATGCGCGTCGACTACAGCCTCGAGCACGTGTTCACGCTGTTGAGCCTGGTACTCGACCGCGACGCGCTGCGGCTGTCCTTCCGCGCCGTGTTCAGCTCCGACCGCGGCATCCGGGGGACCGCCCTCGAATACCTCGAGAACGTGCTGCCCGAGCCCATCCGGCACGGCTTGTGGCCGCACCTGGGGCAACCGCTGACGCCGCGGCGCAACACGCGGGCGCACGAGACGCTCGTCGCCGAGCTGCGCCGCGGCGGCCCGCGGCGGTGACCGCGCCGCGAGCCCGCGCGCCGTCGCTCAAGGCGGGGCCGGTGCGCGCCGCTACTCTGGGACGTGGCGGGACCGGTCGGTGCGACGATTGTTGACACTCGGCCCGGGCCGGCCCGGCAACGCGCGACGCGCTTCACAGACCGCGTACGCACTGCTGGATACGGTGCGTTTCCGGTCTAGTCTTGCACTCAGGGCGCACGCCGCGCATCCCGGCAGCGCTCGAAAGGAAGAAGGTTCGAGGACGCCATGCTCAAGAAGAGCAGCAGACAAATTCCGCGCCACGCGCGGCTTGCCGGCCGCCTCAAGGCGCTTGACCGGGTGAAGGCCGCGGCAGTCGGCCTGGTCCTTGCCGCCGCAGGCAGCGGATGCGCGACGCTGCCCCTACCCGCCGCCACCATCGATCAGCCCAAGGCGTCGCGTGCCGAACAGGTGTTCCGTTACCAGAGCCGCGTGGCCGACGCCTTGCTCGACCGCTATCCCCTGCTCTCGATCTTCGGCGATGCCGACCCGGCACTGCTCGACGCCGAAGCGCACATGACCGAATCCTGCAGCGCGCTGACCCGCGCGGTGCTCGCGGAGGTCGAAGGCGAACGTCCCTCGCTCGGTCTGCGCTTCCGCGTGTTTACCAGCCTCGACGACTGCGAGCGCGCCGCACGCCGCATCGAGCGCCTGCTCGACGTGCAGTCCGCCGACGGCGGCCACGGCACGCACAGCATCTGAACAGGGCGCGTGCCCGGCGCGTGCGCGGGGTCGCTATCGGACGCTGCGGGCGAGCCGCGGTTATGATGCGTGGCAGGCGCGGGTCCGGGCGGGACCGCGTCCGCGCATCGTCGCGCGTCCCCCGGGGCAGCGCCGCCCGCACGAGGGGAAACGCATGCGACACCTGGTCCTGGTCCTGAGCGAAGCCGTGCCCGGCCGCGAAGCCGAGTTCGAAGACTGGTACGAGAACACCCATCTCGAGGAAGTGCTGGCCAGCGCCGGCTGGGCCAGCGCCCAGCGCTTCGAGCTGCGCGACCAGCAGGGCCGTCCGTGCCCGCTGGGTCACCTGGCGCTCTACGAGGTCGAGGCCGACGACCCCGCCACCATCCTGCCCCACCTGAACGCGACGCGCGGGGAGCGCGCGCAGAGCCCGGCCTTCAACCGCGGTACGGCCGGCGCCTGGGTGTTCAGCCCGCTGGGGCCGCGCCACGTGCCGGACGCGGACTGAGCCGCGCCGGGACGAGCGCGAGCGTCTCCGGGCGCGCACGCCACGACGCGGTGCAGCCCGCCACAGCCCATCATCAACACGTGGTCTGACCGCGTTCGAGGCGTACCGGCATGAACGACAGCGCCCGCCTGCAATGGCTCTACGACATCGAATGCATCAAGCAGCTCAAGGCCCGCTACTGCGCCTTCGCTGACCAGGATTACGACCCGGACGGCATCGCCAGCCTGTTCGTCGCCGACGGCGTCTGGGACGGCGGCCCGTTCGGCCGTCACGAAGGCCGCGCCGCGATCCATGAATTCTTCACCGGCGTGAGCAAGGTCGTTTCCTTCGTCGATCACTAGAACCGGTCGCGTGCTGGATCATGGGCAAGTACGTCGATGTCTACGTGCGCACCGGCGAAGGCTGGCGGTTCGAATCCCTGACCCTGGATGTGCGCGCCCTGTCGCCGTACGACGAGGGCTTCGCACGCCGGCGCATGGCCGACCTGTAGGGCACGCGCGCGTCCTCGCGGCGCGCCTCGTCGATGCGCCCGGCCCGCCCGGGGCAGACCGATTTCTTATCGCGGTCATAAGCAAGCGATCTAGGGCGATGTCTCCCACTACCCGGCCGGGCCGATGGCCTGCGGACTGCACGTCCTGCACCTGCGTACGACGACCGCACCGCCAGCGATCCCCCGCCGCGCGGGGGTGTCGGTGGCCCTGACACGCACCGTAGAGCACCTTTCGCGGTCGGACAGGCAGCGGTTCGGAATGCGCCTGCGCTGCCCAAATCAACCGTTTGCGAGCTCCCGCACCCCACCACCCCGCAGCCGTCTCGCGCCCCCGCGCGCGTCTCGCGGACGGACGGAATCCTCCCATTCGGCATCCTTATCGGACCCATAAGAATCGGATCTAGAATGATCCTTCTAGTTTTTCCGGCCAGTTGCTAGCATCGCCCCGCCCTGACCGGCGCCTTCGGCGACAACGCCTCTTTTCCGCTGTTCCACCGGCGCTGACCGGCCCGCGACCGCCATCGACACGTAACGTGGCGGACCCGCGCGGGCGGCATGTCGGCCAGGTGCTTTCAATCATTGCAGAGGAATTCCCGACCATGTTGAAACCCGTATCGCGGTTGCTGATCGCGGCCTCGGCAGTCGCCCCGCTCGCCGCGGGCGCGTTCTCGCCCGAAGACCATCTCGCCTGGCTCAAAGCCAACCAGGAAGCACAGCCCCAGTTCGTCGATGGCGACGTCATCACCTACGACAAGGCCGATCTGATTCGCCCGTTCATTCCTGCCGAGCAGCAGTCCGAGCTGATTTTCGAAGGCATGGAGATGACCATCAAGGATGCCGGTGACCTCAGCCCGCCGCAGTCCTACCTGACGGCGACCGAGAAATTCGCCGGCCAGGCAACGCTGGCCAGCGACGGCGCCATCGAGAACTACACCGCGGGTCGCCCGTTCGACCCCACCACCTTCACCGCCGGCAGCAAGGAAGACGGCTGGAAGATGGTGTGGAACTGGATGTACCGCTGGCAGAACGACGGACTGCGTTCCGAGGAAGTGCACTGGGTGTGGGTGCGTCGTGGCGGTAACCACGATGGCCACGAGGTGATGTCCTCGAACGGCGGCCGCTACCGGAAGTACTACACCGGCGGCGGCAGCTTCGAGCGTGCGCTCGCCGGTCCCTACCAGCGCGTGCTGATGTCCGGCCGCGCCGACCTGCCGGAAAGCAACTACAAGATGAACAATGGCGAAGGTTTCGCGAAGAACACCAACTTCCGCGAATACACCGGCTTCAACTCGCCGTTCGACATCGCCGGCACCGCCTTCCTCATCCTGCGCTACGACGACCCGCGCAAGGCCGACGACTCCTGGGCCTACATCCCCAGCCTGCGCCGCGTGCGCCGTATCTCGGTCGAAGTGAAATCCGACTCGCTGCTCGGCACCGACCACACGCTGGAGGATTTCTACGGCTTCAACGGCCGCCCGATGGAGCACGAGTGGGAATACATCGGCACCGCGCGCATCCTCGCCGTGGCCCGTTCGCGTCACACCGACACCATCTACTACGGCCCGAGCGGCTGGGCGCCGCTGGACGACTGGGCGCTGCGTGAAGTCGACGTGATGCGCATGTATCCGCAGCGCGATACGCACCCCTACTCGACCAAGTTCATCTACGTCGATCGCCAGTCCGGCGAGTCGTTCTACGCCAACGCCTTCGACAAGTCGGGCGAGCTGTGGAAGATCTGGCAGATCCAGAAGAGCTGGACCGAGGACGAGGAGTACGCTGACCATCGCGGCGAGTTCAAGGGCGGCGAGACGCCGGCCGGGGCGCGCGTGGTCGCCTTCCAGAGCATCAACG
>JAUIFX010000023.1 GCA_030429865.1 Gammaproteobacteria bacterium | reverse complement strand
TGCCCTCGACCGACTGGTCCTCCAGCCCACGCCAGTATTCGCCGGGGAAGCCCTCGCAGATCTTGGCCACGGCTTCGCGGATTTCGGGGTAATCGTCTTCCTCGAAGTCGATGGTGGGCAGCATGTCGGACATGGGGACGGTCTCCATTCGCTGCGGGCGGCGGGGAATCCCCGGCCCGTCGGTCTTGCAGAAAAAGCGGGCGGCGGAGGCCGCCACCCGGATCGGTTATCAGGCCGCGGCGCTGGCCGGCACGAAGCCCTTGGGCGCACCCGCGCGGGCATACATGCCGTAGAGCGTTTCATCGGGCAGGTTGCGCGCGATGATCTCGCGGATCGCGACCAGCTTGTCGATATCGACGCCGGTTTTCAGCCCGGCGCCTTCGAGCAGGAAGACGAGGTCTTCCATGACGATATTGCCGGTGGCGTTCGATTGCGCCATGAGGATGACGCCGCGGCTGCGCGCCTGGATGTTCTGCGCGGTCACGCCGCCGGCATCGCCGCCGAGCAGCGGTGTCAGGACCTCGCCGAAGGCCTTGACCGGTCCCTCGATCGGCACCACGTGGAAGGCGCAGCCGAGCCGCGCGGCTTCCTCGCGTGCGTCGTCGATGCTCATGTCGGCGGTATAGCGCGACGGCATCGACACCGCCGTGACGCACTCGGCGCCGAGCGCGTCGACCGCCAGTGCCAGCGTCAGCGCCGAGTCGATGCCCCCGGACAAGCCGAGCACGCAGCCCTTGAAGCGGTTCTTGCGCACGTAATCGCGAATGCCGAGCACCAGCGCCTGGTAGACCGCGGCGTCGGCGTCGGGTGTCGCCGCGAGTGCACCGCGCGGCACGAGTCCGTCGGCGGCGCGGTCGACGTCGACCACGAGCAGGTCCTCGACGAAGCTCGCTGCGAGCGCGGTGACCACGCCGCGCGCGTCGAGCGCGAACGAGCCGCCATCGAAAATGAGCTCGTCCTGCCCGCCGACGGTGTTGACGTAGACCACCGGCAGGCCGGCCGCGTGCGCCGCTTCCGTGACGGCATTGGTGCGCTCCACCGCCTTGCCCATGTGGTAGGGCGAGGCGTTGAGGTTACAGATGAGTTCGGCGCCGGCCGCGGCCGCTTGGACCGCGGTTTGCGGCGACCAGATGTCCTCGCAGATGCTCAACCCGACGCGCACGCCGCCGAGCTCGATAATCGTCGCCGCCGTGCCGGGCTCGAAGTAGCGCTTTTCGTCGAACACCGAGTAGTTCGGCAGGCGCTGCTTGCGGTAGTTGGCGACCTGGCGGCCGCCGTGAAACACCGCGGCGCTGTTGAAGGTGTTCGCGCCGTCGCGCTCCGGGTAGCCGAGCACGACGTGGATGCCCGGCTCGGCCGCCGCGATGGCGTCGAGGGCGCTGCGCACGCGGCGATGCAGTCCCGGGCGGAAGAGCAGGTCCTCGGGCGGGTAGCCGGTCACCGCGAGTTCCGGGAAGACGACCGCGTGGGCGCCGTGTTCGACCCGCGCGGTGCGCGCCAGGTCGATGATGCGCGCCGTGTTGCCGCTGATGTCGCCGACGCAGAAGTCGGCCTGGGCCAGCACCAGTCGCAGGGATGCCGTCATCGAATGTCCTGCTCACCCGTGCCGCGCGGGGCGGCACGGGTGACTCCGGGCACGCTCAGCCGAGGGCCTTGGCCATCGCCGAGCCGAGCTCGGCCGGTGAGCGCACGGTGGTGACGCCGGCCGCTTCGAGCGCGGCGAACTTGTCGTCGGCCGTGCCCTTGCCGCCGGAGATGATGGCGCCGGCATGGCCCATGCGCTTGCCGGGCGGGGCGGTGACGCCGGCGATGTATCCGACGACCGGCTTCGTCACGTTTTCCTTGATGAAGGCCGCCGCTTCCTCTTCGGCCGAGCCGCCGATTTCGCCGACCATGATGATGCCCTCGGTCTGGGCGTCGTCCTGGAACAGCGCCAGGCAGTCGATGAAGTTCATGCCGTGAATCGGGTCGCCACCGATACCGACGCAGGTGCTCTGGCCGAGGCCGGCCGCGGTGGTCTGGTGTACGGCCTCGTAGGTCAGCGTCCCCGAGCGCGAGACGATGCCGATCTTGCCGGCCTGGTGGATGGCGCCCGGCATGATGCCGATCTTGCACTGGCCGGGGGTGATCACGCCGGGGCAGTTGGGACCGACGAGGTAGACGTCACCGCGCGCCGTCAGGCTCGCTTTCACGCGCAGCATGTCGAGCACCGGGATGCCCTCGGTGATGCACACGATCAGCTTGATGCCGGCATCGGCGGCCTCGGCGATGGCATCGGCGGCGAACGGCGGCGGCACGAAGATCACCGAAGCGTCGGCGCCGGTAGCCGCGACGCCGTCGGCGACGGTGTCGAAAATCGGCCGGTCGAGATGCTTCTCACCACCGCGCCCGGGAGTCACGCCACCGACGATCTGGGTGCCGTAGGCGATCGCCTGCTCGGCGTGGAAAGTGCCCTGCTTGCCGGTGAAACCCTGCACCAGCACGCGGGTGTTCTTGTTGACGAGAATCGACATCAGTTGCTCCCTTTGGCTGCCGCGACGACCTTGGCTGCGGCGTCGGCGAGGTTTTCGGCACTCAGGATCGCCAGCCCGCTCGAGGCCAGCATGTCCTTGCCCTCGTTGACGTTGGTGCCCTCGAGGCGCACCACCACCGGCACGTTGACGCCGACCTCCTTGACCGCCGTGATGATGCCCTCGGCGATGAGGTCGCAGCGCACGATGCCGCCGAAGATGTTGACCAGGATCGCTTTGACGTTGCCGTCGGAGACGATGATCTTGAACGCCTCGGCGACGCGCGCGGCCGTGGTGCCGCCGCCGACGTCGAGGAAGTTGGCCGGCTCGCCGCCGGACAGCTTGATGATGTCCATCGTTGCCATGGCGAGGCCGGCGCCGTTGACCATGCAGGCGATATTGCCGTCGAGGGTGACGTAGTTGAGGTCGAACTCCTTGGCGCGGCGTTCCTTCTCGTCCTCCTGGCTGGCGTCGCGCCAGTCGGCGATGTCCTGCCGGTAGAGGGCGTTGTCGTCGACGTTGATCTTGGCGTCGAGCGCGCACAGCGAGCCGTCGGTGAGGATGGCGAGGGGATTGATTTCGACCAGGCTGAGGTCGCGCGCGCAGAACAGGCGGTAGAGCCCGGCCAGGATCCCCTGGAGCTGCTTGCGCTGGTCCTTGTCGAGTTCGAGCGCGAAGGCCATCTGGCGGCACTGGTAGTCCTGCAGCCCGAGCACGGGGTCGACGCTGAAGGTGATGATCTTCTCGGGTGTCGTCGCGGCGACTTCCTCGATGTCCATGCCGCCCGCGCGCGAGGCCATGAACGAGACCCGGCGCGTGCCGCGGTCGACGACCGCGCCGAGGTAGAGTTCGTGTGCGATGTCGGCGGCGGCGGCGATGAGCACGCAGTTGACCGGCTGGCCGTCGGGCGCCGACTGCTTGGTCACGAGCTGCGAACCGAGCAGGCTGGCGGCGGTTTGCTCGAGTTCGGCGAGATCGCGCGTGAACTTGACGCCGCCGGCCTTGCCGCGCCCGCCCGCGTGGACCTGGGCCTTGACCAGCCAGGCATCGCCGCCCAGCGTGCGGGCCCGCTCGACCGCCTCTTGTGCGCTGGTCGCGACGTCGCCGTCCTGGACCGGAATGCCATAGTCGGCGAACAGCCGCTTGGCCTGGTACTCGTGCAGATTCATGGTTCCCCCTGTCTACGTCCGGGTAAGCATAGTGATCGATGACCCGCGCGGACTGCGCCGCGGGCCGGCTGCGGTCATGGCGCCGGGCGCGCAGCAGCACGTGCCGCCGCGGCATGCTGCCGCGCGGACCGGCGTGGGTGCGCACCGACGGAGCCGGCGTCGGGTTCCGACGCGAAAGCTTATCATTAACCGCCTTGAGTCGCGGCGGTCTGCGGGCGAACATACGGCCGGCCGGACGAATACGGTGAAAGCGGCAACAACGGCGGCAGCCGCCGGGCTTTCCGGCGAGCGTCGTGCGCCTTGCCTGCTTACCGCCGGCGCATCTTCTCCAATCGCAGGCTCGTACATGGTTGCTCGGCTTCTCATCGGACTCGTCGTCATCGGCGCCATCGTCATGTTCGTGCGCGGTATGCGCGGGCGTGCCGCGGCACCGGCGGAGCGACGGGCCGTCGATGCGCGCACGGTGCGCTGTGCACACTGCCAGGTCTACCTGCCGCGCGACGAAGCCGTCGTAGCGGACGGCCGCAGCTACTGCTCGCGCGAGCACGCGGAGCAATCGCGCGCATGAGTGCGGCTTTGCCCGCCGTGCGCGAGGCGGACGTCCGCCAGCGCGTGGCGCTGACCAACTGGAGCGCGCTGCGCTACTTCAACTTCTACCGTATCGTCATATCGGGCCTGTTCGCCGTGCTGGTGCTCTCGGGCAAGATGCCGCCGAGCCTCATGCAGCTCGACGCCCGCTTGTTCGCCGCCGCGGCCGTCGCCTACGCGGTCGGCGCGGTCGTCGCGCAGTTCTTCGTCGAGCAGCGCACGTTCCCGTATCGCGTGCTGGTCTACGGCCTCACGGTAGTCGACGTCATCGCCATCACGGTAATGATGCACGCCGCCGGCGGCGTTGCCAGCGGGCTGGGTATGCTGCTGGTCGTGGCCGTCGCCGGAACCTGCCTGCTGGCCTCGGGCCGCGCCGGCGTGTTCTTCGCCGCGCTCGCGAGCCTCGCGTTTCTCGGCGAGACCGTTTTCGGCACGCTCTACCTCGGCTACGCGAGCGCCAACTATACCCAGGCCGGCCTGCTCGGCGCGGCCTGCTTCGGTACCGCCATCCTGGCCTCGGCGCTGGCCGAGCGGGCGCGCCGGGGCGAGGCGCTCGCGGCGCGCCGCGCCATCGATATCGAGAACCTGTCGTTGCTCAACGAGCACATCGTCAGGCGCATGCGTGCCGGCATCATGGCGCTGGACGGCGAGAGCCGCGTCGTGCTGATGAACGACGCGGCGAGCGAGATCCTCGGCCGCGATGCGCCGCCCGGGCCGGGCGTCGCGCTCGGCAACCTGTCGCGCCAGCTCGAGCACGCCTACCAGGGCTGGGTGCGAACCGGCGAGAATCCGGAGAACACCATCACCGGGCGCGGCAATATCAACGCCCTGGTCTCGTTCACCGAACTCGGTGCAGCCGGCCATACCGGCACGCTGGTGTTCCTCGAGGACGCCGCCGAGACGCGCCAGCGCGCGCAGCAGCTCAAGCTCGCCTCGCTCGGCCGGCTGACCGCGAGCATCGCGCACGAGATCCGCAACCCGCTCGGTGCAATCAGCCACGCCGGGCAGCTGCTCTCCGAGTCGCCCGCGCTGGCCGCCGAGGACCGGCGCCTGATCGAGATCATGCTGCAGCACACGCAGCGCGTGAACACCATCATCGAGAACATCCTCACGCTCGGCCGGCGCAAGGACGTCGTGCCCGAGAGTTTCGACCTCGTTGCCTGGTTCGCCGGCTTCCGGCAGGAACTTCAGCAACGCTTCGAACTGGCCGATGAGGACATCCAGACGCGCTGGCAGGAGGAGCCGATCGTGGTCAGGATGGACAAGACCCAGCTGCACCAGGTGTTGTGGAACCTGAGCGAGAACGCGCTGCGCTACGCGCGCGAGCGGCCGCGGCTGCTGTTCGAGGCCGGCATCAATGCCGGCAACGGACGCCCGTTCATCGACCTGCAGGATTCCGGCCCCGGCCTCGACCCGGCCATCGCCGACCGCCTGTTCGAGCCGTTCGCGACTTCGGAGGCCGAAGGCACCGGTCTCGGCCTCTACATCGCGCGCGAGATGTGCGAATCGAACCAGGCGTCCCTGCAGCTCGTGCCGGGCTCGGGTGGCTGCCGCTTTCGCATCACCTTCACCCATCCCAATCGCCAGCAACGGACGGGCGAGCTATGAGCGAACATCGCGCCCTGATCGTCGACGACGAACCGGATATCCGCGAGCTGCTGTCCATCACCCTCGCACGCATGGATGTCGCGAGCGCCGCGGCGGCCAACATGAACGAGGCCGAGTCGCTGCTGCGCGAGGAGCACTTCGACCTCTGCCTGACCGATATGCGCCTGCCCGACGGCAACGGGCTAGACCTCGTCGCGCTCGTCGCGCGGCGCTATCCGCGCCTGCCGATCGCGGTCATCACCGCGCACGGCAACATGGAATCGGCGATCCAGGCGCTCAAGTCCGGCGCGTTCGATTTCGTCACCAAGCCGGTCGATCTCAAGGATCTGCGCAACCTGGTCGCCCAGGCATTGCGCCTGCGCGGCACGCCGGCCGAGTCCTCGCGCGCGCTGATCGGGCAATCGGCGCCGATCGAGCGCCTGCGCGCGACCGTCGCCAAGCTCGCCCGCAGCCAGGCGCCGGTCTACATCAGCGGCGAGTCCGGCACCGGCAAGGAACTCGTCGCGCGGCTCATTCACGAGCAGGGGGCGCGCGCGGAAGCCGCGTTCGTGCCCGTCAACTGCGGCGCGATCCCCGACGAACTCATGGAAAGCGAGCTGTTCGGGCACCGCAAGGGCAGTTTCACCGGCGCGGTCGCCGACAAGCCCGGGCTGTTCCAGGCCGCCGACGGCGGCACGTTGTTCCTCGACGAAGTCGCCGAGCTGCCGCTGCACATGCAGGTCAAGCTGCTCCGCGCGATCCAGGAAAAGCGCGTGCGCCCGGTCGGCGCCGAGGAGGAGGTCCCGGTCGACTGCCGTATCCTGTGCGCCACGCACAAGAACCTGGCGGCGCTGGTCGAGCGCGGCGCGTTCCGCCAGGACCTCTACTATCGCCTGAACGTCATCGAGCTGAACGTGCCGCCACTACGCGAGCGGCGCGACGATGTCGAGTTGCTCATCGACCATTTCCTCGGGCAGAAAGCGGCCGAGTTCGGCGTGCCGACGCCGACCCTGGGACGCGCCGCGCGCGATGCGCTGGCGGCCTATGACTTCCCCGGCAACGTGCGCGAACTCGAGAACATTCTCGAGCGCGCGCTGACGCTGTGCGAGAACGACGAGATCCACGCAGCCGACCTGCGCCTGAACGGCGCAGCGGCGGACACCGCGGCACCCCCGTCGGCCACCGCCGGCAGCCCGGCCAGCGCCGCGGCGCCGCCGGCTGCCGCCAATCCGGCCGTGCCGCCGGCCGGCGGTGCGGAACTGCAGGCCTACCTCGACGACGTCGAGCGTCAGCGCATCGTCGAGGCACTGGAGCGCACGCGCTGGAACAAGACCCAGGCGGCGAAGCTGCTCGGCATCAGCTTCCGTGCGCTGCGCTACCGCCTGGAGAAGCTCGGCATCGAATGAGGTCGCCAGCGGACGGACCACGACACGCGGACCCCGTTCCGCCCGTCGCGGTCCGCCCCGGCGCTGCTTCGAGGCGTCGTGCCCGTCGCCTAGTGACGCTCAACGTCACATTGTGCCGCGCATCGCCCCGGGGTCACCTGCTGCCAGGCCGGCTTGCCAGGCACGATTCGCGCGCAAAAGCCCGTCTCATCAAGGAATAAGCGGTATCGAGGCAAGTTGGCACGCGGGCTGCATGTACTGACGGCAGTCGCAGGCGGGTCATTCCAGACCACCGGCACCCCGGGAGACCGCGGGGCAGGCAGCTGAGCACCGGCCGCGCGGATACCAACGACGTTTTGACTCGAGGAGACAGTCAACATGAACAAGCAGCAAGGTTTTACGCTCATCGAACTCATGATCGTGGTCGCGATCATCGGCATCCTCGCCGCTGTCGCCATCCCGGCCTACCAGGACTACACGGTCCGCGCCCGCGTCACCGAGGGTCTGAGCCTCGCGTCCGCCGGCAAGACCGCGGTTTCCGAATTCTTCGCCAGCCAGGGTGACCTGCCCACCAGCAACGATGCGGCCGGTATGGCGGCTCCGGGCACGATCAGCGGCAACTCCGTGCGCTCGGTGGGTGTGGGTACCGATGGCACCGGCACCGACGGTGAGATCCAGGTGACCTTCTCGGGCAACCCGATCGACGGCGCTACCCTGGTCCTGCGTCCGCGCACCTCCGGCGGCCGCGTGGTCTGGGACTGCACCCAGGGCGACCTCGCCAACAAGTACCGCCCGTCCTCCTGCCGCCCGTAAGCACCGCTTCACGGCACGAGACGAACGAGAGCACGCCGCTTCCCGCGGCGTGCTCTTTTTTTTGTCCCCGATTCTTGGTCACGTGAGCACGGACCCGTCCGTCGCCCCCGGGGTCCGCGCCGGCCCCGGCGCTGCGGCACTCGCGCTGCTTGCCCTGGTCGTGCTGGTCTTCTGGCCGGGGCTCGATGGCGGCTTCCTGTTCGACGATTACCACGTTGTCGTCGACAACGGGGCGCTGGCGCTGCCTGATTACGGCGCGACCGCACTGCTCGACGCCGCGTTCTCTACCCACACCGGCCCGACGCGGCGCCCGCTCGCGCTGCTGAGTTTCGCCTTCGAACGCAGCCTTTTCGGGCTCGACGCGACGACCGCCAAGTGCGTCAACCTGGTCCTGCACGGGATCAACGCGCTGCTGCTGCTGTGGCTGGTACGCCTGCTGATGCCGCGTTTCGGCATCGCGGCGCCGGATGCTGCCGCGCTGGCCTGGCTGGCGGTGGCCTTGTGGGCGGTACATCCGCTGAATCTCTCGCCGGTCCTCTACGTGGTGCAGCGCATGACGTTGCTCGCTGGCACCTTCATGCTCCTCGGTCTCATCGTCTACACGCGCGCGCGGCTGCGCCAGCTCGGCGGCGGTCGCACGGCGCGCTGGACCTGGCCCGCGTTCGCGTTGTGCCTGCTCGGCGGTCTCGCGAGCAAGGAGACGGCCATCGTCATGCTGCTGATGGTGGCCGCGATCGAGGCGCACGCGTTTCGCTTCGGCGGGACCCGGCGGACGTGGCGGCGTCTCGCCGGCGTCGCCCTGCTTGCCGCAGCCGCGTTTGCGGTGGCCGCCGTCAGCGTTCCCGAAAGCGTCGGCATGCGCTACGGCGCGCGCGATTTCACGCTGGTCGAACGCCTCCTTACCGAGGCGCGCGTGCTGCTGCGCTACCTCGGCATGCTGGCCTGGCCGCAGCCTTCGGCTTTTGCGCTGTTCCACGATGACGTGGTGGTCTCGCGCGGCCTGTTCACACCGTTCACGACGCTGCCGGCACTGCTCGCGGTCGCCGCCCTCGGCGCGCTCGCGTGGCGAGGACGTCCGCGCTGGCTCGCCTTCGGCCTGGCTTGGTTCCTGGCCGGCCACGCGCTCGAATCGACCGTGCTGCCGCTCGAACTGATGCACGAGCATCGCAACTACCTGGCAAGCCTCGGGCCCCTGTTGGTGATGGTACTCGGCGTGGCGGCCTTGCTCAGGCGCGCGGGCGCCCGGCGGTTGGGGCTGCCGCTGGCCGCCGCAACGTCGATCGCGCTCGCGGTTTCGAGCGGCCTGCGCGCCGATCGCTGGAGCGATCCGCTCAGCATGATGGCCTACGACGCCGCCGCCCATCCGCGCTCCGCGCGGAGCCATTACGAGCTCGGACGGCTGCTGGTCGAGCGAGCGCGCGCCAACGGGGAGCGGCAGGACTACGCCGCGGGTATCGCCGCCATCGAGCGCGCCGCCGCGCTTGCAGCGCATCCCGCGCTCGCACTCGGTACCCTGCTGCAGCTCGCCAGCGAGGCTGGCGACGAAGCGCGCGTCGCGGCATTGCTGGACGTACTCGCCGGCCACGGCACGCGGCTGCGCGCCAAGGTCTTTCGCCAACTGGTACGCTGCCAGGTCGCACAGGGCTGCCGTGCCGATCCCGCGCCGGTCTTCGCACTCGCCGGCACGCTGCTCGATGGCGCTGCCGGTGGCGGCTACTGGCGTCGCGAGACCACGGCGTGGCTGGCCATCTACTACCTGCGGATCCTCGGTGACGGGCCGGCAGGCATCGGGCTGTTGCGCGAACTCGATGCCCAACCCGGCGCGCGGCTCGATCACCGCGTGCGCCTCGCCGAAGCGCTCGCCGCCCATGGCCAACCGGATGCGGCGCGGCGCCAGGCAAGCAGCGTTCGCGCAAGCCTGCCGTGGCACGCATCCGTAACGCTGCGACCCTACCTGCGGCGCCTGCGCCGGGTTGTCGCCACCCCGGGAGCCTCGCCGTGACGTCTGCACGCTGGACCGCCCTGGCCTGTTTCGGCCTGCTGATCTCGGCGGTACTCGCGACGGCGCTCGTCTACCTGCCGGGTCTGGCGGGGCCCCTGCTGCTCGATGATTCCGAGGTGCTCGAACCGCTCATCGGCCTGCCGCGTTCGCTGCTGTTCGACCCGGCACAGATGATGAGCCACAGCGGTATGCTCGGTCGGCCCGTTGCGATGCTGAGTTTCGCCGCCAACGCGCTCGCGCACGGTGACGCATGGGGGGCATGGAAGGCGACCAACCTCGCGCTTCACCTGTTGACCGGTCTCGTGCTCTACGCGACGCTGATCGAGATTACGCAGCGGGTGTTGCGCGACGTGGCACGCGTGCGCGAGATCGCGCTCATCGCCACGGTGTTGTGGCTGGTGCATCCGCTGCAGGTCAGCACGGTGCTCTACACCGTGCAGCGCATGACCGAGCTGGCCACGCTGTTCATGCTGCTCGGACTGTGGCTCTATGCGCGTGGCCGCAACGCACTCGATGCCGGCCGGGGCGGTATCCCGGCGATCCTGCTCGGCCTGCTGCCGTGCACCGCGCTGGCCGCGCTCAGCAAGGAGAACGGCGCCTTGCTGCCCTATCTCGCCGCCGCACTCGAGCTGACGGTTTTCGCCGGCACGCGGCGCCCGCGCTGGCTGGTGCTCGTGCTGCTCGCCCTCACCGTGTTGCCGGCCGCGGCGGGCGCCTGGCTGTTCCTGCGCAACGACGCCGCACTGCTGGCGCGCGGCTACCGGCTGCGCGAGTTCGGCCCGCTCGAGCGCCTGCTCACCGAGCCGCGCGTGATCGTGACCTACCTGCGCTGGATCCTGCTGCCGCGCCGCCAGGACTACGGCTTCTACCACGACGACATCCGCGTCAGCGAGAGTCTTGCCGGCGACCCGGCCGCGAGTGCCGCGCTTGCGCTGCTCGCCGCACTGGCCGCGGCCACGCTGTGGTTGCGCCGCCGCGCGCCCCTGCTCGCCTTCGGGGCAGCACTGTTCCTCGTCGGCCTGGCGCTCGAGTCGAGCTTCATCGGCCTCGATCTCGCCTACGAACACCGCACCTACCTGCCGCTCGCCGGCATCACGCTGATTGCCGCGGCGGCGCTGGCGCGGTGCGGCCGACCCCGCGTACGGCGCCTCGCCGCGGGCGCCGTGGTCGGCGTGCTGCTGCTGCTGACCGCGACCCGTGCGCTGGTGTGGGGCGACCCGGGGCAGCTGCACGCCGCGGCGCTGGCGGCGCACCCACAATCCCTGCGCGCACGCGTGATGCTCGTCGAGTGGCGCCTCGCGAACGGTGATGCCGCGGGGGCCATGGCGCTGCTTCCGGAGGACGGCGTGCTGACGTTCGCCGCCGAGCGTGAACGCATCGTCTGCCTTGCTACCGGCCAACCGAGCGATGCGTTCGGAGCGCTCGCGGAGCGTGTCGCGGCGGCGCCCCGCCTGGAGCGCTTCGCCACCCAGGTATTGCTCTATCTGGCCGAGGCGACGATGAACGGCAGCTGCGCCGTGCCGGTGACGACCATGCGCGAGATGCTCTGGGCGATGAGCAAGCAGCCGGCCAACGCGCCCACCCGCTACCGGGTGCGGATGTATGCCGCGCGGCTGGCGTGGCAGTCCGGCGAGCGGGAAACGGCGCTCGCCTGGCTCGACGCCGCTGCCCGCCACCAGCGCAGCGATGCCTTCGCGCACTACCTCGCGGCGGAGTGGCACGCCGAGCTTGGGGATGCCGCGGCGGCCCGCGCCGCGCTCGAGCGTGCGCGCGCGGTCGACCGCAGCGGGCGCTACGCCATGCTCGACGAGGGCGTCGCCGAACTCGTTGCTGCCGCTGCGCGCGCGGCGCCCTGAGCACGGCATGCCGCCGCGCGCGGGCCGCCCGGCGCACACGGCCCGGGGCCGCGGCTTGCGGTCCGCGCGGCGCGGTGCCTACGGCGCATCGGGGTCGTCGTCACGACGCACCAGGCGCCGCTCGGCATCGGCCTCCTTGTAATGCAGCGCAGAGACGAGTTCGGCGAGGATGCCGATGAGAAACGTCAGCACGGCGGACAGGAACACCACGGCCGACATGTTGGTGAAGCGGTGGAAGTTGATGAAAGTGTAGAGGTAGTACAGTGCGCCGGTCATGAACAGGGCGAGGCTGACCGGCAGGAACAGGCGCATCGGCGAGAACAGCGTGCCGACCTTGAGGATGATCATGAAGAAGCGCACGCCGTCCTCGAGCAGGCGGATGTGGCTCTTGCCGCTGCGGCTGCGCGCCGCGATCGGCACGTAGGCGACCGGCAGTCCGGAGCGGAAGAACGCCATGGTGCAGGTCGTCGGGTAGGAGAAGCCGTTCGGGTAGAGATACAGGAAGCGGCGGAAATGCCGCGCCCGCACGGCGCGGAAACCCGAGGTCAGGTCGGCGATACGGTGGCCGGCCATGTAGCTCGCGAGGTGGTTGTAGATCCAGTTCGCGGCAAGGCGCTGCGGCGAGGCATGGCTGCCCCAGGTGCGCGCGCCGACCGCCATCTCGTAACCTTCCTCGAGCTTGGCGACGAGGCTCGCGATGACCGCCGGGTCGTGCTGGCCGTCGGCGTCCAGGAACACCAGCACGTCGTGACTCGCCTGGCGCGCACCCGATTTGACCGCGGCGCCGTTGCCCATGCTGTAGGGATGGTGGATGCAGCGCACCTCGAAGCGCGCGCAGACCGCCGCGGTATCGTCGGTGCTGCCGTCGTTGACGACGATGATCTCGGCATCCGGGTGGTGGTGCCGGATTTCCGGCAGCAGCTTCTCGAGGTTGCGGGCCTCGTTGCGGGCCGGGAGGATGATCGAGACCTGGCTCATCGTACTGCCGCGGCGCCGGCGGGCCTCAGCCGCCGTCCGCGCCCGGCCGCTTCATCGGCGTACGGTGCTGCGAGAGCACGCCGAGCAGCTGGCGGTAGAGCTTGGGGTTGGCCGCGACCACGTGGCCGCAGGCGAGATGCGTTTCGCCGCCCTGCGGATCGCCGACCAGGCCACCCGATTCGAGCACGATGAGGGCGCCGGCGGCGATGTCCCAGGGCTTGAGGCCGAACTCCCAGAAGCCGTCGAGACGGCCGCAGGCGACGTGCGCGAGATCGAGCGCGGCGGCGCCGGCGCGGCGCACGTCGGCGCATTGCGCGAGCATCGCGGCGAACGACGGGATGTAATCCTTGAGCTGTTCGGCGCGGCGCACCGGGAAGCCGGTCGCGAGCAGGGCGTTGTCGAGGTGCTGGCAGCGCCCGACGCGAATGCGGTGGCCGTTGAGCTGTGCGCCGCCGCCGCGCGAGGCGGTGAACATCTCGTCGCGTACCGGGTCGTAGATCACGGCCTGGTCGAGACGGCCGCGCACCCTGAGCGCGATGGAGACGGCGAACTGCGGGTAGCCGTGCAGGTAATTGAGCGTCCCGTCGAGCGGGTCGACGACCCATTCGAATTCCGACTCGCCCTGTCCGCCCGATTCCTCGGCGAGTACCGCGTGGCCGGGGTAGGCGCCGAGCAGGGTCTCGATGATGGCGGCCTCGGCCTCGCGATCGATCTGCGAGACGTAATCCTGGTGTCCCTTGCGATCGATCTTGAGCTCATGCAGCCGGTTCTGCCCGCGCGAGATGATGGTGCCGGCCCGCCGCGCGGCGCGCACGGCGATGTTGAGCATGGGGTGCATGAAGGGCCCGATGGTGTGGAGCGATGCGCGCGATTCTAGCAGGCTGGCGGTGGCGAACGGGGCGGGCCGTGCGCCACGGTGTACACTCCCGCGCCGGGCGGGCCCGAACAGCGGAGGAACACGGCCATCGTGAGCAGCAACACCGAGTCCGGAGCGGCGCCACTGGGTCACGTGCGCATCGTGCTGGTCGGCACCACGCACCCTGGCAATATCGGCGCCACCGCGCGGGCGATGAAGGTGATGGGGCTGTCCGCGCTGCACCTGGTGGCGCCGGCGCGCTTCCCCTGTGCCGAGGCGACCGCGCGCGCTGCGGGCGCCGACGACATCCTCGCCCGTGCGAACGTGCATACCCATCTCGAGGAGGCGCTGAGCGGCGTGCGCACGGTCTACGGCACGACCGCGCGCGAGCGCCACATCGACTGGCCGGCGCAGAGTCCGCGCGAAGCCGCGGCGGCCATCGCGGCCGACGGCGAGGACGTTGCGATCGTGTTCGGCCGCGAGCGTTCCGGGCTGACCAACGAGGAACTCGACCGCTGCCAGCGCGCGATCCACATTCCGACCAGCGCCACGTTTCGCTCGCTCAATCTTGCCCAGGCCGTGCAGATCTGTGCCTACGAGCTGCGCCTCGCCCACGCCGCCGGGGCGCCGGCCGCGGTTCGCGAGGGCCGCGATCCGCCGGCCGCGGCAGCCGAGCTCGAGGGCTTGCGCGCGCACACGCTGGCGGTGATGGAGGCGGTCGGCTACTACGACCCGGCGCAGCCCAAGCTGCTCGAGCGGCGCCTGCAGCGCCTGTTCAACCGCGCCGGGCTGCTGCACTCCGAGAGCCAGATCCTGCGCGGCTTTCTCGCCGCCATCGAGCAGCGCATGTCACGCGATGATTGAGCGAGGGGCCTGCCGGCGGGTGGCACCCGGCATCGTGCGGGTCGCCGCGTCCGAGGTTCCTGGCGTGGGCTAGAGCGTGCCGCGATAGGCCACGCCGTCGCCGGCGCCGATGGTGCCGATGCGATGCACCGTCTCGCCGGCCGCGGCCAGGGTTGCGCTGACGCCGTCGGCCGCCGCCGCGGGCACCACCACGGCCATGCCGATGCCGCAGTTGAACGTGCGCAGCATCTCGGATTCGGCGATGCCGCCCGCCTCGCGCAACCAGGCGAATGCCGGCGGTAGCGCCCAGGCATCGAGGTCGATGTGCGCAGCGAGACCCTCGGGCAGCACGCGCGGCAGGTTCTCGGTCAGCCCGCCGCCGGTGATGTGGGCCATGGCATGAATGTCGTGCGCACCGAGCGCGGCGAGCAGGGGCTGGACGTAGATGCGCGTCGGGGCGAGCAGGACTTCGCCCAGGGTGCGCCTGTCGGCATCCGTGTCGAGCACATCCCCGAGGCCGGCGCCGCTCGCTTCGAGCACGCGCCGGACCAGCGAGTAGCCGTTCGAGTGCACGCCGCTCGAGGCGAGGCCGAGGACGACGTCGCCGCTCGCCACCGCGCTGCCGTCGACGAGGCGTGCGCGCTCGACGACGCCGACGCAGAAGCCGGCGAGATCGTAGTGTCCGGCCGGGTACATGCCGGGCATCTCCGCCGTCTCGCCGCCGAGCAGCGCGGCGCCGGCCTCGCGGCAGCCGGCGGCGACGCCGTTGACGACCGCCTCGGCCGTGTCGAGCGCGAGCGCTCCGGTGGCGAAGTAGTCGAGGAAAAACAGCGGCTCGGCGCCCTGCACGACGACGTCGTTGACGCACATGGCGACGAGATCGATGCCGATGGTGTCGTGCTGCCCGCTCTCGATGGCGAGCAGCAGCTTGGTGCCGACGCCGTCGGTGGAAGAGACCAGGACCGGGTCGCGGTAGCCGCAGGCGGCGAGGTCGAACAGGCCGCCGAAGCCGCCCAGGCCGCCCATCACGCCGGCGCGCGAGGTCGCGGCGGCGCCCGGCTTGATGCGCCGCACGAGCTCCTCGCCGCGCTCGATGTCGACCCCGGCGTCGCGGTAGGACAGGCCTTTGGCTTGGTCATTGCTCATGGCAGGAGCTCTCCGTGGTGGGCGCATCGGGCACGCCAGGCGTGCGCCGCGGGGCGCGCAGTTTACACCGAAGGGCGCGGTCGCATGCGCCGGCGCCGCGCGCGCGCCGGACCCGGCGCGGCGGCCACCGCCGTCCTTGACTTGATTTCGACGATTGGCATAGCGTGCCCGCGCGCCGCACGACGGGCGTGACAAACGAGCCACACTTGCGTGCATACTGCGCCGTGGCAGGTACTTTATCGCCATCGACGAGTTCAGGACGCAACGTGGGCATGGACAAATCCGAGGGCGCCGCAGCGGCGGCCTCCCGCAGCCCGGGTGACATCGCCCCGGGCGGTATCTTCCTGCGCGGCATCGGTCTCGCCGTACTGCTCGCGCTGGCCCTGGCCGCGCCGGGCGCGTTCGCGCGAGACGTGAGCAACCTCTACAGCGCCGAGGTCGAGGTGGCCGATCGCTCGCCGGGTGAGCTCGCGCGCGGCGCTCGCGCGGCGCTCGCCGCGGTGCTGGTCAAGCTGACCGGCGACCGCCGCGCCGCTGCCCGCGAGGGGGTAGGCGACCTGCTCGGCAAGGCCTCCAGGCTGATGTTCAAGTATGCCTACGCGCCGCTGCCCGAGGGACCCGGCCTGTTGCTCGACGCCGAGTTCGACGAGCCGGCGGTCAGCGCGGAGCTGAACGCGCTCGGTGTTCCCCTGTGGGGCCGGCAGCGCCCCGATACCGTCGCCTTCATCGTCATCGACGAAGCCGGCCGCCGCAGCGTGCTCGGCGGCGACGAGCCGGGGTTGCGCGGGGAGGCACTGCTCACGCGGGCGGCGCAGCGCGGCATCCCTCTGCTGCTGCCGCTGATGGATATCGAGGAGACGCAGCACCTCGCGTACGCGGCCGACTGGAACGGCATCGCGACGACCGCGCTGGCGCTCGCGTCGCGCTACGGTACCACCGGCGTGCTGGTCGGCTACCTGCGCGAGAGTGCGCCGGGGCTGTGGGAGTCGAACTGGCGCATGCAGGTCGGCGCCGAGGCGACGAGCTGGCACGACGAGGGGGATATCGCGGCGCTGATGCTCGAAGGCGCCGCCGACCGGCTCGCCGACACGCTCGCGAGCCGCTACGCCGACCCGGGCCTGCTGGGTACCGCGGAAGCATTCGCCATTGACGTCGAAGGGCTCGGCAGTGCCGCCGACTACGCACGCGTGGTGACCTATCTCGACGGGCTGGACGCGGTCACGAGCCTGTTCGTGCGCGCGGTCGAGGCCGACCGCGTGCACATCGAGATCAGCGCGCGCGGCGGCCGCGCCGGCCTCGCCCAGACCATCGCCTTCGGTCGTGTGCTGACGCCCCTGCCGCTGCCGGACGCCTACCGGCTGTTGCCGTGATGACGGCCCGCCAGACCACGGAGCGGCCGGCGTGAGCGCGCCCGCCCTGACCGATTCGCAGAAATGGCTGGTGTTGTCCTGCCTGGTGCTGACGGGCTGGCTGACCTGGCTGCTGGCGCCGGTACTGACGCCCTTCCTGGTCAGCGCACTGCTCGCCTACCTCGGCGATCCGCTGGTCGACCGCCTCGAGGCGGCCGGGCTCGGCCGCACGCCCGGTGTCATGGTGGTCTTCGTCGCCATGATGCTCGCCGGCATCGTCGGCGTGCTGGTGCTGGTGCCGCTGCTGCAGCGCCAGGCAGTGGCGCTGCTCAACGCCGTGCCGCAGCTGCTCGAGTGGATGCAGCAGAGCCTGGCGCCGGCGGTGTCGGACCTGCTCGGGGTGGAGCTGTTGGAATTCGACATCGAGGGTGTGCGCAAGGCGATTGTCGATCACTGGCGCCAGGTCGGTTCGCTGGCCGGTCGCGTGATCGACCAGATCAGCCGCTCGGGCGCACTCGTACTCGGCTGGATCACCTACCTGCTGCTGATCCCGGTGGTGACGTTCTACCTGCTGCGCGACTGGGACCACCTGGTCGCCGCGGTGCGCGCGCTGCTGCCCAAGCGGGTCGAGCCGACGGTGTCCAAGCTCGCCCACGAGATCGACCAGGTGCTGGCCGAGTTCCTGCGCGGCCAGCTCACGGTGATGGCCGCACTGGCACTGATCTATACCGCCGGGTTGTGGCTGGTCGGGCTGGATCTCGCTTTCTTCATCGGCATGCTCGCGGGCCTGGTCAGCTTCGTCCCCTACCTCGGCGTGATCGTGGGTATCGTCGTCGCCGGCATCGCCGCGTTCCTGCAGTTCCATGATGTCATCCATCTCGTGTTCGTCGCCGCGGTGTTCGGCGTCGGCCAGGTGCTCGAGGGCATGGTGCTCTCGCCACTGCTGGTCGGCGATCGCATCGGCCTGCACCCGGTCGCCGTGATCTTCGCCGTGATGGCGGGGGGGCAGCTGTTCGGCTTCTTCGGCATCCTGCTGGCCCTGCCGGTCGCCGCGGTGATCGTGGTGCTGCTGCGCCATTCGCGCGACGAGTACCTGGCCAGCAACCTCTACGGCTGACCCGGGGCGCGGCGCGCATGAAGCATCCCGAGGGCCGGCCGTTGCCGGCCGGCGCCCAGCTCACGCTGGACCTCTTCAGCGCGACGCGCCACGAGTTCGCCGACTACTTCGCCGGCCCGCAGGCGGCGGCGCTCGCCGCGCTGCAACGCTGGAGTGCCGGCGCGGGGCCGCCGGTGATCTACCTGTGGGGTGCGCCGGCGAGCGGCAAGTCACACCTGCTGCAGGCGGCGATCCGCGCCGCGTCCGAGCGCGGCGCGCGCGCGATGTACCTGCCGCTGGCGGAGCTGCGCGAGGCCGGGCCCGCGATCCTCGACGGACTCGATACGCTCGAGGCGATCGCGCTCGACGATCTCGACGCCTGTGCGGGCGACGCGTCCTGGGAGCAACGCCTGTTCCACCTCTACAACGCGCTGCAGGCGGCGGGCGGGCGCCTGCTGTGGAGCGGCGCGCGCGCGCCGGCCGGCTGCGCGATCGCGCTCGGCGACCTCGCCTCGCGCCTCGCCGCGAGCCTGGTGTTCCAGCTGCGCGAACTCGACGATGGCGACAAGGCGGCGGCGCTCGTCGCGCTTGCACGCCGGCGCGGCCTCGAGCTGGGCGACGCCGTGCTCGAATTCATCCTGCGCCGCGAACGGCGCGACATGGCGGCGCTGGTCGCGCTGCTCGAGCGGCTGGACAGCGCGTCACTGCAGCAGCGCCGCGCGCTGACGGTGCCGTTCGTGCGCGAAGTCCTCGAGCGGCGCGGCTGAGTTCAGCGCAGGCGCAGCACGGTCTGCGCGAGACGCCGGCCGAGCGTGCGCGCGATGCGCCGTTCGTGCTCGCTGATGTCGCGCTCGTTGTCGGCGCCGGCGAGATGGCTCGCGCCGTAAGGCGTGCCGCCGCTGGTCGTGGCGAGCAGCGCGGCTTCGCTGTAGGGCACGCCCAGCACCAGCATGCCGTGATGCAACAGCGGCAGCATCATGCTGAGCAGCGTCGTCTCCTGCCCGCCGTGCAGGCTGCTGGTCGAGGTGAACACGGCTGCCGGCTTGCCGATCAGCGACCCCGACAACCACAGGTCGGACGTGCTGTCGATGAAGGCTTTCATGGGGGCGGCCATGTTGCCGAAGCGTGTCGGCGAGCCGAGCGCGAGCCCGGCGCATTCGCGCAGGTCGTCCTTGTCGACGTAGGGCGGCCCGTCGGCGGGGATGTCGTCGTCGCGCGCGCCCAGCGGCGGCACCGTGCGCATTCGTGCGCCGACGCCGGGTTCGGCGGTGATGCCCTGGCGGATCTCGGCGGCGAGCGCGGCGGTATGGCCGCCGCGGCTGTAGTAGAGCACGAGGATTTCAGGCATCGAGCAGCGCGTCCACGTTCTCGGGCGGGCGGCCGAGCACCGCGCGGCCGGCGGCGACGACGATCGGCCGCTCGATGAGGATGGGGTGGGCCGTCATCGCGGCGATGATCGCGGCATCGTCGCTGGCCGCGTCGAGCCCGGCTTCGGTCCACGCGGCCTCGCCGGTGCGCGCGAGTTCGCGCGCGCTCAGGCCGAGCTGTCCGAGCAGGCGTTTCAGCGTCGCCGCGTCGGGCGGCGTGAGGAGATACTCGACGATGCTCGGTTCGATGCCGCGCGCACGGATGCGCTCGAGCGTCGCGCGCGACTTGGAACAACGCGGGTTGTGGTAGATAGTGATGTCCATGAACGGGGCTCCACGAGTCGGTCGGGGGTGGTGCGGCGGGCGCTATGGTAGCGCGCCGCCCGCCGTGGCAGCGCGTCCACGCGGCGACGGGCCGGTGCGATGAGCGCTGGGCGGGATGTCGACACCGCCGTCGCCGATGTCTTCGAGCGCGCGCGCCGGGCATTCGAGTTCGCGCGCTACCTGGCCGCACGCTTCGAACAGGATCGCTGCCTGCGCGCCGCCGCGTCGCTCGCCTACACGTCGCTGCTCGCGCTCGTACCGCTGCTCACGGTGGTCTTCATCACGCTGTCGGCCTTTCCGGCTTTCCAGGATTGGCGCGGAGGCATCGAGCGTTTCGTGTTCCAGAATTTCGTGCCGGCGCTCGGCGACCAGGTCCGCGCCTACCTGCTCGATTTCGCCGACAAGGCGCGCGGGCTGCGCGCGGCCGGCATCATCGTGCTGCTGGCGACGGTGCTGGCGATGATGTCGACCATCGAATCGACCTTCAACGTCATCTGGGGCGTGCAGCGCCGTCGCCCCATGATGACGCGTTTTCTCGTCTACTGGGCGGTGCTGACCCTGGGGCCGGTGCTGATCGGCGCCGGCATGGTGGCAACGTCCTACGTCGTCTCCCTGCCCTTGCCCGGCGGCAGCGGCGTCGCCGGCAGCCTGCGCACGACGCTCATCGCCTGGTCGCCGCTGATCGCGACGACGCTTGCCTTCGTGCTGTTCTTCAAGCTGATCCCCTACCGGCCCGTGCCGCTGCGCCACGCGGTCGCCGGCGGCATCGTCGCGAGCGTCCTGTTCGAGCTGGCCAAGCGCGGCTTCGCGCTATACGTCACCCACTTTCCGGCCCAGCAGGCGATCTACGGGACGTTCGCGACGTTGCCGATCTTCCTGCTGTGGATCTACCTGTCCTGGGTCGTGGTGCTGCTCGGCGCCGAGATCACCCAGTGCCTGACCACCTTCCGCGTCAGCCGGCGACGCCACGCGCACGCGCTCGGCGACGATCCGATGTTCTGTGCCTACCGCGTGCTCTACCGGCTGTTCGAGGCGCAGCAGGCGGGGCAGGGCATGTCGGAGAAGGACCTGCTGCGCGCCGAACCCGATTTCGGTTACGCGGCGATCAACCGCGCGCTGGCCACGCTCGACGAGGCCGGTTGGATCTGTCGCAACGACAACTTCCTGTGGATGGTGATGGGCGACCTGCATCGCCTCACGCTGCGCGACCTGCTGCGAATCGCGCCGAGCTTCGCCTCGGCGCGAAGCGTGTCGGTGCTGAACGCCGATCCGGCCGATGCCGCGCTGCGCACCGCGCTGGCCGAGCTCGACGCGTTCGCCGAGCGGCGGCTCGAGGCCGCGCTCGCCGACCTCTATCTCGACGCCGCGGCGGCAGGCCCGCCGCAAGCGGTGCCAGCCACGACGGGGAAGGGGGCCGCATGAACGACGCGGCAGCGAACGCCTGCCGGCGCTACCGCGTCAGTGGTCGCGTGCAGGGCGTGTTCTTCCGCGCCTCGGCCCGCGAGCAGGCGCGTGCCCTCGGGCTCAGCGGTTGGGTCGCGAACCGCGCCGACGGCAGCGTCGAGGCGGTCGCGAGCGGCAGCCCCGAGGCGCTCGCGGCGTTCGAGAGCTGGCTCGCCGAGGGACCGCCGCGCGCGCTTGTCAGCGCGGTGACCAGCGAGGTCTGCAGCGAGCAGACCGGGTCCGGCTTCGAGGTGCGTTGAGCGCGGCCGTGCGCGGGCCGTGACGTGGCTCAGGCCCGCCCGAGCCGCTCGCGCAGGAACGCGACCGCGTCGCCGCGCGGGATCTCCTCGCTGTCGCTCGCGGTGCGCGCCTTGTACTCCAGGGTCCCGGCATCGAGACCGCGGTCGCTGAGCACGAAACGGTGCGGTATGCCGACCAGGTCGAGATCGGCGAACATTACCCCGGGCCGCTCGCGGCCGTCGTGCAGGAGCACGTCGATGCCGGCGTCCGCGAGCTCGGCGTAGAGCGCCTCCGCCGCCTCGCGCAGGCGTTCGGACTTGTGCATGTTGATCGGCGCGATGGCACATTCGAAGGGCGCGATCGAAGCCGGCCAGATGATGCCGCGCTCGTCGTGGTTCTGCTCGATGGCTGCGGCGACGATGCGCGATACGCCGATGCCGTAGCAACCCATCAACATGGTCACCGAGTTGCCGAGCTGGTCGAGCACGCGCGCCTTCATCGCGTCGCTGTACTTGGTGCCGAGCTGGAAGATGTGGCCGACCTCGATACCGCGCTTGATGTCCAGCGTCCCCGCGCCGGCGGGACTCGCTTCGCCGACCGTTGCGTTGCGCAGGTCCGCGGCGAGCGGTTCGGTGCCGTCGCGGCCCCAGTTGACGCCGCGCAGGTGGAAGCCGGCCTCGTTCGCACCGCAGACGAAGTCGGCGAGCTGGGCGGCGGCATGGTCGACGACGACCGGGAACGGCAGCTCGAGCGGGCCCAGCGAACCCGGGCCGCAGCCGACCGCGGCGGCGATTTCGTCCGCCTTGGCGAAGCGCAGCGGCGTGGCGACCAGGGCGTGCGCGGCGGCCTTGACGGCGTTGAGTTCGTGGTCGCCGCGCAGCACCAGCGCGACCAGTCCGCCGTCGGCGCCCGCGACGACGAGCGTCTTGACGCACTGCGCCGGCGTTACGCCGAGGAAGCCCGAGACTTCCTCGATGCTGTGCTGCTTCGGCGTCGCGACCCGCTCGAGCTCGGCGGCCGGCGCCGGCCGTACGCCGGCCGGCGGCGGGCAGGGCACCATCTCGACGTTGGCGGCGTAGTCGCCGCTCGAACTGAACGCGATGAGGTCCTCGCCGGAGTCGGCGAGCACGTGGAACTCGTGCGAGGTCGAGCCGCCGATGTTGCCGGTGTCGGCGAGCACTGCGCGGTAGCTCAGGCCGATGCGATCGAACATACGTGAATACGCACGGTACATGTCCTGGTAGGTCGCTTCCAGGGAGTCCTGGTCGAGGTGGAAGGAGTAGGCGTCCTTCATGAGGAATTCGCGCGCGCGCATGATGCCGAAGCGCGGGCGGATTTCGTCGCGGAACTTGGTCTGGATCTGGTAGAAGTTGGCCGGCAGCTGCTTGTAGCTGCGCAGCTCGCCACGGATCAGGTCGGTGATGATCTCTTCGTGCGTCGGGCCGAGACAGAAGCCGCGCTGGTGGCGATCCTCGAAGCGCAGCAGTTCGGGGCCATAGGCGTCCCAGCGGCCCGACTCGACCCACAGCTCGGCCGGTTGCACGCCCGACATCAACAGTTCCTGCGCGCCGGCCCGGTTCATTTCCTCGCGCACGATGGCCTCGACCTTGCGCAGCACGCGCAGCCCGAGCGGCAGCCAGGTGTAGATGCCCGAGGCGAGCTGGCGCACCATGCCGGCTCGCAGCATCAGCCGGTGGCTGACGACCTCGGCATCGGCCGGCGCTTCGCGGAGGGTGGGAACGAGCAGGTTGGAAATTCTCATGGTCTGTCGTGCGATCCGGAATGGGGCGGGAAGCCTGCGCGGCGCGGCCTGGCCAGGCGGGATGCCGGCACCGCGCGCGCGGCGCGAGCATTCTGGTCACATCGGCCGGGGGCTGCAAGCCGGCGACGGCCGCAGGTGGTTCGCGGCGCCGCGCCGACACGGCCGGCCTGGACGTGCGTGCTCCCTTGACCGGTTCGGGGATTGACAGTAACGTGCCCGGTCCCCCCGCGCGGTGGATGCGCGCAGGCGGCCAGCCGCGATGGGCCGTCCGATTCGCACACACCTCAAAGGCACGCGACAGGCGTCCGCTCGCACCCGGCTTCCGGCCAGGCAGGCTCTCAGGCGGCTGCGCTCGGGGCGTGCCCGCCGGGGCGTAAATCCTTTCAATAAGCTTAGTGGTGAGTGACGTGACTGAACGGCTGCGTGGTGCAGAAATCTTCGTTCGGGCACTGGCGGACGAAGGCGTCGAGTACGTCTTCGGCTATCCCGGCGGTGCCGTGCTGCATATCTACGACGAGATCTTCAAGCAGGACAAGGTCAAGCACATCCTCGTACGCCACGAGCAGGGCGCCACGCACGCTGCCGACGGCTATGCCCGCGCGACCGGCAAGCCGGGCGTGGTCCTCGTGACCTCCGGGCCGGGCGCGACCAACTGCGTTACCGGCATCGCCACCGCCTACATGGACTCGATTCCGCTGGTCGTGTTCACCGGGCAGGTCGCGACCGCGCTGATCGGCAACGACGCTTTCCAGGAAGTCGACTGCATCGGCATCACGCGGCCGTGCGTGAAGCACAATTTCCTCGTCGAACGCGTGGAAGACCTCGCCGAGACCGTCAAGAAGGCGTTCTACGTCGCTTCGACCGGCCGCCCCGGCCCGGTCGTGGTCGACATCCCCAAGGACGTCACCGCCGAGGTTGCCGACTACCACTACCCGGAGAGCGTCGACATGCGCTCTTACCGGCCGACGGTGAAAGGGCACCCGGGACAGATCAAGCGCGCCGCCCAGCTGATCCTCGCGGCGCGCAAGCCGATGATCTACACCGGCGGCGGCGTCGTGCTCGACAACGCCGCGCCGCAGTTGACGCGCTTTGCGCACCTGCTCGGCTACCCGGTCACGAACACGCTGATGGGGCTCGGCGCCTTCCCCGGCACCGACCCCCAGTTCGTCGGCATGCTCGGCATGCACGGCACCTACGAAGCCAACATGGCGATGCACCACTGCGACGTGCTCATCGCGATCGGCGCGCGCTTCGACGACCGTGTCACGGGCGACCTCGAGAAGTTCTGCCCCGAAGCCAAGATCGTCCACATCGACATCGACCCGGCGTCGATCTCGAAGAACGTGCCGGTCGATGTGCCGATCGTCGGCAGCGTGTCGAACGTGCTCGATGATCTCATCGAGATCATCGAGGCCAGCGACCACCGGCCGACCGACCGCGCAAGCGACCCCTGGTGGCAGCAGATCGTCGAGTGGCGCAAGCTCGACTGCCTGCGCTACGACCGCGACAGCGATCGCATCAAGCCGCAGGCCGTGATCCAGTCGCTCTACCGCGCCACCAACGGAGATGCCTACGTCACCTCCGACGTCGGCCAGCACCAGATGTGGGCGGCGCAGTTCTACCCGTTCGACCAGCCGCGCCGCTGGATCAACTCCGGCGGTCTCGGCACGATGGGCTTCGGTCTGCCGGCCGCGATCGGCGTGCAGCTCGCGTTTCCGGATGCGCAGGTCGCCTGCGTCACCGGCGAGGCGAGCTTCGTGATGTGCGTGCAGGAGCTTTCCACCGCGCTGCAGTACGGGCTGCCGATCAAGATCGTGTCGTTGAACAACCGCTACATGGGCATGGTGCGCCAGTGGCAGGAATTCTTCTACGACCGCCGCTATTCGCATTCCTACATGGACGCGCTGCCGGACTTCGTGAAGATGGCGGAGGCCTTCGGCCACGTCGGTATGCGTATAGAGAAGCCGGGCGACGTCGACGCGGCGTTTGCCGAGGCCTTCGCCCTCAAGGATCGCCTCGTGCTGATGGATTTCATCACCGACCAGTCGGAGAACGTCTATCCCATGATCGCCGCCGGTAAGGGGCAGCACGAGATGCATCTCGCGCCCAACGATCGCGAGCTCGCATGAACGAGCGCCATACCATCTCGATCCTGATGGAGAACGCTTCCGGTGCGCTGTCGCGCGTGTCGGGCCTGTTCTCCGCGCGTGCCTACAATATCGAGTCGCTCGCCGTCGCGCCGACCGAGGATCCGACCGTCTCGCGCATGACGCTCGTGACCAACGGTTCGCCGGAGATCGTCGAGCAGATCACCAAGCAGCTCAACAAGCTCGTCGACGTGATCAAGCTCGTCGATCTCAACGAGGGCCCGCACATCGAGCGCGAGCTGATGCTCGTCAAGCTGCGCACGGCCAACGCCGAGCAGCGCGCCGAGTTCAAGCGCCTCGCGGACATCTTCGGCGGCACCATCGTCGATATCACCGAGGTCAGCTACACGATCGAGCTGACCGGCTCGCGCCAGCGCCTCGATGACTTCATCGAGGCGGCCGGCGTGCGTCACGTCATGGAACTCGCACGCTCCGGCGTGCTCGGCCTGCTCAAGGGCAGCAAGGCGCTGAAGGCTTGACCGTCGGCGAAGCGTCGCCGCGCCCGCGCATGACGGCGCGTGCCGTCGATCACCGATACCCCGAAACAGACAGAAACTCACAGGACTGACGACGATGGCACTGAACATCTACTACGACAAAGACGCCGACCTTTCCTTGATCCAGGCGCGCAAGGTCGCGATCATCGGCTACGGCTCGCAGGGACATGCGCACGCTAACAACCTCAAGGACTCCGGGGTCGAAGTCGTCGTCGGGCTGCGCCCCGGCTCGGGTTCGTGGCAGAAGGCCGAGGGTGCGGGGCTTGCGGTCGCTGCCATCGCCGACGCTACCGCCAACGCCGACCTCGTCATGATCCTGGCGCCGGACGAGCACCAGGCAGACCTCTACGCGGACGAGATCGAGCCCAACATCAAGCAGGGTGCGACGCTCGCCTTCGCCCACGGCTTCAACATCCACTTCGGCCAGATCGTGCCGCGGGCCGATCTCGACGTCATCATGATCGCGCCCAAGGGACCGGGCCACCTGGTGCGCTCGACCTACCAGCAGGGCGGCGGCGTACCGAGCCTGATCGCCATCTACCAGGACGCCTCCGGCCAGGCCAAGGACATCGCCCTGTCCTACGCATCGGCCAACGGCGGCGCGCGCGCCGGCGTCATCGAGACCTCCTTCCAGGAAGAGACCGAGACCGACCTGTTCGGCGAGCAGACCGTGCTCTGCGGCGGCATGACCGCGCTCATCCAGGCCGGCTTCGAGACCCTGGTAGAAGCGGGTTATGCGCCCGAGATGGCCTATTTCGAGTGCCTGCACGAGGTCAAGCTGATCGTCGATCTGATCTACGAGGGCGGCATCGCGAACATGCGCTACTCGATCTCCAACACGGCCGAGTATGGCGACTTCACGCGCGGGCCGCGCATCGTCACCGACGAGACCAAGGCCGAGATGAAGCGCGTGCTCGCGGAGATCCAGAATGGCGAGTTCGCGCGCGAGTGGATCGGCGAGAACCGTACCGGTGTCGCCGTACTCAAGGCCAAGCGCCGCATCGCGCAGACGCACCAGATCGAAGAAGTCGGCGAACGCCTGCGCGGCATGATGCCGTGGATCGGTGCCAACAAGCTGGTAGACAAGAGCAAGAACTGATCGGGGGCCGGCCCTTCGGCTGGTAGCCGGGGGCTGCGGCCGATCGGGAGACCGAACCCCATGTCCGTCAATTGCAGGCGCACGCTTGTGCCGCGCAGCGGGAATGCCGTGCGTCGGGCGGCAGCCTGCCGCGGCCGCGCCGGCCGCGCACCGCGGCCGGGTGGGGCTGCCTGAGGCCGGGCGGGGGCAGGATGCCACGGGTTCCATCGACCAAGCATCCACCGATTGCGGCCGAGGGCCGCACGGTGTTCGCCGTCGCGATCGCTCTCGCGGCGCTGGCGGTCGGTCTGTACGGGACGCTGGCGCTGCTCGTCGGCGTACCCGCGGTCGCCGGCGTCGCGTGGTTCTACCGCGATCCGCACCGCGACTCGCCGTCGCTGCCGCTGGCGCTGGTCGCGCCCGCCGACGGCCAGGTGATCGCGGCCGGCACCACCTTCGATCCCTGGTGCGGCCGCGATGCGGAGTGCGTCACGGTGCGCATGGGGCTGTTCGATGTGCACAGCCTGTTCAGCCCCATCGAAGGCAAGATCGTCGAGCAATGGTCGCAGCCACGGCACCCGTCGCCGTGGCCGACGCAGCCGGAACCGCGCATCGCCTACCTGGTGCGTACCGACGAGGGCGACGAGGTCGTGCTCGAGATCGCGCGCGGCACGCTGCGCGGCCCGTTGCACGTCGCCTACCAGCCGGGCGAGCGCATCGGCCACGGCCGGCGCATCGGTTTCATTCCCTTCGGCGCTACGCTGACCATCTACTGCGGCCAGCCGACGCGCATCGAGGTGGAGAGCGGCAGCCGCGTCGTCGGCGCCTGCAGCGTGCTGATGACGCTCATCCACGAGCAGCCGGTGAGCGCGGTCGAGCAGGCGGAGGAGGCCGGCTGAGGCCCGCACGCGGCTTGCACGCCATGCTGCGCGCAGTACCATAGACGAGCCCTGCACGAGACGCGGCAGCGGGCCGGCGCCGATGGACGCCGGACCGCGGTGCCCGTCGCTCCGGCATCAACCGCGCACGTGGCTTCGCCACCTGCCACGGTGACCACGTTCAAGCGCGAGGAGGCGTTCATGCGAGTCGTGCATTCCGAGACGCGGGGCGAACCGCGCAAGACCGCCGCGGTGAGTAGCCCCCGCCGCCGCGCCGGCATCTACCTGTTGCCCAACCTGTTCACGACGGGCGCGCTGTTCGCCGGCTTCTACGGCATTGTCGCGGCGATCAACGATCGCTTCGAGGCGGCCGCCGTGGCCATCTTCGTCGCCATGGTGCTCGACGGCATGGATGGCCGCATCGCGCGCATGACGAACACGCAGAGCGATTTTGGCGCCCAGTACGACAGTCTCGCCGACATGGTCTCCTTCGGCCTGGCGCCGGCGCTGGTCGTCTACGAGTGGTCGCTGCAGGGGCTGGGCAAGCTCGGCTGGCTGGCGGCATTCGTCTACACGGCGGGGGCCGCGCTGCGCCTGGCGCGGTTCAACACCCAGGTCGGCAATGCCGACAAGCGCTATTTCCAGGGTCTGCCCAGCCCGTCGGCCGCCGCGCTGGTCGCGGCCATGGTCTGGGTCGGACATCATTTCGAACTCGAGGACGGCCTGCTGCTGCTCGGTACGAACCTGCTGGTCACGGTTGCCGCGGCCCTGCTGATGGTCAGTAACGTGCGCTACTACAGTTTCAAGGATCTCGACCTGCGCGGGCGCGTGCCGTTCGTCACCGTGCTCGCCGTCGTGCTGGTGTTCGTGCTCATCTCGCTGGAACCGGCCAGCGTGCTGCTCGTGATGTTCGGCTCCTATGCCGTCTCGGGCATCGTCCAGACCTGGTGGCAGCGCCGCCGGCGCAAGGCCGAACGGCGCGAGGCGCGGGCGGCCAGCAGCGACGAAGACTGAGCACGCCGCGCCGTGAGCCAAGCGATGGAGCCCGCCCTCGATGCGCGCCGGCACGCCCTGCTGGAAGCGATGGGCATCGACGTCTGGGTACGTCGTGATGCGGTTGTCGCGCCCGCGGCGGACGCGGCGCCGGCGGGTATGCCGGCTTCCGGCGGCGATGCCGTGGCCGAACTATCCGCGCTGGCGCGGGAGGTCGCCGCCTGTACCGCCTGCCCGCTTGCCGGAACACGCACGCAGACGGTCTTCGGCGTGGGCGCCGCCACGGCGCGCTGCCTGGTCATCGGCGAGGCGCCTGGCGCCGAGGAGGATCGCCGCGGCGAACCCTTCGTCGGCCGCGCCGGGCAGCTGCTGAACGCGATGCTGGCGGCCATCGGGCTGGCCCGCGAGAGCGTCTACATCGCCAACATCCTCAAGTGCCAGCCGCCCAACAACCGCGACCCGCAGCCGGCGGAAGTCGCCGCCTGCAGCAGCTTCCTGCGCCGGCAGATCGCGCTCGTCGCGCCGCGCGTGATCCTCGCCGTCGGGCGTGTCGCGGCGCAGAACCTGCTCGGCGTGGAGACGCCGATCGGGCGCATGCGCGGCCAGGACTACGTCTATGCCGGGACCGGCATTCCGGTCGTCGTCACCTACCACCCGGCCTACCTGTTGCGCTCCCCTGGCGAGAAGCGCAAGGCATGGACGGACCTGCAGCGTGCCAAACGCCTGCTCGACGCGGCGGGGGACGCATGAGCGCCGTGTTGCGCCAGGGCTCGCCCAATATCCGCCCGATGGGCGACGACGACATCGCCAGCGTGCTCGAGATCGAAAACCGCTCCTACGATTTCCCATGGTCGGCGACGATATTCTCCGACTGTCTTCGCGTGGGCTATTGCTGCTGGGTGCTCGACACCGGCGAGCGACTGGCCGGTTACGGCATCATGTCGGTGGCGGCGGGTGAGAGTCATATCCTGAACATCTGCATCGACCCCGCCGCGCGCGGCCAGGGGTATGCGCGCGGGCTCATGCGGCACCTGCTCGAAACCGCCTGCAACCACGGCGCACGCGTCGCGTTTCTCGAAGTGCGCCCGTCGAACGATGTCGCGCGCGGGCTCTACGCGACGCTCGGTTTCAAACACGTCGGCACGCGCCACGATTACTACCCGGCGGTCGACGGCCGCGAGGACGCCTACGTGCTCAGCATGCCGCTCGAGCCGCGCACGGAACACTGCGAATGAGGTGCGTGCGACGCGCCGTCCCCGGGCGGCACGAGCGCTGCGCGCTGCACCGCATGCGAAGTTGAACGCACGCGCGTTACCGGCTAGCCTAGCCGCCCTGTGCAACCACCCGGTAGTACCCGCTCATGACTGCGAACATTCTCGCCGCACTGCGTACCATGGCCGTGCTCGGCGCACTGTTTCTCGTTGCGCCCGCCGGCGCGGTGGATACCGTGCTCCTCGAAGGCGGCATGACGGAGAGCGACGAGGATGCCGAGCGCTACGGCGGCGCGGTGCGCTGGAACCTCGGCGGCCACTGGTGGCGTACCGGCGACTGGAGCGTGGCGAGCTACCTTGAACTCTCCGTCACCTACTGGGACGGCGAGCAGGGGCGCACCGGCGAAGACGACCTCGTCGACTTCGGTCTCACGCCGGTGTTGCGCTGGCAGCGCGATCCGAGCAAGGTCGGGCTGGCGCCGTTCCTCGAGTTCGGTCTGGGCGTGCACGGTCATACCGAGGACGGCATCGGCGACAAGGACTTCGACATCCCGTTCGCGTTCGGCAGCCACATCGGCGCCGGAGCGCGTTTCGGCGCCGGTGGCCGTTACGAGCTGGTGTACCGCTTCCAGCATCTCTCCAATGCAGGGCTCGGCGACGACAACCCCGGCATCAACTTCCACGTTCTGCAGCTCGGCTATCATTTCTGATTAGAACTGGTCTCAAAAATCGTTCGTGGTTGCATCGGCGCAGCCGTGAATGAGTCTGGGACCGATTCCAGCCCTGCCGCGCGACCGCGGCGCCTCGCCGCCGGCCGCGCGACGCCGGCTGATCCGCGACAACACAGGACACCGGCCATGAACGAGGAGCGCAGCACCACGAGCTGGCCGACGCTCGAAGACTTCGTCGGCAACACGCCGCTGGTGCGTCTGCAACGCATTCCGGGCGAGACGAGCAACGTCATTCTCGGCAAGCTCGAAGGCAACAACCCGGCCGGCTCGGTCAAGGACCGCCCCGCGCTCAGCATGATCCGCCAGGCCGAGGCGCGAGGCGACATCCGGCCCGGCGATACCCTCATCGAGGCGACCAGCGGCAACACCGGTATCGCGCTCGCCATGGTCGCGGCCATGAAAGGCTACCGCATGGTCCTGATCATGCCGGAGAACATGTCGAGCGAGCGGCGCGCGACGATGAAAGCCTACGGCGCCGAGCTGGTCCTGGTCACGGCGGACCAGGGCATGGAGGGCGCGCGCGACCTCGCCCAGGCCATGGCCGCGCGCGGTGAGGGCGTGGTGCTCGACCAGTTCGCCAACCCCGACAACCCGCTCGCGCATTACGGTGATACTGGTCCCGAGATCTGGCGCGACACGCACGGCCGGGTCACGCATTTCGTCGCCTCCATGGGCACCACCGGCACCATCATGGGCACTTCGCGCTACCTCAAGAGCCGCAACCCGGCCATCGAGATCGTCGGCGTGCAACCGGCCGACGGTGCCCGCATCCCGGGGATCCGCCGCTGGCCCGAAGCCTACCTGCCGAAGATCTACGACGCGTCGGCGGTCGACCGCATCATCGACGTGAGCCAGGACGAAGCCGAAGCGATGACGCGCCGGCTCGGCGCCGAGGAGGGCATCTTCGCCGGCGTCTCCTCCGGCGGCGCACTGGTCGCGGCGCTGCGTGTCGCGGCAGCGGTCGAGAACGCGGTCATCGTCACCATCGTCTGCGATCGCGGCGATCGCTATCTCTCGACCGGCGTGTTTCCCGCATGAAGCTGCAACGCCTGCCATGAACGTATTCGTGTTCGATATCGAGACCGTGCCCGACGTTGCCGGTGCACGCCGCCTGTGGGATCTCGGCGATCTCGACGACGCCGGCGTCGCCGAGGTGATGTTCTCCAAGCGCCTGCAGGAGACCGGTGGCAGCAGCGACTTCCTGCGTCACCACCTGCAGCGGGTGGTCGCTATCTCGGCGGTGTTCCGCGAAGGCGAGCGCTTCAACGTCTGGTCGCTCGGTGAGGAGTCGGCCGACGAGGCCGAACTGCTGCGGCGCTTCTTCGAAGGCATCGAGCGTTACACGCCGACGATCGTGTCGTGGAACGGTAGCGGTTTCGACCTGCCGGTACTGCATTATCGTGCGCTGTTGCACGGCATCAGTGCGCCGCGTTACTGGGATACCGGCGACGACGATCGCAGCTTCCGCTACAACAATTATCTCGGCCGTTTCCACTGGCGCCACATCGACCTCATGGACGTGCTCGCCGCCTACCAGCCGCGCGCGTTCGTGCCGCTCGACCAGATGGCCAGCCTGCTCGGCTTCCCCGGCAAGATGGGCATGAGCGGTGCGGCGGTGTGGGACGAATACTGCGCCGGCAATCTCAAGGGCATCCGCGATTACTGCGAGACCGACGTGCTCAACACCTGGCTCGTCTACCTGCGTTTCGAACACCTGCGCGGCACCCTCGGCGAGACCGCACTCGCCGCCGAGTTCGCGCGGGTGCGCGAGTTCCTGCAGGCCGCGGACGCGGCGCACCTGCAGGCCTTCCTCGCTGCCTGGGATGCCGCGGGCGCGCCATGAGGCGCACGCGGTGAGCCGTCCGCGCCGGCGCGAGCCGGTCACGCTCGAGATCGACAGCCTCTCCCACGAGGGACGCGGCGTCGGGCGTGTCGACGGCAAGACGGTCTTCGTGCACGGCGCCCTGCCGGGTGAGCAGGTCGTTGCACGCGTCACGCGCCGGCATGGCCGTTATGACGAAGCCGAGACGCTCGAGGTCCTGCGCGCCTCGCCACGCCGCATCACGCCGCGCTGCGCGCACTTCGGCGTGTGCGGCGGTTGCAGCCTGCAGCACGTCGACGAGGATTACCAGCTCGAGCACAAGCAGGCCGTGCTGCTGGAACTGCTCGCCCACCACGGCCAGGTCGAACCGGCGCACCTCGCTGCGCCCATCCGCGGCCCGCAATGGGGTTACCGGCGCAAGGCGCGGCTCGGGGCAAAGCACGTCGCCAAGAAGGGTGGTGTGATCGTCGGGTTCCGCGAGCGCGCCTCGCCCTACGTCACCGATTGCCAGGGTTGCGATGTGCTCGATGCGCGCGTCGCGCGCGCGCTGCCGGCCCTGCGTGCGCTGCTCGACGGCCTGTCGATACGCGACCGCGTGCCGCAGCTCGAGATCGCGTGCAGTGACGACGTCGCCGCGATCGTCGTGCGGCACCTCGCGGCGCTGGACGACGACGACCGCGCCGCGCTGGCCGCCTTCGCGCGCAGCAGCGGGATCGAAATCCACCTGCAGAGCGGCGGGCTCGAGACGATCACGCCGCTGGCAGCGCCGTCGACGCCGCTGCGCTACGGCGTCGACGGCGTCACGCTGCATTTCGAGCCGGCCGACTTCACCCAGGTCAACGCGGCCATCAACGAGCAGATGGTCGCCCGGGCGCTCGAGCACCTGGCGCCGGGCGCCGACGCGCGCGTGGCGGACCTCTTCTGCGGGATCGGCAACTTCACCCTGCCGCTGGCGCGGCGCGCCGGACAGGTCGTCGGCGTGGAGGGCGCCGCCGCGCTCGTCGCGCGGGCGCGCGAGAACGCACGCGGTAACGGGCTGGCGAACTGCGAGTTCGCGGTCTGCGACCTGTCGTCGGCCGAGGCGGTCGCCGGCCTTGCCTTGGGCAACCCGTCTCACCTGCTGCTCGACCCGCCACGGGCCGGCGCTGCGGCGGTGGTCGAAGCACTCGATTTTTCCGGCATCGAGCGCATCGTCTACGTTTCCTGCAACCCGGTCACGTTCGCCCGCGACGCCGGCGTCCTGGTCGCGCGTCACGGCTACCGGCTGGCGGAAACGGGGATCCTCGACATGTTTCCGCATACCGCGCACGTCGAGTCGCTGTCGCTGTTCACGCGCGGGTGAGCGGCCGCGGCGCAGCGGCGCGCCGCGGCGCGCGGGTCCGCCTCGCCCCGGCGGCGCTCGCGTGCCTGCTGCTGCTCGCGCTCGCCGCGCGCGGCGCGGAGCCGGCGTCCACCGCGTTGCGCTTCGGCCTGCCGACGGCGCCGGTCACGCTCGACCCGCGTTACGCGAGCGACGCGGTCTCCTATCGCCTCGTGCGCCTGCTGCACCGTGCGCCGGTCGATTTCGACGGCGCCGCCAACCCGATC
>JAUIFX010000022.1 GCA_030429865.1 Gammaproteobacteria bacterium | reverse complement strand
CTCCCCTCTCTCGATGCGCCACAGTCGCCGCGCCAGCGGCACGCGGGCACGGCCGCGGCGCGAGAGGTCAGCCTATATGGTTTTCGGTTATATACATATATCGATTGAGAATATATATATCGCGCAGGCAGTTACCTCGCCCGCACCCGCCGATTCCGTCCACCCATCCGTGCAAGCCGCCGCCGGCACGCGCCATCGGTGTCTGACACTTTTGCTTAAATTTTGAGCAAAAGTGTCAGACACTTTCGAGCCGGACACTTCTGCCTCGCCGGTGCATCAGGCCGCGACCACGTGCAGTGCGCTGTCGGCCGGCACTTCGAGCAGTTCGACGACGTTGCCATCCGGGTCGCGGCCGTAGGTCGCGCGGATGTCACCGAGTGGCTGCGGTGGACAGTGGAAACGCATGCCGGCCGCTTCGAGCCGCGCGTGCTCGGCCTCGATGTCGCTGACCTGCAGGCACAGGTGGGTGATGCCGTGATCGCATACCGGGCGCGCCGGATCGCCGGCCCGCGGCGGCGGCGTCTGGTATTCGAACAGTTCCAGGCAGGCATTCCCGCAGCGCAACATAATGAGCCGCGCGGACGAGTCCTCGAGGCCGGTGATGTTGTCGAGCTGCTCGTGCCCCACCTCCCAGTTGAGCCGGAACACCTCCTCGAAGCCGAGCAGGTCGATGTAGAACGCGCTCAGGCGCTCGATGTCCGCCGTCGAGATGGCGACGTGGTTGATACCGTGAATCATGAACCTCTCTCCCCTTCTCGCCGCGCCGGGGCGCGCGGCTCGTGGCTCGATGATAGCGGCTTTGCGCCGCCCGTCGTCGTGCGCGTGACGAGCGATGAGCCGTTCAATGGTGTCTGACACTTTTGCTCAAATTTTGCGCAAAAGTGTCAGACACCGTGGGCGGGTTGCGCGGGGTGGTGCTACGGGGCGGGTTCGCGGCGCTGCATCCAGCCGGTGAGCTGCACGAGGCCGGTCATGATGGGGATGAGCGCTTGCTCCACCGCCCGTGCCTGGGCGCGGGCCTGCACCAGCATCGGTGCGGGGTCCTCGGGCGCTTCTTCGAATTCCATCACGAGATCCTCGGCGATGGCTGGCTTGAAGCCCGGGTGGCCGCGGAAGCCGAAGGCCTTGTCGCCGAGCTGGAACACGGCCGGTTCGTCGTCGGCGCCGCGCGCGAGCACGCGGGCATGGGGCGGCAGCTCGAAGCGGTCGCGGCCGTAGGCGATGGAGACGAAACGCTCGGGCAGGTAGCCGTTCAGCGCGTCGTCGTCGACGCGGCAAGCCTCCTCGACGGTCAGCGCGAGCGGCGTGGCGTGGCTGCGGCCGCCGGCAGCGAGGGCGAGGATCTGCGCGCCGAGCTCGATGCCGAGCAGCGGGATGCCGCGCTCGAGACAGGCATGGGCGAGTTCGACCTCGCGCACCAGCGTCGGCACGTTGCGCGGACCGGCCGAGCCCCACGGTCCGCCGCCGAGCAGCACGAGGCCGTCGCCGATCGATTCGAGCGTCGGTATGCCGCCGCGCTCGGTGAACGGGCGGTGATAGGTGAAACGGATCTTGCGGCCTTCGAGGTGATCCTCGATCAGCCCGAGGTAGCCGGCAGAGGTGTGCTGGATGACGGTGAGGTGCGCGAGGTAGTCCATCAGCCGGCCTCCGCCGCGGCGCGAATGGCCGCGGCCAGGTCGCCCGGCGCGAGCGAGAGCGTCTCGATGCCGGCCTGGTCGAGAAACGTGGCGACGTTGCGTTCGACGTCGGCGACCTTGGTGTCGCGCAGCGCGCACTCGAGGTCGTAGACGACGCGCGGTGGCGTGACGAAGAAATCGCCGCTGAGGATGACGCTCGCGATGCGCGGCGTGCCGCCGGCAGCGAGCTTGAGATGCACTTCGACGAGCCCGCCCGGCGTATCGCGCGTGAGGCTGCGGATGCCGTCACCGCGCCCGGGATGATCGATGTCGTGAACGAACGCGGCGCTGCCGATGTCATCGCGGTAACTCGCGGCGACGGCCTGTTCCTCGGCGGCGCTCAAGCCAGCCTCCGCGACCTCGATACCGAGACCGTCCGCGAAACCCGCCGTCAGTGCCGCGCACACCGCGAGCAGCGCCGGCGGGCGTCCGCCGCAGACCTCCGTCAACGAGGTCACGCGCGTGGCCGGTGCCGCGCCGGCATGCCGCGCGCGCTTCGCGCCCGGCACGCGCAGGACCTCGAACATGACGCCGGGGTCGAGGTCGATCAGCACGGTGCCCTGGTAGAACAGCGTGTCGCCATCGAAGAAGCCGCCGGTGCCGCCGATCTTGCGGCCGTCGACCTCGATGTCGTTGCGCGGACGGAAACGCGCCGGCACGCCGAGCCGTGACAGGCCGTCGGCCGCCGCCGTGCACAGGCGCGTGGCGATGTCGCCCAAGCTGCCGCCGCCGAGCGCGCTGCGTGCACAGATCAGCTCCCAGCCGAGCTGGTTCTCGTCGAGATACAGCGCGCCGCCGCCGGTGATGCGGCGGCCGACGTCGATGCCGTGCCGCGTGCAGTAGTCGAGGTCGACCTCGCGCGAGAGATCCTGATGGCGCCCGATCAGGGCGCTCGGGCTGAAGCGCAGGAAGCGCAGCGTGTCGGGCGCCTCGCCCGCGCGGTGCGCGTCGATCAGCACCTGGTCGAGCGCCACGTTCCAGCGGCCGTCGTGCACGCCGGTGTCGAGCAGGCGGAAGCAGCGGGCGTTCATCCGCGGCAGCCCCGCTGACCCGCCGGCACGGGGACACGGGCCACGGCGAGCGCCTCGCCGGCGGCGGCGCTGCGCGGCCGCGCGCCGAGCGCGGGCAGGCACCCCGGGCGGTTCACGCGCTCAGCCGGCGAACTGCTCGATGTCCTCGCCCTCTTCGTAGGTCTCGCCCGGCCGTGCGCGGCCGAGCTGGGCGCGGATCTTCCTGAGGTCCACCGCGACCGGCTGGAACGGGTAGCTCGCGATGTCGGAGGGCGGTGAATCGCCGTAGGGACGATCGCAGGCCGAGACGTCTTCGGCGAACTTGCCGGGGCAGCCCGAAGTACGGAACGCGACACCCGCGTCGATGACGTCGTCGAGCTCGCCCGCCGGAATACCGAAATCGACCAGGCGGCCGTCGCCGTCGAACCGCATGTGGTCGACACGCACGCCGCGGTAATCGATGAGGTAGCGTGCGAGCTGCACGCGGCGCCACTGGTCGCGCGGCGTCGCCGGCAGGTGGTCCATCAGCGAGCCACGCTCGGGGAAGAAACAGAACATGTGGCTGTGACCGCCGAGATCGACGATGCGCTGGATGAGCTCCAGCACCTCGCGTTCGCTCTCGCCCATGCCGACGATGATGTGCGCGCCGAACTTCTGTGGACCGAACACGTCGCGCGCGTCCATCAGCACTTCCCAGTACTTGTCCCAGCGGTGCGGCGATTGCACACCCTTGCCGCGCGTGCGCTCGAACAAGGCCGGCGTCGCGGCATCGAGCGCGACGGTGAAGATGTCGGCGCCGAGTTCGTGCAGGCGCTCGACGTCGGCGCGCGTCATGGTCGTCGGGTTGGACAGGATGGACACCGGAATGGCGGCGGGGTCGATGCGATCGGTCCAGCGCTTCAGTACCGTGAGCGTGTCGTCGTCCGAGCGCGGATGGGTGATCATCGAGATGCACATGCGATGGAACGGACTCGCCTGCGGATCGCGCGCGACGATGTCGACGATGTCGTCGATCGGCACGGCCGGCCAGTCGACGCGGATGAAGTTGCGATCGGCGTAGTCGCGCTCGGCCTCGCGGTGACGCGCGAGCCCGCAGTACGCGCAGTTCGCGCGGCATCCCTCGGGGTAGGTCAGCAACAGGTTGAGGCAACGCGTGCACGCGCAGCGATACATGTTGCCGCGCATGATGCCGAGCGTGATCGCGGCGGCGGTCGAGAGCTGCACGTATTCCGGCGAGCGCATCTGCGGCGTGAGGATGTTGTTGTTCGGCAGGTAGACGCCGCTGGGCGCGCTGCCGCCGGCCTTGACGCGTCCACCGTTGCGCAGCTCGCGCGGCGTCCGGCCCGGTGCGCGCGGCGTCATCTGCGCGAACGTGTTCATCGCGCTCGGCGTGGTGGCGTCGGGCGCTGCCCCTTCGCGGTCGAAACAACTCATGCGTAGGCTCCCTCGGAGAAGGTCGTGGTTGGCGCCCAGTAGGCCGGGTAGGCAATCCAGGCGGCGCGCTGCTCGGCCGGCGTCGGCGCGCCGCGGGCAGCGATGGCGGCGAGCGTGGCGCGCCGTGCAAGCGCGCGCCCGAGAGCGGCGCCGAAAGTGTCGTCGAGTTCTTCCTCGTAGTCCGCGCCGGCCGCGGCGTCACCGGCGAGCCAGGCCGCCGCCGCTTCGCCGGCGAGACGCCCGGAGACGAGCGCGGCGTGGATGCCGGCGCCGGTGATCGGGTTGGCGAGGCCGGCGGCGTCGCCGGCGAGCAGGTTCAGCACCGCGCCGCGCGGATGCGCGGCCGGCAGCCGTCCGCCGACCGGGATCAGGCCGCCGGTCAGCGTGGCCCGCGCGGCGGCAGCAGGCGCCTCGATGCGCCCGGCGGCGACGAGTTGGTCGAGCAGGCTCTCGAGCAGGGCCGGCAGGCGCGCACGGTGCGCGGCATCGACGCCGATACCGACGTGGCCGCGGCGCCCTTTCGGGAACAGCCAACCGTAACCGCCGGGATAGTCGGCGCTCAGGAAGATGTCCGTCGCGTCGCTGGCCGTGCGCAGCACGACGCTCAGCTGGCGCGCATGCACCAGCGCGGTATTGACCGCGCCGAGCGCGCGCCCGAGGCGCGACAACGGACCGTCAGCGCCGATCAGCACGCGTGCGCGGAAGCGCGCGCCGTCGGCCGTGGTCAGCGCGCCCGCCGGGTCGACCGCGGCGACCCGCGTGGCGAGACGGCAGTCGGCGCCGGCGCGGCGCGCGTCCTCGACGAGCGCCGCGTCGAAGCGCGCGCGGTCGATCATGTGCCCCGGGAACGGCGCGGTCTCGTCGGGCGGCTCGGCCGCGACGGTCGTCGTCATGCGCCGCACCGACTGGCTGCGCGCGTCCTCGAAAGCGGCGACGTCCTGACCGATCAGTCCCGGCACGAGCTCCGCGCACTGTACCGGGTGGCCGGCAACCGCCTTGCGCTCGAACGCGAGCACGCTGGCGCCGGACGCTGCCGCGGCGGCCGCGGCGCTCGCCCCGGCCGGGCCGAGACCGAGCACGATGACATCGACCCCGCGCGTCATCGACGCACCTTCCGTGGTGCGCCGCGCGACGCCGCTGGCAAGCGCATCGCCACGCGCTCAGGCGACCTCGATGCGCCGCCGCGCCTGCGCGAGCTTGAGCGAGCAGCAGGCGTGTTCCTGGTGGCAGGGACGGCCGATGGCGCGCGCCGCGGCGACGGTGCCGTCGGCCGGGAAGGCGATACCGTCGAGGCCGGCGAGCACCGCGTAGGTATCGGTCACGCGCTTGTGCATGCCGGGCGGGCGCGCGCAGCCGAGCAGCACTTCGCGGTCGGGCAGGCGTTCGCGCGCGGCGAGGAAAACCTCGCCGACCGCGGCCGGGCTCGGCGTGGCAAACGTGCCCGGCGCCGCGTAGAACGGCATGATGACGACCAGCACGAGCGCGTGGATGTCGTGACGTGCGCAGATGTCGAGCGCGTTGGGCTCGCCGCGGATCGCGCCGTAGTGCAGGCCGATGACGATGTGCGGCACGACTTCCATACCGGTCGCGCACAGCGCGGCGAGCGACGCTTCGAAATCGTCCACCGGCCGCTCGAGGTGATAGACCTCGCGGATGGTCTCGGGTGCGCCGATGATGTCGAGCATCGCGGTGTCGACGCCGGCGTCGGCCATGCGCCGCGCGCGTGGGGCGTCGATCAGGGCCGAGTGCACGGCGACGCGCAGGTGCGGGAAGTCGCGCTTGAGCCCCTCGACGACCGGCCAGTAACGCTCGTACTTGATTTCGTTCCTGCGGTTCGAGCCGCCCGAGAGCAGGAAGCCCTGCAGGTCCTGCTCGGCGACGAGCCGGCGTACTTCCGCATCGAGAATCTCCGGCCGCGTAGCCGGGATCATCGGTTCGAGGATCTTCGCGTGGCAGTGGTCGCAGTCGAGCGCGCAGGCGCCGCCGGTGATCGAGAAAGCCGGGAAGCTCATCTTCGAGCAGCCCTTGAGTTCGCTCGAGCCGTAGCTCTTGAAGGTCGGCGTGGAGAAGCGCAGCGGGCGCGGCACGACCTGCGCGGCGCGCCGCTCGAGGCGCGCGATGAGGCCGGTATCGAGTTCGGCATCCTCGAGTTCTTCGATGAGCGCGAGACGCGCCGCCCAGTCCAGGCTCTCGTTCACTGCATGCATGCCGCTGCGTTCCCCTCGTTCCGTGCGCAAGGCCGGCTCACGTGCCGACCCCGTCAGCATATATGCTAATTGGTTATATGGTTATATCCATTCTTCATAAGGCGACGGATTGGGCTATGATGCGCGCATCCGCAACCGCCCGCGCCCGCCCCGCGGGCCATCCAGGGAGAAACCCGATGGCCGACCTGACACTCGATACGAAGGGCCTGAACTGCCCGCTGCCGATCCTCAAGACCAAGAAATCGATGAAGGACGTGCCGGTCGGCGGCACCATAGAAATCCTCGCCACGGATCCCGCTGCCGACGCCGATTTCCAGGCGTTCTGCCGTACCACCGGCCACGAACTCGTCGAATCCGGCCAGGACGGCGAGGTCTTCCGCTTCCTCATCCGGCGCGCGAAGTAGCACCCGGCCGCTGCCCCGGGGGGCTATCCGGGGCACCTCACTGCCGGCCGGGCGTGTAGCGCTCGCGCGGCCAGCGCGGCGTCGGGGCGGGCAGGAAATCGTTGCGGCGCTTCTGCCTGACGTAGGCGTCGCGGTCGATCGGGAACGGCCTGCGCCCGTGAGGCCGGCGGCCATCGTGGCCATAGCCGGGATTGAACCCGGGGCCGAAGCCCGGCCGGTACACGCCGCCGTAAGGGACCACCCCCCACGGGGCAACGCCGCCCACGACATCGCCAGCGGGCGCTTCGCGCTCCTCGCGCGCCTGCCCGGCCAACGGACTCTCGCGCCGCAGCCGTTCGCGTTCGAGCCGCTGCGCTTCCTCGACGTCGCGCTCCGCGCGCAACCGCTCCCACTGGTTGGCGATCGAGTAGTAATCGCTCTCGGCGTCGGCCGCGGGCGCCGTCTCGATCTCGAATGCCTGGCTGTCGCCGGATGCCGCCGCCGGCGGTGCGTCGGCATAGTGGCGCACCCCGGCCTCGTCGACCCAGGTATGAATGGTCACCGCGCCGGCCGCGAGCGGCCACGCCGCGGCGAACAGCAGGTGCGCGAGCACGCGCCCGAAATTGCGCAGGTTCATGACTTGGCTCTCCGTGCCGCCGTGGCGCCAGTGTAGCAGCGCCGCGGCGGCAGGCCTCGCGTGCCCTCTTCACCCGGTTGGTGTCTGACACTTTTGCTCACCACGCCTCATGCCGCGGTCACCGCGCCCGCGAGCAAAAGTGTCAGACACCGTCGACGTCCAGACACGGCACCACGGCCTGCCCGCGCCGGGGTGCCTGACACTTTTGCTCACCACACGTCGTGCCGCGGTCGCCGCGCCGGCGAGCAGAAGTATCAGACACCGTCGACGTCCAGACACGGCACCACGGCCTGCCCGCGCCGGGGTGCCTGACACTTTTGCTCACCACACGTCGTGCCGCGGCCACCGCGCCCGCGAGCAAAAGTGTCAGACACCGTCGACGTCCGGGCGACCGCATCGCCGGCTTGTTAAAATGCCCCCATGAACCTTGCCCGTGGCAACCTGTGCTCATGAACGACGCACCGGCGCGTCCGGCCCGCCCGCGCGACGCGGCGAGTCTCGTCATCCATCGCCAACGGCGCACCCACCACGAGGTGCTGATGGGACGCCGCGGCGGCAAGGCACGCTTCAAGCCAGGCGTGTGGGTGTTCCCCGGCGGCGGTCTCGAACGGGCCGACTACCATGCCCGCCCGCTGCGCCCGCTCGACGACGCCACCGCGGCGCTGCTCGCCGTCGGCCGTACGCGGCGCAAGGCCGATGCGCTGGCCATGGCCGCGGTGCGCGAGGCGTTCGAGGAAGCCGGGCTGATCTACGGGCATCCCGGCGACATCGGCAACGTGCGCCACGTGAGCTGGCGCGAGTTCCGCCGCCGCGCGCTCGCGCCCGACCTCGGCGCGCTCGATTTCCTCGGCCGCGCGATCACCCCGACCTACCAGCCGCTGCGCTACCACGCGCGCTTCTTCAGCATCGACTACGCGCAGCTCGAAGGCGAACTCGGCGGCGACGGCGAACTCGAGGACCTGCGCTGGGTGCGCATCGACGATACCGCGGGGCTCGAGACGATGGTCGTGCAGGACATGATCCTGGCCACCCTCGCGCGGCGCCTGAAGGGCCAGCACGCACCGCCGCAGCGGTTGTTCTTCAACTGGGGACGACGCAACGTCGTCGATGCCTGACGCGCTGCCGGCAACGGCCGGCGCCGGTGTTCAGCGCTGCAGCGTGCGCAACCAGGCGACGACGTCGGCGACGCGCGAGCGCGTGCGCTCCTCGCACTCACCGGCCTCGCGCAGCACCTGGCCCCACAGCGGCATGTCGCTGGTGCCGTGGGCCAGCGGCATGTCGCGGCCATCGACCGCGGCGCGGACCGCCGCGGTCGGGAACTCGCCGCCGTTGGCGCGCGCAAGCACCGTGAGGTCGGGCGGCGGCTCGCGTAACAGCGGCACGAACGGTCCGCCGCCGCGGCCGTCGGCGCCGTGGCAGACCGTGCAGTGCTCGTACCAGGCGGCCTGGCCGACGCCGAGCGCGTCGCCGTCGTCTGCCGCGACCGGGGCCGCGAGGAAGGCTACGGGCGCCACCAGCACAAGGTGGGTCAACAGTCGCATCGACACGCTCCGCTCTCAAGATGCCCCAAGCATAGGCATCCTCGTCGAGCGGCGGCTTGACGTCCGTCAATACGGCGGCCGCGCCAGCTCCCGCCTGGCAACGGAGGCAGCCGCTCGCTAAGGATACTCCTCGCGCAGCCGCGCGATGTGCGGTGCGACGCGGTTGATGGTCAAGCCGCAGCCAGCACGCTCGCGGCCGCTGTACTGGGAGCTCATTGCAACGTCCCCACACGCGTGCAATCCCACCACTCGCCAGGCATTGGCGAACATGGAGATGATGGGCGAACCCGAGGACCCGCCGTAGCCGTCGCAGTCATGTTGTAGCGTGCCGTCCGCGGCGACCGCGGTGATCGAGCACCCGACATCAGCGGTGATAAAGGTCCCGCCGCGATTCAGGTCGGCGGAGTAGCCGGGGATGATGATCTCGCCATCATGCAAATCGAAGTTCCCGGCGTTCATCCCGGCTTCGATACCGAGATAGCCGAGTTCGACCCCGGGCGGCAGGTCGACCACGAGGATCGCCCAGTCGGTCGCAAAGCGCCCGCGCCCCTCCTTGCCGCCGTAGAGCGTATCGTCGCCCGTGTCGCGCCCGAGTTCCGTGTAGTAGGCGACGACTGGCAACGGGATCTCGTAGCGCACCTTCTCGAGGCGAAAGCTCAACTCGTGCGGCGCGTGTCCACGCCTTGTGCGGCCATCGACGACGCAGTGGGCGTTGGTCAGCACGAGGCGCCGACCGACCAGTGACCCGGTACAGTGCGACGTACCAGCAATATCCACCCGCCCCACCCGTCTCAGGGGGCCGTGATCCGGAATGATGGGGATGCGGAACGCGTTGCGATCGAGGTCCGATTCGTAGACCAGTACGCCCGGCAGCTCGAGTTCCGGCTCCGGGATGTCGACCCAGCTCGGCGGTTGCATGTAGGGCGCCGTCGTGCCCACGGTCGCGGCGTAGCGCGTGGTTTCGTAGCTCGCGTAGGCGTACGCGCCGATGGTGAGCAGGTTCGTGAAGGTCTCGTAGGCGCGCGCGTTGCGCGCGAGCGCCGCGCGGTGAGCATCATAGCCGCGCTTGATCGTGAGAATGGCCTGTTCGTAGTGATGCCCGGCGGCGGCGTACTCGCGCTGCAGGATCCCGGCCCAGGCCATTGCCGAGAGAATCTTGCTTTCGACGAGGTAGAGCCTGCCGTGGAGGTAATCGCTACGCGCCTCGTTCAGAACGAGGCGCGCTGCCTGCCAGCGCGCCAGGGCCGCCGCCCAGTCGCGGGCGCCGGCCTGCTGCTCTGCCTCGCGAATCAGTGCCGTCGCACGATCGAGACGCCCGACGATGCGCTGGTGGTTGACCGTGAAGACAGCGCCCGCATCGACGCCGGCGAAGAGCAGCGCGAGACCGAGCACGGCGGCAGCCGTACGGCGAGGGGCAGCGACGGTCCGCCCCACCGTCCAGCCGCCCTCGGGTCGTCTCCGGCGTCTCACCGCGCCCCCCTCAGATCGTCTCGAATGCGCCGAACTCCCAGTCGTCGCTGCCGGCGAGCCGACAGCTCGACTGGCGCGCATTCTCGGCGCTGCCGCCCACGTCAACGGTGTAGTGCAGCATCGCGCAGGGGTTGCCGTCCTCCTCGTAGCGGGAGGCTACCTGCACGCTACCGGAGTTGCCGCTGTCGGGATTGGCCCACGCCGCATCACCGCTGCCGTCGAGCGCACGCCGGGCGGCGTCGCGCAGCAACTGTTCGTCGCGCTCGTCGAGCTTGCCGCCGAGCCAGCCACCGAGGTACCAGCCGCCCATGGTCCCGAGGGCGGTGCCGAGCAACTGCCCCGAGCCGCTGCCGAACTGCGACCCGACGAAACCGCCGAGGGCGCCGCCGAGGATGTTGCCCATGTCACTCTTGGTGAAACGGCCGTCGGCACAGCCGCTGACGGACAAGGTCAACACGAGGATGCCGCCAGTTAGCGGGAAACGTGCGAAGCGTTCGCGACGATGGGTCATGGGTCTCTCCTCCGACCGGTCGACGGGCGGCCGATCCGCCCGCTTGCGGGAAGGAGAATGACGCGCCGCGCGCCCGACGACATCCACCAATCGGGGGATGAATGCTGACGTGGCACGCGTTCCACGCGCCACGCTCCGGCGCGCTCAGGCCAGCCGGAACACTGGCACCGGTTGCTCCTCGCGCGTCTCGAACGCGAGCGTCACGTGCTGGCCGATCGCGACCGCTTCGGGTTCGCAGTCGACCAGGTTGGTCAGGATGGTCGGCCCCTCGACCAGCGTGACGAAGGCGATGATGTAGGGCGGCTTGCCGCGCCGTTCCACGCTCCACGAATAGACCGTGCCGGCGCCCGAGGCCTCGCGCCACTCGGTGTCCTCACCGAGGCAGAACGGGCACAACGGGCGCGGGTAGTAGTAACTGCGCTCGCAGGCGCGGCAATGCTTGAGTAACAGGCGCCCGTCCCGCGCGGCTTCCCAGTACGGGGCCATCGCCGCATCGGCCACCGGCGCGTCCTTGTTCGTCTCTGCCATGTTCAGACCCTCTCCAGGATGAGCGTGGCGCTGCCGTGGCGCGTGCCGAGATAGCCGCCGGTGCCGTGGGCGAGCGCGAGATCGCAGTTGGCGACCTGCACCGCGGGATGCGCCTCGCCACGCAGCTGGCGCACCGCCTCGAGTATCTTGGTCATGCCGCCGCGGTTGCCCGGGTGGTTGTTGCACAGGCCGCCCCCGTCTGTATTGAACGGCAGCCGGCCGACCCCGCTGATGAGGCCGCCGTCGGCGACGAAGCGCCCGCCCTCGCCCTTGGCGCAGAAGCCGATGTCCTCGAGCTGCATCAGCACCGTGATGGTGAAGCTGTCGTAGAGGGAGGCGTACTTGATGTCGCTGCGCGCGATGCCCGCTTCGTCGAACGCGCGCGCCGCCGACCACACGCCGGCCGAGTAGGTGATGTCGATATCGCCGCCGTTGGTGTGCTTGATGGCCTCGCCCGCGCCGATCACGCGCACCTGCGGCCGCGCCAGCGAGGCGGCCACTTCGGGCGCGACGACGACCAGCGCACCGCCGCCGTCGGACACCACGCAGCAGTCGAGCCGGTGCAGCGGATCGGCGACGACCGGCGAGTTGACCACGTCCTCGACCGTGACCACGTCGCGCAGCATGGCATGCGGGTTGTGCTGCGCGTGCTGCGAGGCGGCGACCTTGACCCACGCGAGCTGTTCGGACGTGGTGCCGAATTCGTGCATGTGGCGCCGCGCGCACATCGCGTAGTTGTTGAGCACGGTCGGCTTGAACGGCGCCTCGAACGGCAGGTCGGGCGGCTGCACCGCCATCGGCGGGCGGCCCGGTGGTGCGCCGCCGGTACGCGGCTTGCCGGCGAGCGTGATCAGCGCCACCTTGCACTTGCCCGCGGCGATGGCCTGCGCCGCGTGGCTGACGTGGATCAGGTAGGACGAGCCGCCGGTCTCGGTGGTATCGGTGTGGCGCACGTTCAGGCCGAGGTACTCGGCCATCGAGAAACCACCCAGACCCGGCGCGTCACCGGCGCAGAAGTAGGCGTCGACGTCGGCCAGCGCGAGGCCGGCGTCGGCGAGCGCGCCGCGCGCGACCTCGGCGTGCAGCTGCTGCAGGGAGATGCCCTCGGCCTTGCGCGTGGGATGCTCGTAGATGCCGGCGATGAACGCCTTGCCCTTGATGCTCATGCTCGTGTTCCAGGCTCCTTGATGTGCCATGCGCGCCGGCGAACCCCCGGGTCGCGCGCCAGCGCGGCACGATATACCAGGCGGCACGCCCGGATCATGTGCGCCACGCAGTACCTGGCGCGATATCGGACACCGCGCCGCGTGGTCGCGATGCGCTCAGTCGTCGAGGCCGCGCACTGCCGGCCCCTTCAGCTCCATCACGTTGCCCTCCGCGTCGGGCACGTAGATCGACGGCCCGAAACCCTCCGCGCCGTAGACCTCGGCCGTCGGCGAGCCCTCGACGCCGCAGGCCGCGAGATGCGCGCGGATCGCCGTCTCGTCGAACGGGTCGACACGCAGGCAGAAGTGATCGAGGTTGCGCCCGGGTCCCGGCGGCGGCCCACCGCGGCGCCCGAGTTCGGAGTCCGCCGCCACGATGTCGATGAGGATGTCGCCGGCACGCAGCTGCACGAGCCCGATGTCGAGTTCGCGCTCGACGGTGGCGCCGAGCACGCGGCGGTAGTGCGCGACCAGCGCGGCGGCGTCGCGCGCGCGCAGGACGACGTGATCGAGATGAACGTGTTCGAACATGACATGGCCTCGTTGACCCAGGGTGGCGCGGCGCTGCCACGCGGTCGACCGAGGCAGCGCGTGTCGAGGTCGCGGCGCGCAGCCGGTCAACGCCTGACGAGCGTCTCCCGCACGTAACGATACACGACGAAACTACCCGCCGCGCCGAGCCCGGCGCTGGCGAGCGCCGCCAGCGGTAATGGCGCGAGCGCGACGACGCTGCTCACCACCATGGGCCCGGTGGCCGTGCCGAGGTCGGTCAGCAGGCGCCACAGGCCGAGATACTCACCGCGCTTCTCGGGCGGTGCGAGATCGGTGCCGAGCGTCATCACGATGCCGGTCGACAAGCCGTTGGCGAGACCCAGCAGCACCGCCACGGCGAGCAGCGCCGGGTAACTGTCGGCGAACGCGATGGCGCCTAGCGCGAGCGCGAACAGGCACGAACTCGGCACCGCGGTGGCGCGGCGCCCGTAGCGATCCATGGCGATGCCCGCCGGGTAGAACAAGGCCACGTCGACCGCCGCCGAGACCGACACCACGAAACCGACCGCCGGCGCATCGAGGCCGAGCGCCGCGCCGGCCAGCGGCAGCAGCACGGTGCGCGCGGCGCGCATCAGCATGAAGCTGATCGCGGCGACGCCGTAGGTCGCGAAGTCCCGCCGATGTTCGAGCGCGAGCGAGCCGATGCCGCGCCAGGTCAGCGCCCGGCCCTGCCCGCGCCCGCCTTCGGCCACGAACGCGATGCAGGCGAGCCCGGCGAGGATGCTGGCGCCGGCGACGGCGAACGTCGTGCTGTAGCCGACGACGTGCGCGAGCGCCCCGCCGGCGAGCGGGCCGAGCAGCGCGGCGAGCCGCAGGCTGCCGGCGATCATCGCGATCACGCGGCCGCGCTCGGCGCCCGACAGGTTGGCCGAGACGTAGGCCATGCGCCCGAGCAGGAAGGTGCTCGAGCCGGCACCGTTGAGAAACGCGATGACGTAGAACCAGCCGATGCTGTCATTGACGGCATAGGCGAGAAACGCGAGGCCGATGAGCAGGCCGGCCAGCACCATCGCGGTTTTCTCGCCCCAGCGCGCGGCAATCATGCCCGCCGGGATGTCCATGACCATCATGCCGACCCCGCGCCAGCCGATCACCGCGGCGGCGGCCGCCGGGCTGCCGCCGAGCTCGAGCACGTACAGCGGCAGCAGCACGAACGACGCCTGGGCCGGCACGCCGAGCAGCAGCGCCGGCACGTAGACCGGCCACCACATGCGGGCGTGGACCTCGCGCACGGCGCGCCTCAGGCCGCTGCGTGGACGCGCCCGCGCGCGAGCGAGAGCACGATGGCGCCGAGCGCGAGCACGGCGCCGGCGGCGAAACACACGTGGATCGCGCGGGTCAGCGTGGGATAGACCTCGGGCGTAATCTGTACCGGGCCGAGCAGCAGCGCGAAGACCAGCGCGACCAGCCCCATGCTGCTCATCTGCCCGATGACGCGCATGACCGACATCGCGCTCGCCGCGCGGCCGTAGTCGCTGCGCGGCACCGCGCCCATGATGGCGTTGGCATTGGGCGAGGAGAACAGGCTGAAGCCGAGGCCGGTCAGGGCGAGACAGGCGACCGCGCCCCCCAGCGGCGAGGCCGCGTCGAGCCACACGAAGCCCGCGAGGCCGAACGCCGTCAGCAGCATGCCGAGCGAGGCGATCACGCGCGGCTCGCTGCGATCGGAGAGGCGCCCCGCCCACGGCGAGACGAGCGTCATCACCGCCGGCTGCGCCATCATCACCAGGCCCGCGGTGCTCGGATCGACGCCCTTGAGGTATTGCAGGTAGAGGCTGACCAGCACGACGTTCGCGAACGTCGTCGTGTACATCACGAGCGAGGCCAGGCAGGACATCAGGAACACGCGGTTGGTATAGAACAGGCCGACGTCGAACACCGGGTGCGGATGGCGGTGCTCGTGGCGGAAGAACAGCCAGATGCCGGCCGCCCCCGCCACCACCATGGCGAGGCCGGGCGCCTGCGGCAGGCGCGAGACGCCGGTCATCAGGATGACGATGGCAACGCCGTAGAGCGCCGCACCGCCGGCGTCGAAACTGCCGCGCTCCTCGGCGCGCCACTCGTAGGGCAGGCGCGTGAGACCGATCCACAGCACGACCACGGCGAGCGGCAGGTGGATGAGGAACGTCGCGCGCCAGCTCGCCACCTCGATCAGCCAGCCGGCGACGAGCGGCCCGGCCGAGAGGCCGAGGTAGATGGCCGAGACGGTGTAGCCGATCGCCGTACCGCGCTGCGAGGGCGGGTAGACGGAGGAGATGATCGCGACGTTCGTCGCGTAGAGCATGGCCGCGCACACGCCCTGCAGCAGGCGCCCGGCGATGAGCCCGGCTTCGCTCGTCGCGCACGCGGCGATGACGGAAGTGACGACGACGCCGGCCGTACCCAGCAGGTAGATACGCTTGCGCCCGTGCATGTCGGCAAGCCGGCCGAAGGCGAGCGTGAAAGCGGCGCTCGCCATCAGGTAGCTCATCGGGATCCACGACAGCGCGACGGCGTCGACCGCGAGGTCGCGCGCGACGTCCGGCAGCGCGACGTTGACCCCGGTCAGCATCATCGCCGTGCTGACCGAGTTCAGCATGACCATGACGATGGTCGCGCGCCGCGTACGCGCGTCGATGTCCGGCCCGTCGTGTGCCTGCGCGGTACTCAAACCCGCGGGCAGGCGCCGCCGCGCGCCGCTGGCGGGAAGCGTCGGGGCAACGGCGCCCCTGGCGTCGACGGTGTCTGACACTCTTGCGGCAACAGTGTCAGACGCCGCGTGCTGTCGGTGCGCTGGCGGGTTACCGGCAAAGCGGCGTCCTTCGAGATCCCGCGCACCGCAGCCGTCATCAGCCTTGCCCCTTCTCCCTTGCGCGCAGCTCGACGCGCCGGATCTTGCCGCTGACCGTCTTCGGCAGGCCTTCGACGAATTCGATCTTGCGCGGGTACTTGTACGGCGCGGTCACGTTCTTGACGTGCTCCTGCAGCTCCTTGACCAGCGCGTCGGACGGTTCGAAGCCGCGCGCGAGCACGACGAACGCCTTGACCACCGCGCCGCGCGTCTCGTCGGGACTCTCGACGACCGCCGACTCGGCCACCGCCGGGTGCTCGATGAGCGCGCTCTCGACTTCGAACGGACCGATGCGGTAGCCGGCCGAGAGGATCACGTCGTCGGCGCGGCTGACGAACCAGAAGTAGCCGTCGGTATCGACGTAGCCGCGATCGCCGGTGATGTACCAGTCGCCGACGAAGCAGGCCGCGTAGCGCTCCGGATCGCCGCGGTAGTCCATGAACAGGCCGGGCGCGCGCGTCGGCTTGACCTTGATCGCGATGTCACCTTCTTCGTCCGGACCGAGCGGCTTGCCCTCGTGATCGATGATCGCCATCTCGATGCCCGGCATGGGCTTGCCCATCGAGCCGAAACGCGGCTCGAGGAACGGGAAGTTGCCGCACACGAGAACGGTCTCGGTCTGGCCGTAGCCGTCGCGGATGGTGATGCCGGTGGCACGCTTCCAGGTCTCGATGACTTCCGGGTTGAGCGGTTCGCCGGCGCCGACACAGTGGCGCAGCGTCGCGAACGTGTAGCTCGACAGGTCCTCCAGCACCAGCATGCGGTAGACGGTCGGCGCGCCGCACAACGTCGTCACCGGGTAGTGCGCGAGCAGCTCGAGCGACTTCTTCGCATCGAACACCGGCGAATGGTGCACGAACAGCGTTGCGCCCTGGTTGAACGGGCCGAAGAAACTCGAGTAAGCGGCCTTCGCCCAGCCGGTGTCGGAAATGTTCCAGTGCAGGTCGCCGGGCTTCAGGTCGAGCCAGTACTTGCCGGTGATGCGGTGCGCGAGGCCGTAGCCGTGGCAGTGGATGGTCATCTTCGGGTAGCCGGTCGTACCCGAGGTGAAATAGCACAGCGCGTCTTCCTCGAACGCGGTGTCGGCGGCCTCGAAGCGATCGTCGGCGGCCGCGGTGATGGCGTCGTAGGACAGCCAGCCCTCGCGCGCACCGCCGACCAGGATGCGTGCCTTCAAGGTCGGGCACTCGCCGGCAACCTGGTCGAGCTTGGCCGCGTTGGCCGGGTCGGTGATGAAGCAGGTCGCCTTGGCCGCGTTCATGCGGTAGGCGATGTCCTTGGGCGAGAGCTGGGTCGTGCCGGGCGAAGCGACCGCGCCCATACGCAGGCAGGCGGTGAGGATCTCCCACCATTCGAGGTTGCGCCCGAGCATCAGCACCACGGTGTCGCCGCGCTGCACACCGGCCGCGGCCAGCGCGTTGGCGAAGCGGCGCGAGCGCTCGGCGAGGCCGGCGTAGCTGAGTTCCTTCTCGTTGCCGTCGTCGTCGACCCAGCGGATCGCGAGGCGCGCGGCGTCCTCGCCCCACTTGTCGATGACGTCGCGCGCGAAATTGAAGCGCGCCGGCGGATCCCAGGAGAAGTCGGCGCGGGCCTGCTCGTAGTTCGTGATGGCGGCGTCGTTCATGGTCGAAAATGCTCCCCTTCGTTCGTCAGAACCAGTTCTCTTCGGTCTCGAGGCAGGTCGCGTCGGCCGCCGCGAGCAAGGCGCAGCGCTCGGCCACGCGCGGCAGCTCGTAGCGGAAGAAGTAGCGGCAGGCCTGCAGCTTGCCGCGGTAGAAATCGGCGTCGTCGCCCTGCGCGGCGGGCAGCGCGCGCACCGCGACGAGCGCCTGGCGCAGCCACGTCCAGGCCATCACGACATGGCCGAAAGCGTCGAGATAGAGGGTCGCGTTGGCGAGCGCGCGGTTGACGTCGCCGCCGTCGCGCACGGCGAGCAGCGTCGCCGTGGTCTTCTCGAGCGTCGTGATGGCGGCGGCCAGCGCGTCGCGGTACTCGGCGAGCTCGCTCACGCCGTCCGCCTCGGCGAGCGTTTCGCGGTAGACCGCGAGCAGCGCCTCGAACGCGGCGCCGTCCTGCATGGAGACCTTGCGGTTCAGCAGGTCGATGCCCTGGATGCCGTGGGTGCCCTCGTGGATGGCGTTGAGGCGATTGTCGCGGTAGAAGCGCTCGAGCGGAAACTCGCGCGTGTAGCCGTAACCACCGAGGATCTGGATGCCGTGCTTGTTGCCTTCGAGACAGAACTCGGACGGCCAGGACTTCGCGATGGGGGTGAGGATGTCGAGCAGCAGGCCGATCCTCTCACGCTCCGCCGCGTCTTGCTCGGTGCGCTGGCGATCGAGCAGCCAGGCACAGTAGAGCACCAGCGCGAACGCGCCTTCCGCCGCCGCCTTCTGCGCGAGCAGCAGGCGCTTGATGTCGGCGTGCTGGATGATCGGCACCTGCGGCGAGGCCGGGTCCTTCTGCTGCGGCAGGCGGCCCTGCGGACGTTCGCGCGCGTACTGCAGCGAATGCAGGTAGCCGGTATAGCCGCTCATCGTCGCCGTCATGCCGACACCGACGCGGGCCTCGTTCATCATGTGGAACATGTAGGTGAGGCCGCGGTGCGCCTCGCCGATCAGCCAGCCGTGGCACTCGCCGGTCTCGCCGAAGTTGAGCACGGTATTGGTGGTGCCGCGGAAACCCATCTTGTGGTTGAGGCCGGCCAGCGCGATGTTGTTGCGCGCGCCGATGGAGCCGTCGTCGTTGACCCGGTACTTCGGCACGACGAACAGCGAGATGCCCTTCACGCCCGGCGGGCCGCCGGGGATCTTGGCCAGCACCAGGTGCACGATGTTCTCCGACAGCTCGTGCTCACCGGCGGAGATCCACATCTTCGTGCCTTTGATCAGGTAATACCCCTCGGGCGTCGGCTCGGCGCGCAGCTGGATGTCCGACAGCGACGATCCGGCCTGCGGCTCCGACAGACACATCGTGCCGAAGTAGCGCCCCTCGACCATCGGCTCGAGGTAACGCTGCTTCTGCGCGTCCGAGGCGAACTGGGTCATCAGGTTGATCGCGGCGTGGGTCAGGAACGCATAGGCGTTGGCCGAAACGTCGGCCGCCATGAACCAGGCGCAGGCGGCCTGGCTGACCACCCAGGGCAGCTGCATACCCCCGTGCTCGGCGTTCGCCGCGATCCCCATGAAGCCGCTCTCGACGAAGGCGTCGATGGCCGCGCGGGTCTCCTCGATGATGTGCACGCGCTCGCCGTCGAAGGTCGGCTCGTTGGCATCGAGACGCGCGGCATGCGGCGCGAATTGCTCCTCGGCGAGGCGCCGCGCGCTGTCGATGACGGCGTTGAAGGTCTCGCGGTCGTGCTGGCCGTAGAAATCGGTCGCGAGCAGGCCCTCGGTATCGAGGAGCTCGTAGAGGATGAAATCGATGTCGCGGGGGTTCAGCAGCAGGCTCATGGGCAGAAATCTGGGACGGTTGACTCGAATGGGACACGATGCCGCTCACGGCGCGCGGTATTGAACCACAGCGCCCGCGTGCTGCCCACGGCGCCGGCCGCCGGCGCCGCAACGGCTCAGGACGGCTCGTCGAGCGACATGCCGCTGAGGTCGTACTCCGGCGGCGGGACCTTGCGCGGCTCGACCAGGGTCACGCCCGGCGGGTCGAGCGACATCGCGCTGAGGTCGTAGGCCGGCTCGGGGACGGGTTCCGGCTCGACCAGGGTCACGCCGGGCTCGGCCATGCTGAGGTGATCGGTGGCGATGTCGGGCGCCGCGGGCGTGGCCGCCTCGACCAGCGTCGCGTCGGGGTCGGCGACGTCGGCGGCGAGCGCTGCGGGCGGCGCCTGCGCGCCGCTGAACGCGCGCGGCACGGTCTGCGGGGCGGTCGGCACGGCACGTTGCGGCGCCGCGGATGCCGCCGGTTCCGCGGGCGCCGCCGGCGTCTGCGCGGACGGCGCAGGCGTGGCGGGCGCCGCGGGGGCTTCGGCCGGGGCCGTGGCAGGCGTGGCAGCGGCGACGATCTCGACCACGGCCCCCGCCTTGCCGAGCACGGCCTGGTATTTTCGCGCGCCGGCTTCGTCGAGGCCCTTCTTGATGATCACGGTCTGGCCCGAGAACATTTTCTCGATGCGCGCCGCATCGGCATTGAACAGCCTGGCGAGATTGGCGCGCACCGCGGCCGGATCGGCGCCGTCGGCCAGGCGCCCCTTGAGAATCACGGCGAATTCGCTCGCAGCCATGGCGCTACCTCCGTGCTGTCAAACGCCTGGGCAGGATAACGGATCGGGCGGGCGCGGGCTTGAGCCGGCGCCGCCCCGCATCAGGCGAGATAGCCGCCGTCGACGACGATCGAGCTGCCGGTGGTGTAGCTCGAGGCGTCGGACGCGAGGTAGAGCACGGCCGCGGCCATCTCGCTCGGATCCGCGCCACGCCCGAGCGGCGTGTGCGGCAACTGCTTGGACATGAAGTCCTCGTCGTCGTGCAGCGCCTGGGCGAAACGGGTGCGCGTGAGGCCGGGCACCAGCGAATTGACGCGGATGCCGAACTCCCCGCATTCGCGCGCGAAACACTTCGTCATGTTGATGATGCCGGCCTTGGTGATCGAATAAGCGCCCTGCTTGTCGCCCGGCGACAGGCCGTTGGCCGAGGCGACGTTGATGATCGAGCCCTTGCCCTGCGCCTTCATGCGCCGCCCGGCGTGCGTGCTCATGAAGAAGTAGCCGCGCAGGTTGACGTCGCAGGTCTTCTCGAACGCCGCGACGTCGGTATCGAGAATGTGGCCGTAGTACGGATTGGCCGCGGCGTTGTTGACGAGGATGTCGCAGCGGCCGTGGTTCTCGTCGAGCCAGGCATAGAACGCCTCGATCTGCTCGACGCGGCCGATGTGGCAGCCCTGCGCCTCGGCGCTGCCGCCGCCGCGGCGGATGATGTCGACGGTCTCGGCGCAGCCGTCGGCGCTGCGGCTCAAGGCGATGACGTGGGCGCCGTACTCGCCGAGGATGGTCGCGATGGCCTGGCCGATGCCGCGGCTGGCGCCGGCGACGACGGCGATCTTGCCGTCGAGCTGGAAATGATCACGGGACATGGATGGTTCACTCTCGCCGAAAGTTGGTCTGGTGCAGGCCGCGCACCGCTGCTGCCGGGCGACGCCGCTGCGCGCAGGCACTATAGCAGCCCGCGGCGCGCACCGACTCGCGGCGCGCGCGGGCGCAGGGCTATGATGTGCGGCAATGTCAGCCAGCGTTCACCCTGGGAGTCCGATGTCCCGCTCGTCGATCCGTGTCCGCGCCGCGCGGCGGCGCTCAGCGCTGCTCGCGCTGCCTCTCGGCGCCGTCCTGGCGCTGCCCGTGAGTGCCGCGAGCGATACGGCCGCGCTGCCGCCAGTGGCCGCGCCGGATCCGCGCATCGCGGCGATGAAGGACAATCCGCGCGGGCCGTTTGCGCGCATCCGCTGGTTCTGCAAGGACGGCAGCGTGCTGCCGCCGACGCCGTCGGCCTGCGCCGAGTTCGGCGGCGGCTCGCAGCACGGCGAATGGTCGGCAGTGACGCAGGAACTGCGCGGCGCCGGCTACCGCGTCGCGAACGTCTACGCCGACCTCGACGTGCCGGCGCTGCTCGCGCACAACGACGCCGCCGGCGCGCTGGCCCAGATGACCGTCGAACGTTTCCTGCTGCGTGTCGACGACGGCTGGATCCTGCGCCGCGCGCGCTACTACCGCGGCGCGTTGCAGGAAGAAGGCGAGCGCGCCGGCGCGCGACGCCTGCTGGTGGCGATGGCCGGCGAGAAGCGCTGGCGCGATGCCCATTACCTGCTGTGGCGCACGCTGGCGGCGCTGCTGCCGCACGGCGCCGACGGCGCCTCGGCACGCGGCGTGCGCCAGGACGCGAGCAACCTGGCCGAGCGCGACGCGGACTTCCTCGCGCTGAAGAACAAGATCCACGTCGCACCCGCGCCGGCCGATGCCGCGGCGGTGCGCGCGCACGCGGCGAACGTCGCCGATGCGGACCTGGCCACCGCGTTCATGGCGCTGGCCGACGACATCGATGCCCTTTACGCACTCGATACCGCGGCGCTGCTCGGCGAACTCGCCGACCGCGTCGGCGGCAGCGACGCGGCGCTCGCCGCCGGGCTGCGCGAAGCGGCCGGCACGCTCGGCCCGGACGCCACCCCTCGTGCGCGGCTCGCCGCGAGCAGCCGGCTGCTCGCGGCCCTGCGCGCGGCACTGCCGAACCTCGCCGACAGCGGCCTGCGCCTGCGCGTGCTCGATGCCGGCCGCCAGGTCGAGGCCGAGGCCTTCGTCGCCGCCGGCGCGCTGATGCCGGAGCTGGCGACCGCGAGCCGCGCCGAGCGCCTCGGCCTGCTCGCCGACCTGAGCCGGGCCTTGTACGGCGTGGGCCTGTTGTCGGCACGGCAGCGGGACGCGCTGGCGGAGAGCTTCGCGCGCCTGGGCGATACGCGGGCGCTGCTGACCGACTACCGCGCCGAGATCGACTACCTGGGCCTCGTGCCCGGCTGGGGCGAGCGCCACATGCAGTTCAATTTCGGCGCCGGCCAGGCCCGCCTCGCCGAGATCGAGCCGCTCGCGCGCCTGTTCGTCCAGGACCAGCTGCGCGGCAGCCCGCTGTTCTTCTACGCCGCCATCGTCGATACCCTGCAGCGCGACGCCAACCGCCTCGCGGGCGTCAGCCATCGCCTCTTCGATGGCGACGCCGGCGGCGGCCTGCGCGCGCTCAACCCCGGGCTCGCCCGCGGCATCCTGCGCGACGGCCGCGAGCTGGCAGTCGCCGACTTCGCCGCCGACGGCATCTACCTGCTGCCCGAAACCGTCGCCGACCTGCCGCCGGTGGCCGGCATCCTCACCGCCGGCGAGGGCAACCCGCTGTCCCACGTGCAACTGCTCGCACGCAACCTCGGCATCCCCAATGTCGCGGTGGCGCGCGACCTGCTCGACACGCTGGCCGCGCACGAAGGCGAACCCGTGGTGCTCGCGGTAAGCAGCGGGGGCGCGGTGCACCTGCGCAGCGAGACGCCCGAACTCGGCGCCCTGTTCGCGCGCGAAGCGGCGCGCCCGACGCAGCTCATCGAACCCGACCTCGACAAGCTCGACCTCGGCGTGCGCGAGCCGCTGCCGCTCGCCACGCTGCGCGCCGAGGACTCCGGACGCAGCGTCGGCCCCAAGGCGGCCAAGCTCGGCGAACTCAAGGCGCACTACCCCGAGGCGGTCGCCGACGGCGTGGCGATTCCGTTCGGCGTCTTCCGCGCCCTGCTCGAGCGCCCCGCGCCCGACGGCAGCGGCAGCATGTTCGACTTCATCGTGGCCGGTTACCGCGCGCTCGAAGCCCTGCCGGCCGGCAGCCCCGCACGCGTCACGGCGACCGAGACGCTGCGCCGGACCATGCACGACTGGGTCGCCGCCGGCAGCCTGCCGGCGGCGCTCGCGGCCGAGCTGCGTGCGATGCTCGAGGCGCGCCTCGGTGCCGACGGCAGCTACGGCGTGTTCGTGCGCTCCGACACCAATGTCGAGGACCTGCCCGGGTTCACCGGCGCCGGTCTCAATCTCACCGTGCCCAACGTGGTCGGCTTCGAACACATACTCGCCGCCATACCGCGCGTGTGGGCGTCGCCGTTCACGGCACGGGCCTTTTCCTGGCGCCAGGCCCTGATGCGCGAGCCCGAACACGTCTACCCCGCGGTACTGCTGCTCGAGAGCGTCGACGCCGACAAGTCGGGCGTACTCGTCACGCAGGACATCGACAGCGGCGACCGTGGCTGGATCTCCGTGGCGGTGAACGAAGGCGTCGGCGGCGCGGTCGACGGCCAGTCGGCCGAGTCGCTGCGCATCCACCTCGACAGCGGACGCGTGCGCCTGATGGCGCAGGCGAGCGCCACGGTGCGGCGCCAGGTCGATCCGCGCGGCGGGGTGCTGAAACTGCCGGCCAGCGGCGCCGACCGCGTGCTGCAGGCGGCCGAGATCGCACGCCTGGTCACGTTCGCGCGCGAACTGCCGCAGCGCTTCCCGGCGATCGTCGATGCCGACGGCCGCCCGGCCCCGGCCGACGTCGAGTTCGGTTTCGAGGACGGCGCGCTGCGCCTGTTCCAGATCCGGCCCTTCCTCGACAACCCGGCCGCGCGCGGCAACCGCTACCTGGCCGGCATGGACCCGGCGCCCGAAGCGCTGGCCGGCGTCGAGGTCGCCCTCGACGCCGTGCCGCAATGAACCCGACAGCCGCCCCCGGAGGTCCCGTATGCCGCTGATCCGCCACCGCACCGCGCCACGCCGGGGCCTGCGCCGCCTCGCCGCCGGGCTCACGCTGGCCGCCCTGGCTCCCGGCGCCGGCGCATGGCCGCTGGACGACGCCGACGACACCCGTATCGGCCGCCTCGAGTACATGCGACGGGTCGAGGCCGGCACGCTGTCCGGCACCCGCCAGCCGCCGGGCGCACTGCTCCCCACCCGGGCCGTCGAGCTGCACCTGCGCGAGCAGCCGGACTTCACCCTGCCAGCGGTCGATGCGCAGTTCACCGCCGAGCTGCGCGGCCTGCTCGGCACCGCTGCCGATCGCTACTCGCTGGCCGTGCTCGACCTGTCCGACCCGCAGCGGCCGGTCTACGCCGAACACCGCGCGCACGAACGCTACAACCCGGGCAGCGTGGGCAAGCTGATCGTCGCGCTGGCCTGGATGCAGGCGCTGGCCGACCGCTTTCCCGACGACACCCGCGCGCGCTGGCGCCTGCTGCGCGACACGCACATCGAGGCCGACGACGTCATCATCCACGACAGCCACACCGTGCGGCGCTGGGATCGCGCGAGCGAAAGCCTGGTGCGGCGCCCGCTCGAGGTCGGCGATCCGGGCTCCCTGTTCGAATTCCTCGACTGGATGGTCTCGCCGAGCTCGAACGCCGCGGCCTCGGTGCTGATCCGCCAGGCGATGCTGCTCAACCACTTCGGCGCCGACTACCCGGTCTCCTTCGAGCGCGCCGCCGCCTTCTTCCGTGACACGCCGCGCGAGGAGCGCGAGGCGCTGCTCGCACGCACCCTGCAGGAACCGGTCACGCGCAACGGTTTCGAACTGGCCAACCTGCGCCAGGGCAGCCCGTTCACGCGCCGCGGCAAGGCGCTGGTATCCGGAACCACGAGCCGCGCCTCGGCGCACGAACTGATGCAACTGTTGATCGCCATCGAGCAGGGCCGCGCGGTCGACCCGTTCTCTTCGCTGATCCTGAAGAAGCTCATGTACGTGACCGAGCGGCGCATCCGTTACGCCTCCTCGCCGGCGCTGCGCGACGCCGCGGTCTACTTCAAGAGCGGCTCGCTGTTCCGCTGCGAACCCGAGCCCGATTTCGTCTGCCGCGCCTACGCCGGCAACAAGCTCAACCTGATGCACTCGGTCGCGATTGTCGAGCACCCGGCAGCCGAGCGGCGGCTGCATTACCTCGTCGTGCTGATGTCGAACGTGCTGCGCAAGAACGGTGCGCAGGTTCACCAGGCGCTGGGCACGGCCATCCAGCATCTCATCGCGAAACGCCACCCCGAGGCGCAGACGACGCAGTAGGCAGCGCAGCGTGCGGGCCCCGGGTTACCGGGCCGGGTCACGTTGTGCGGGCCGCGGCGGACCCGTCGGGGCGGGGGCTTACTTGCGCGCGATCTGCGGCGGGTACATCGCGTCGTGCAGGGTCCGCGCGATGGCCGGCAGCCAGTCCCCGCCGCGCGCGTCCTCGGCAAGCGCGACGAGGATGTAGTTGCCGCGCGGCGACTCGACGATGGCGCTGTCGGCGTGCCAGTGGCGCCAGGTGCCTGACTTGCGGAAGATCTCGACGTTGCGCCCGCGCAGGCCCTTGACGAACTTGTGCTGGATCGCGGGGCGCGACAGGATGTCCTTCATCTCCGCGTTGAGATCCGGGCGCAGCAGGCGGCCTGCTTCGAGCAGGTAATAGAAACGCGCGACCTGCATCACCGTCGCGCCGTGGGAGAGGTTGTGCAGCGGGTCACGCTGGAACGCCGGACGCGGACCGTACTCCTTGCCGACCCACAAGCCGCCGTTGACGCGCGTGTCGTAGAAGCGGAAGCGCTGCGAGGCGAGAATCTGGTTGACGCGGCGCTTGCCGACGAGGTTCATCACGCGCGTCGCCTCCTCGTTGGAGGACACCCGGATCATGTCGGTCAGCGAGCGCTTGAGGTTACGCGTCAACGCCATGTGGCCGCGTTCGACGTCGTAGAGCGCGGCGAGCAGGATGCCGATCTTGGGCAGGCTCGCGGCATACATCATGCGGTCGCCGTTGACGCTCGCCAGGCGCGGGCGTTCGAGGTGCGTGACATCGACCAGCGCCACGGCGAGCTTGTGCGCGCGCACCGGCGCCGACAGGCCGAGCCTGTCGAGACCGCGCTCGAGCAGGCGTTGCAGGTGGGGGTCGCGCGATTCGCGCAGCGACGGGCGATCGTCGGCATTCGCACCGCCCATCATGCAGGCGGTGAAAAGCAGCAGGCTTGCCGTTACGATGTGCCGGAACGTCATGGGTTCGGGATTCTGCCCGCAAATCCGTCACGCCACAATGAAAATTTTCGTTGCTTCTTGAGCGGGGTCAGGCCGTGAACAGAATGGGCGCCACGGGCGCGATGCCGTCGGCGATGGCCCGCGCGGCGATGTTGTTCACCAGCTTCCTGCTCGTGATCCTGGCCTATTACCAGGTCAAGGCCGCCAGCCGCTCCCTGCTGCTCGAGTACGGCGGCGCCGACGCATTCCCGAACGTGTGGATCGGCTCGGCGCTCGTGCTGCTCGGTTTCATCGGCGTCTACAACCGCCTCGTCGCGCGCTTCAGCCGGCCCCAGGTGGTGGTCGGCTCGCTGCTCGTGTTCGCCCTGCTGCTCGGCGTCTTCCGCGTACTGCTCGAAAACGGTGGCCTCGCCACCGTGGTCGTGTTCTACATCTTCGTCGACATCTTCAGTGTCGTGCTCGTCGAGCAGTTCTGGAGCCTCGCCAACAGCGTGACGCGCCTCGACGAAGGCCATCGCAGCTACTGGTTCATCGCCAGCGGCGGCCTGTTCGGCGGTGTCGCCGGCGGTCTCGTCGCGAGCGCCCTGCTGCGCCTGACCCCGATGGGGACGGCCGACCTGCTGGTCTCCTGCGCGGTGCTGCTGGTGGTCACGGCCTTGTTCAACGTCGCGCTCAGTCGCCGCGGCGTGTTCACCGAAGTGCAGGCCGAGCCACGCATCGCGCTGCGCGGCGACGGCCTCAAGGCGGTGCTCGGCAACCGCTACCTCGTGCTCATCGCACTGGTCGTGTGCCTGTCCCAGCTGGCCGAACCGGTCGTCGAGTTCCAGTTCCTGCGCGCGATCGATGCGGCCTACCCCGAGGTGGACCGGCGCACGCGCTTCATTGCCGATTTCTTCACCGTGATGGGCTTCGTCGCGATCGGCATCAACTTCCTCGTCACGCCGCTGGTCCACCGCCTGCTCGGCACCATTGCCGGGCTCGCCGCGCAGCCGCTGACGCTGGCCGGCGCGACCCTCGCGTTCGCGGCGCAGCCGGGACTGATCACGGCAGCAGCGATGAAGATCGCCGATCGCGGCCTGTCGTATTCGATCAACCGCGCTTCGAAGGAACTGCTGTTCATCCCCGTCGACCCGGCGCTGACGTTCCAGGCGAAGGCCTGGATCGACATGCTCGGTTACCGCATGTTCAAGGTGCTCGGCTCGGGCATGATCAAGGCCGTCACCGCGGCGGTGCCCGCCGCGGCGGTGAGCGCCGACCTCGCCTGGCTGACGTTCGCGATCTGCGCCGCGTGGGTGATTGCCGTCGCCATGCTCGGCGTCGAGCAGCGCCGCGCGATGACGCATGCGCGCGGCTGAGCCGGGGCGCGCCACGGGCGCACCGTGACGCTTAGGATTCACGCTAACATGGCCGGGTTGCCCCGGGGAGAACACACCGCATGAGCTACGACACCATCGGCATCGCGCACGAAGGCGCCATCGACTGGTTGACGCTGAACCGCCCGGATCGGCTCAACACCATCAACCCGACGATGTGCGACGAACTGACCGACTACTTCGAGCGCCTGCGCACCGATCACAAGGTGCGCGTGGTCATTCTGCGCGGTGCCGGGCGCGCATTCTGCGCCGGCTACGACCTGCGCGATGCCGACGGCGTCAACGCGAGCACGCAGACCGGCATGCGCGTGCAGCAGCAGGTCAGCCAGGTCTTCATCCGCATGCGCCGCTGCCCGCAGCCGATCATCTGTCTCGCCCACGGCGCCACCACCGGCGGAGGCCTGGCCTTCGCGCTGGCCTCGGACGTGCGCATCATCACCCCGGACACGCGCATGAACGTGGCCATGATCAAGGTCGGCATGAGCGGCTGCGACGTCGGCATCAGCTACTTCCTGCCGCGCTCGGTCGGCCAGTCGGTCGCCGCCGAACTGATGATGACCGGGCGCTTCATCGAACCCGAACGCGCCGAACGGCTCGGCCTCGTGTCCGCCATCGTCGAGCCCGACGCGCTCGAGGACAGCGGGCGTGCAATGGCGCGCGACATGCTCGCGACCTCGCCGCTCGGCCTGCGCCTGACCAAGGAAGGGCTCAACATGACGATCGACGCGCCGAGCCTCGAAGCGGCGGCGATGCTCGAGGACCGCGGCCAGATCCTGTGCGCCTCGGCCGGCCTGTTCCGCGAGGGCATCGATGCCTTCCTCGAGAAACGCGATCCCGAGTACCCGGACGACTGAACGGAGCCGGCCGATGAACACCTCACTCGAGGACGCCCGCTACGTCAGCCTCGCGACGTTCCGCCGCGACGGCCGCGAAGTGCGCACGCCGGTGTGGTTCGCGCGCCTGGACGACGGCTACGTCTGCTACAGCGCCGCCGACGCCGGCAAGGTCAAGCGCATCCGCAACACGCCGCGGGTGCGGCTCGCGCCCTGCGACATGCGCGGCAAGCTGCGCGGGACGTGGCGCGACGCCACGGCAACGCTGCTCGACGATCCCGCCAGCTGTGCACGCGCCTACGCCGCACTGCGCGCGCGCTACGGCTGGCAGATGTGGCTGGTCGACGCCCTCGCCCGGCTGAGCGGCCGCGACACGCGCCGCGCCGTGATCGCACTGCACCCCGAGGCGCCCTGAGCGCGTCGCCGGCAGGGCCGCCGGGCGCCTGCCCGGTGGTGCCGGGCAGTGCTTCCCAAGATCCTAGAAATCAATATAATTAAGGCTCCTAACTATAAGATTTGACGAAGATCCTAATCCATGCTCAACCCTGCCGACGAACCCCGCCGAGTGTCTCGGCCCGCGCGCGGTTCACGCGGCATGGCGGAGCAGCGCGCGGCAACGCGGCCGGCGACGCAGGACGCCGTCAGACAAGCCACAAGGATCCGGCACATGAACCTGGAAGTCGAAACGCCGGCGCGCGCGGCGCACTGCGCCGCGTTCGCGGGTCTTCCCGCATCGCTACGTGAAGAAGTCCTGTCCCACGCGACCGAACGCCGTTACCGGCAGGGCGAACCCGTCTACCGCCAGGGCGAAGATGACGGCCGCGCGCATTACCTGCTCGACGGCAGCGTCGAACTGTGGTGGCAGGGCCGCGTCACGCGGACCCTGACGGCCTCGCCGCAGGGTGCCGAGGAGCCGTTCGACCCGCCCGGGCGCAAGCGCTACACGGCGCGGGCCGCGCAGGCGGCGACCATCCTCTCGCTACCGCGCAGCGTACTCGAACGGGTGCTCGAGCAGCACGAGTTGGAGCGCGGCGACGGCGTCCGGGAAGTCGGCGACGAGGCCGGGCCGGCCGCGTCCGACTGGATGGTCCGCATGCTGCAGTCGCCCCTGCTCGCCGCGCTGCCGGCAGCGTGCATGCAGGAGATTTTCGCGCGCATGACGCCCTGCCCGGTGCGCGCGGACGAAGTCGTCATCGAACAGGGCTCCCGCGGCGATTACTACTACGTCGTCGCGCAGGGTTATTGCGAGGTCTCGCGACGGATCGCCAACGGGCGCGGCCAGATTCATCTCGCCGATCTCGGACCGGGCGCGAGCTTCGGCGAGGAAGCGCTGATTTCCGGTCGCGCGCGCAACGCGACCGTGACCATGATTTCCGACGGCCTGCTGATGCGGCTCGGCCGCGAGGATTTCCTGCGGCTGATCGTCGAACGTACCGTACGCGGCATCGATATCGATGCCGCCGGCGCGGCGGCCGCCGAGGGCGCGCAGTGGCTGGACGTACGCTACCCGGAAGAACACGAGGCACGCACCCTGCTCGGCAGCCGCAACATGCCGCTGCACCTGCTGCGCCTGCACGGCAGCCGCCTGCCACGGGAACGGCGCTACATCGTCTGCGGCGACGATCGCGAGCACGCCGCGATCGGCGCCTTCCTGTTGCTCGAACGCGGTTTCGACGCGGTCTACCTGGACTGTGGCGTGCGCGCCGCGATCGCGCGCAACCCGGCGCTCGACAGCCTGCTCGAGGACGATGCCGGCAAGGCCAGCGTCGTCTACCTGCCGCCGGGCAGGAGCGAGCACGAGGCAACAGCCGTCCCCCCGGTTCGTAACGACGACGCGGAGCGCATGGAAGACCCGCTGGATTCCACCCTGGGCCGTATCGCCGGCCTGTACACGCACGCGGAGGCTCAACAGGCCATGACCCAACCGATCCCGACCGAAACGTTCGCTGACACGCCGACCGGCAAGACGCTGGCCGACATCCGCGCGACGCTGAGCGACGCGCACGATGCGCTCGACGGCAGCGTCGACCGCCTCGTCGCCGACGACGCGCCGAGGCACGCGCCCTGGCTCGGCGAGAGCGAGGGCGAGGAACTCGACGAGGATCTCTGCGCGACCCGGGATCTCGGCGCCGCGCTCAGCATCGAGGAGACCCTCGCGGTGGTCATGCGCGAGACGGAACGCCGCGTGCGCGCCGAACTCGAGCGCGCCATCGCGGTGCGCAGCCATCGCCTCGAACAGCAGTACCAGGCCAAGCTCAGGCGCATGCGCGAGCTGACCCGCCAGGAGATCGCGCAACGCGAAGCGGGTATGCGCCGCGCCCTCGCCCGCGACTACCAGCACAAGGAGCAGGTGCTGCGCGCGAACTACAAGAAGCTGATGGCCTTTGCCAATACCGTCTCGCGCCGCCAGTCACAATTGCGCGAGGCGCGCGAACAGTTCGAGGCCAAGCTGGCGACGGCGACGCGCCTTTACGCCGAGTTGTCGCGCCTCGCGCCGCTGCTCGACGAGCGCTGAGCGAGACGCGGCCGGATTCGCGGCCGGGCGGCGCCGCGCGCACCGGGCGCCAGCGCCTCCGCCGCGCGTGCTTGCCCGCTTTGCGGGGCTTTCCTAGGCGTGGACCGCCGCGACCAGTTCGTCCCAGCGATCGAATCGGCCGTCGCCACCCATCGTCATGTAGAGCGAAACGCGATCGAGCACGCCGTCGTAGCGCTCGCGCAGACGCCGGCCGATCGCCGCCGGCTTGTCGATGATGGCGATGTGTTCGAGCAGGTCTTCAGGGATGGCGGCTGCCATGTCGTCCATCCGGCCCTCGCGCATGAGTCCGTTCAGCGTGCGTCCGAGATCGCCATGGCCGTGGTACTCGAGCACCGCGGCATAACTCGGCGTCGATCCGTAGAACGCCGCCTGGCGGCGTACGACCTGCTCCATCGCGTCCATCTCGGCCTGGGTCTCGCCGGTGATCACGAAGACCGGCGAGTAGAGTTCGAGATCCGCCACCGTGCGTCCGCTCTTACGCGCACCCTCGTCGAGTGCGGGCCGCACGACGTCGCGCAGGTATCCGGCCGAATGCATCGGGTGCACGTGAAAGCCGTCGGCGACCTCGCCGGCCGCCTGGCACATGCGCGGGTTCACCCCGGCGAGATAGATGGGGATGTTCGGATGCTCGATCGGTCCCGGGTTGAAGAACGGGTTGATCACCTTGAAGCGGTAGAACGGCCCCTCGTAGGCGGGCCGGGCGTCGTTCTGGAACGTGTCCCAGATAGCGCGCACGCAGCGAATGTAGTCGGTCACGCGCGCGGCAGGATGGTCGAAGGGCATCGAGAAGCGCCGCTCGATGTGCGCGCGCACCTGGGTGCCGAGACCGAGACGAAAGCGCCCGTTGGAGTCACGCTGCAGGTCCCAGGCGATCTGCGCCATGGAGAACGGCGAACGCGCGAACGCGACGGCGATGTTGGTGCCGATCTCGAGGCGCGTGGTCGCGGCGGCGGCATGGGCCAGCGGCAGGAAAGCGTCGCTGACGGCCTCGAAGGTCCACACGCAGTCGAAGCCGCGCGCTTCGAACTCGCGCGCCTGGGCGCTCACGGTGGCCGGCGCACCGGCCGACATCAGGGTATCGATTTTCATCTTTTGGGGAAGCTCCGGGCGAAGGCGCGCATGATAGCGCAAGGCGTCAGGTGGCCGTGCCGCCGTCCACCGGGTAGCCCTGCGCGCGCCAGCGCAGCATGCCGCCGGCCAGGTTGGCGACCGCTTCGAAGCCGGCACGCCGCAGCATCACGATCGCCTGCGCGGAGCGTCCGCCGGCGCGGCACACGGCGACGACCGGCCGCTCGCGGGACAGCTCATCGAGGCGTTCGGGCAGGTCGCCGAGCGGAATCGCGAGCGCGCCGCGGATGTGTCCCAGCGGGCCGTCGAACTCCTCGGGCTCGCGCACGTCGAGAACCTGAACCGCGTCGGCGCCCTCTTCCAGCCACTGCGGCTCGACTTCCCAGATACCGGCGAAGGTGTAGCGCAGCGGCGCCCAGTCCGGCGCTTCCGGCGGCAGTTCACCGCTGGCCGGGCGACCGCAACGCAGGTTGGCAGGAACCGCGACGTCGATCTTCTTCGGATGCGGCAGCCCCAGGTTGCGCATGTAGCCGACGAAATCCGCTTCGGCGATGTCACCGCCGAGGCGCGGATTGAAGCGTTTCTCCTCGGCCACGCTGGTGACGGTCAGGCCGCGGTAGTCGTGGGCCGGGTAGAGCAAGGTATTCTCCGGCAGCGACAGGATGCGCCCGCGCACCGAGGCGTACAGGCGCGCCGGGTCGCCCTGCTGGAAATCCGTACGGCCGCAGGAACGAATCAGCAGGGCATCGCCCGTGAACGCCATGGACTCGTCGTCCAGGACGTAGGTCAGGCAGCCGTCGGTATGCCCGGGCGTCTCGCGCACCGTGAGCCAGCGTGCACCGAAGCCCAGCTTATCGCCGTCATGGAGGTAGTCGTCCGCCCCCTCGACGCCGGCACCGGCGGCGATGCCGATGCGCGCGGCAGCGCGCTCGCGCAGCAGCCAGGCACTGGTCACGTGGTCGGCATGACAATGCGTGTCGAGCACACGGGTCAGCGTGAGGCCGAGTTCGCGCAGCAGGGCGAGATCGCGCTGCACCTGCTCGAAAACCGCGTCGATGAGGATGGCCTCACCGGACGCGGAGTCGCCCAACAGGTAGGTGTAGGTCGATGACTCGGTGTCGAAGAGCTGTCTGAAGATGAGCATGGCAGGTCCGCGGGGATGGCAGGCGCCAGCGGGCTGCGCGGCCCGCCGCACCCCGATTCTAAGCAAGCTGTCCCCCGCGAGGGAAGAAAGCCGCCGGCGCGCCGGCGCCTGCGGGGACCCGCGCTAGCCGCGCGATCGGCGCGTGGAGCTGTCGAGCTTGTTGAGGTAGCGGTTGAGCATCACCAGCAGGTTCAGGCCACCGCCGCCGGCGACCAGGCGCTCGGCCGTGATCTCGATGCGTTCCTGGTGACTGCGCGCGACGTAGCGCAGCACTTCGAAGGCCTCGCTGTCGGAAAGCCCGAAGCGTTCCATGATGATGCCGACGGCAATACTGATCGACTTGCGGTCCTCGAACTCCGAGGACAAGCGCTCGACCGACTTGAGCAGCTTGCCCATTTCGCTCGAGCGCGACACCGCGGTCTCGACCGCGGCGATGAGCTGTTCCATGCCGACCGGCTTGATCAGGTAGGTGAGCGCGCCGCTGCGCGCGGCGCGCTGGTAGGTGTCCTGCTCGGTCTGGCCGGTGAGGTGGATGTAGGGCACGCCGTGCTCGGTCATCAGGGCCTGGCCGAACGCCATGCCGTCGGCGTCGGGGAGGCCGATGTCGATGATGGCGAGATCGAAACCCTGGCTGTCGAGATGCTCGCGCGCCTCGGCCGCGGAACGCGCAGTCGCGACCTCGTAGCCCGCCACGTGCAGCGCCTGGGCGACGAAGCGCAGCAGCGCGGCATCGTCCTCGACCACTAGGATGGCATGTTCGGTCTTCTTCGCCGGGTTCTGTTTGTCTTTGCTCATGAACGGTATCGGTATTGCGACCGTGGGTGTACGCGCAATCGGGACCCTAACGTAGTGCCGCTGCAGAAGCGAGTGCCGTCGCGCGTGAGGTCAGCCGCGCGGGCGCCGGCGCGCCGTGACGAGGCGGCCGTGGCCGGGAGCGTCACGCGCGCGGCAGGTCGAGCCAGAAGGTGGCGCCCTGCCCGGGTTCGCTGACGGCGCCGATGACGCCGCCCATGGCCTCTGCGAGCTGCTTGCTGAGGGCCAGGCCGAGCCCCGTTCCCTCGGTATCCCGGCGCCCCCCGACGAGACGCTGGAAAGGCACGAACAGGCCGTCGATCTGCTCGCTGGTGAGGCCGGGCCCGGTATCGGCGACGCTGAC
>JAUIFX010000227.1 GCA_030429865.1 Gammaproteobacteria bacterium | reverse complement strand
GCCGGTGTGTACGTCGAGACGCGGCGCGCCCTGTTCGTAGCGGAGCTGGTGGAACTCCTCGCCGGCTTCCATCACGAACTGGCGCGTCTCACCCGCAACGCGCCGGCTCATGAACCGCAGCGTGTCGCCGAAGGTCTGCTGCACGCGTGCCGCAATCGCGTTGGCATGGTCGGCGCTGAAGCAGCGCGCCTCGATGCTCGGCGCCCGCTCGCCGGTGTCGCCGCCGGTGCCCCAGGCGAGACACTCGCTGAGTGCTTCGAGCAGCGCGCCGCTGCTGTCGTAGCGGAAGGCGAAAGCCTCGTTCCAGCTGGTCGTGAACAACAGGTCGATGCTGCGTACCAGGTTGATTCCGCGGCCGCCGTACTGGAACGGGTCGCTGTGATCGCTGGTCAGCACGGCGCCGTCGGCGAGGGTCCCGGCGAAGGGGTTGATGCCGACATTGATCAGCAGCAGCACGTTCGCGATACGTGGTGGTGCGGCGAGATCCTCGGCGCCCACGCCGTTCTCTCCGTCGCCGAGCGCGGCGGCCATGGTTTCGTGCATGCGCCGGATGTCCATGCCTGCGAGCGTCGTCGCGGAGGTGAACACGTGCCAGTTGGTGGTGAGGTCGGCGAGCCGGTTGAGATGGCACCACAGCACCAGTTCGGCCGCCGCGGCCGAGCGCTTCATGGGACGCCGGAACGCGGCTTCGGCCGGCGTCACGGTGCCGGAGAAGAGTAGCCACACGTAGCTCGCATCACCGAGCTTGACTTCGTGCAGCGACAGGTTCGGTTCGTGCGGATTGCTGCAGATGCCGCGCGTGATGATCTCGATCTTCGACGGCTTCTTCTCGAACGCGGCGTAGAGCTTGCGCCCGAGCACGTGCAGGTCGCGCTCGGTGATCTTCAGTTCGCTGGCGTGGTTGCGTGCGAACAGCGACAGCGCGGCATAGGACTCCTTGAGCGTGTTGGTGATGTCTCGGCGTTCTTCTATCGCCGTACCCAGGCGCCAGCTGTCGCGCTGGTCGAGCAGCACCGAGCGCCCCTGCGACCAGCCCCATGCCGCGACCAGGTGACGCATCACCTCGCCGCGCCAGTCTTCGTGGCGGGCAGGTGCCGGCTCGCTGACGCGCACGTTGGCCTTGATGTAGAAACTGCGCCGCAGCACGTCGAGACGCGTGGCGTCGTTGCGTGCCATCAGGTGTTCCTCGACCTTGGTGTACATGAGCATGTAGGGGTCGAGAGCGTTGAGGTCGGCCTGTTCGGCTTCGATGTTCTGCTTGTACCGCGTGCACAGCAGCTTTATGTCCGGGTACTCGGCCGCATAGGCCTCCATCAGCAGCAGCTTGAGCACCGACTTGTAGGGCGACTCGATGCTCTTGTAGAGCTGCCAGACCGCCGCGCCGAAGAACTCCTCGGCGGGTATCGTCGGCAGGGCGCCGAAGTCGATGCAGTCGCGTGGATCGATCACGCGGCGCTCGATGGCGCGGGCGACGTAGGCTTCGTACACGCTGTCGTAGCGGGACGGCACGTACCACCAGGCCGGCGGCAGCCCGGCCACGAGCAGTGCCGAGCGGTAGAACTCGTCCAGCAGCACGCTGTGCTGCGAGCTGCCGCTCGACTCTTCCGACAGCGACAGTGTCTCGCCGGCGCGGAAGCGCTCGGCGTCGAAGACGAAGAAATGGACTTCCAGGCCGATGCTGTCGGCGAACTGTTCGATCAGGTTCGCCTTGGCGGCGAGCCCGGCGACGCCCTCGGCGTCGAGCTCCGGGTGGTGGACCAGCCACAGGTCGATGTCGCTGCTGCGCGAGTAGGCGATGGTGCCGGGGCTGCCCATCATGTAGAGGCCGCGTATCGCGAAGCGCGGCGGCGAGCGGCGGTCGATCTCGAACGAGCGCGCCAGTCGCCGCGCCGCGCGCAGACCGGCCGCGGTCGGCGAATAGTCGGCGATGCCGAACGGCGTGTCGCGTGCCACGTAGCCCGGCAGCAGCGGGTGGTTGATATGGAACAGCAGGGGCAGCAGGTCGACGAAGTCGCGCTGGCGCGGGCTGAGACTGTCGGTGACGCGGCGCAGGCGGTCGCGGTTGACCGTGACGAAACGCTTGTGAGCGGGCTTCTCGCTGAAATCGAACTCGGGGGACGCGACGGTACTCATGGCCCTCTTAGCGGCCGGGAGCGCCTGAGCTGAAGGCGCGCCGGGCGCCGGGCGTGCGCACAGAGAAAGGACAGAAACCCTGTAAATTCAATACGTTTTGATTGTGTCGACGGGCCCGATGGAGGATAATCCGGAGCCTCGTCGGGGGCTGGCCCCGGGTCCGCGCCGCGGGCCCCCGCCGCCGCGCCGTGCCGGGCAGCCGGAACGCGGCCCCCACGTACCGGCCGACAGCCGCCGCCCGCCATAGCCAGCCATTGTGTGAGGAATGCCAAGCATGTTTTCCCGTGATATGACCATCGCTGCCTTCGACACCGAGCTGTGGAGCGCGCTCACCGCCGAGCAGACGCGGCAGGAAACCCACATCGAGCTGATTGCCTCGGAGAACCACACCAGTCCCCGCGTCCTCGAGGCGGCAGGCACGGTGCTCACCAACAAGTACGCCGAAGGCTATCCCGGCAAGCGCTACTACGGCGGTTGCGAGCACGTCGATACCGTGGAACGGCTCGCCATCGCGCGGGCCCGCGAACTGTTCGGGGCCGATTACGCGAACGTGCAGCCACACTCGGGTTCGCAGGCCAACGGCGCAGCCTACCTCGCCCTGCTCGACGCCGGCGACACTGTAATGGGCATGAGCCTGGCGCATGGCGGGCACCTGACCCACGGCGCGAGCGTCAACTTCTCCGGCAAGACCTACCACGCCGTGCAGTACGGGATCGACGTCGCGACCGGCGAGATCGACTACGACGAGGTCGCACGCCTCGCGCGCGAGCACAAGCCACGCATGATCATGACCGGTTTCTCGGCCTACTCGCGCATCATCGACTGGGGACGCTTTCGCGAGATTGCCGACGAGATCGGTGCCTACCTCGTGTCGGATATCGCCCATGTTGCCGGCCTCATTGCGGTCGGCCTCTACCCGAGCCCGGTCGCGCTGGCCGATGTCACCACGTCGACGACGCACAAGACCCTGCGCGGCCCGCGCTCCGGCCTGATCCTCGCCCGCGCCAACGAGGCGCTCGAGAAGAAGCTCAACTCGGCGGTCTTTCCCGGGACCCAGGGCGGGCCGTTGATGCACGTCATCGCGGCCAAGGCGGTGGCTTTCAAGGAAGCCATGGAGCCCGGCTTCCGTGCCTACCAGGAGCAGGTCGTGGCCAACGCCAGGGCGATGGCGGAGACCTTCATGGCGCGCGGCTACAAGGTCGTATCCGGCGGCACCGACAACCACCTGTTCCTCGTCGACCTGGTCGACAAGGGGCTCACCGGCAAGGCCGCCGACGCCGCGCTCGGGGCGGCGCACATCACGGTCAACAAGAATGCCGTGCCGAACGATCCGCAGTCGCCGTTCGTGACCAGCGGCGTACGTATCGGTACGCCCGCGATGACCACGCGCGGACTCGGTGCCGACGAGGCGCGTACGCTCGCCGGCTGGATGTGCGACGTGCTCGACGCCATCGAGGACGAGAAGGTCATCGCGCGCGTGCGCGGCCAGGTCACGGAAATGTGCGGCCGCTTCCCGGTTTACGCTGCCTGAGCCGGGCCGGCCCGAGGCGCCCGGTTCGCGGAGGAACCGCCCATGCACTGTCCTTTCTGCGCCCATGCCGACACGCGCGTGATCGATTCGCGGCTGCTCGGCGAAGGTGACCAGGTGCGGCGTCGCCGCGAGTGCCAGAGCTGCAAGGCGCGCTTCACCACCTACGAGACTGCCGAACTCAGCCTGCCACGGGTGATCAAGAGTGACGGGCGCCGTGAGACCTTCCTCGACGACAAGCTGCGCGGCGGCATCGTCAAGGCGCTGGAGAAGCGACCCGTGCCGATGGAGCGGGTGGAGAACGCGATCAACCAGATCAAGCGCCGAATCCGCGAACGGGGGGAGCGCGAGATCGAGTCCGTACGCATCGGCGAGCTGGTCATGGATGCGCTGCGTGGCCTCGACCAGGTCGCTTACGTGCGGTTCGCCTCCGTCTACCGGAGTTTCGAAGATGTGCGCGCGTTCCTCGAGGAAATCGAACGGCTCGAGAACGAGCTGCCGCCCGATCTCCGCGAGCAGCAGCTCGAGCTGATCCAGTCCGAAACGCGACCGGACAAGCCCGGCAAGTCCGGCTGAGCCGGCGCGGCCGTTGCCGCGTACCCCCCTACCCATGCACTCAGCCAGCGACATCGATCTGGGCTTCATGCGCGAGGCCATCGCGCTCGCCGCCCGGGGGCGTTACTCGACGACGCCGAACCCGGCCGTCGGCTGTGTCATCGTGCGCGATGGCCGGGTTGTCGCCCGCGGTTTCCATGCCCGCGCCGGGGCACCCCACGCCGAAGCGGCGGCGCTGGCGGCTGCGGCGCAAGCCGACCTGCGCGGCGCGACGGCCTACGTCTCGCTCGAGCCGTGTAATCATCACGGCCGCACCGGGCCCTGCGCGGAGGCCCTGCTCGCGGCCGGCATCGCGCGTGTCGTGTACGCCGAGGACGATCCGAACCCGCAGGTCGAAGGCGGCGGCGCGGCACGCCTGCGTGCCGCCGGGATCGACGTGCTGGGCGGCGTCGGCGCGGCGGAGGCGGCCGCGCTCAACCGCGGCTTCTTCAAGCGCATGCGTACGGGCCTGCCGCGCGTGCGCGTCAAGCTCGCGATGAGCCTGGACGGCGCCGTCGCGCTTGCCTCGGGCGAGAGCCAGTGGATCACCGGCGCGGAGGCACGCGCCGAGGTGCAACGGCTGCGTGCCGAGTCGTGCGCCGTGCTGACCGGCATCGGCACGGTACTGGCCGACGATCCGTCGTTGAACGTGCGCGACCCGCGTTTCGAGCTGCGCGGCCGGCAACCGCTGCGCGTGGTGCTCGACAGCGCGCTGCGCATGCCGCCGTCCGCGCGCATGCTCGCGCTCGATGGTGCGACGCTCGTGTTCACCGCGAGTGGCGACGCGGGCGCACGCTCGCGCCTGGAGCAGGCCGGCGCCGAGGTCGTGGCCGGGGCCGCGGGCGCGGACGGGCTCGACCTGGCCGCGGTGCTCGGCGAGCTCGGCCGGCGCGGCATCAACGACGTGCTGGTCGAGGCCGGGCCGCTGCTGGCCGGGAAGGTCATCGACGGACGCTGGTTCGACGAACTCGTCGTCCACGTTGCGCCCAAGCTGCTCGGCCGCGACGCCCGGCGCGCCTTCGCGCTCGCTTCGCCGCTGTCGCTCGCGGCAGCGCTCAGGCTGGACCTCGTCGACGTCGAGCGTCTCGGCGCGGATGTCGCCCTGACGCTCACGCCGGCGCCGGCCGGGGTGGACGCAACGCCGTAGGGTCCGTGGCAGAATGACGCGTTTGTCCGGGGCGCCGCGGCGCTCCATACGGTCCGGCCTACCGGCTACGGGCCCCTGATGCACGGAGGAAGTCCGCACATGTTCACCGGAATCGTCGCCACCGTCGGTACCATCGCCACCATCGAGCCGGCCGGGGAGTCCATGCGCCTGCGCGTCGAGGCCGGCGGCCTCGACATGGGCGATGTCGCACTCGGCGACTCCATCGCGGTCTCCGGACCCTGTCTCACCGTTGTCGCCTTCGACGCCGCCGGTTTCGAGGTCGACGTCTCCATGGAGACCCTGGCGCGCACCACGCTCGGTCGCCGTAAGGTCGGCGACGGTGTCAACCTGGAGAAGGCGCTGCGCCTCGACGAGCGCCTCGGCGGGCACCTCGTCAGCGGGCACGTCGATGGCATCGGCACGGTCGCGGTGCGCGAACCCCACGGCGAGTACGTGCGCTTCGTCATCTCGGTGCCGGACGCGCTCGCGCGCTACCTCGCATTCAAGGGCTCGGTCTGCATCGACGGCGTCAGCCTCACGGTCAACGCGGCCGGCGCGGATGATTTCG
>JAUIFX010000226.1 GCA_030429865.1 Gammaproteobacteria bacterium | reverse complement strand
CTCCAAGGACGACAAGACCGTCGAACTCGAGCGCTTCCGCGCGCGGCTCGAGGGCCGCGAGGTGCCGGAAGGGGCGATGAAGCGCATCGAGGACGAGATGCAGAAGTTCTCGATGCTCGAGCCCGGCTCGCCCGAGTACGGCGTCACGCGCAACTACCTCGATACGCTGACCGACCTGCCGTGGGGCGTGATGACCGAGGACAACACCGAGCTCGACCACGCCCGTGAAGTGCTCGACCGCGATCATGCCGGGCTCGACGACGTCAAGGATCGTATTGTCGAGTTCATCGGCGTCGGCCGCCTGCGCGGCGAGATGGCGGGCTCGATCCTGCTGCTGGTCGGCCCGCCGGGCGTCGGCAAGACCTCCATCGGGCAGTCCGTGGCCGACGCGCTGGGGCGCAGGTTCTATCGCTTCAGCGTCGGCGGCATGCGCGACGAAGCCGAGATCAAGGGGCACCGGCGCACCTACATCGGCGCGATGCCGGGCAAGTTCGTGCAGGCCATTCGCGAGTGCGGCACGGTCAACCCGGTGATCATGCTCGACGAGGTCGACAAGATCGGCGCCTCCTTCCAGGGCGACCCGGCCTCGGCGCTGCTCGAAGTGCTCGACCCGGAACAGAACGGCAGTTTCCTCGACCACTACCTCGACGTGCGCGTGGACCTGTCCAAGGTGTTGTTCGTATGCACCGCCAACCAGCTCGACTCGATTCCGCGCCCGCTGCTCGACCGCATGGAAGTGATCAGGCTGTCCGGGTACCTGACGGCGGAGAAGGTCACCATCGGTACGCGCTACCTGTGGCCCAAGCAGCGCGCGCGGGCCGGGCTCGCGGCCTCGCAGGCCAAGGTCAGCGCGGCGGCGATGAAGGCTATCGCCGAGGGTTACGCACGCGAGGCCGGTGTGCGCAACCTCGAGAAACAGCTCGGCCGTATCGCGCGCAAGGCCGCCATCGAAGTCATCCGCGACGACAGCAAGACGGTCTCGGTATCGGCCACGAACCTTGCCGACTATCTCGGCCCGGCGCCGTTCCGCAAGCAGGTGCCGCAACGCGGCGTCGGCATCGTTACCGGCCTCGCCTGGACGGCGCTCGGCGGCGCCACGCTCGATGTCGAAGCGACGCTCGTGCACAGCAAGAACCGCGGCTTCAAGCTGACCGGACAACTCGGAGAGGTGATGCGCGAGTCGGCCGAGATCGCCTACAGCTACGTGGCTTCACACCTCGCCGAGCACGCCGGAGCGAGCGATTTCTTCGACGAGGCGTTCGTGCATCTCCACGTGCCCGAGGGAGCCACGCCCAAGGACGGGCCCAGCGCCGGCATCACCATGGCCACCGCGCTGTTGTCGCTCGCGCGCGACGAGCGTCCACGGCGCGCGATCGCTATGACCGGCGAGCTCACCCTGACCGGGCGCGTGCTCGCCGTCGGTGGTATCCGCGAGAAGCTCATCGCCGCCCGCCGCAGCGGGCTGCGCGAGGTGATCCTGCCGCGCGCCGTCGATGCCGAGTTCCAGACCCTGCCGGAATACGTGGTCAAGGGGCTGACAGTTCATTTCGTCGAGCATTACGCCGAAGTCGCCGACATCGTCTTCGGTGGCGGCCGCCGCGCCTAGGTCGCTGGCGCAAGTCATCCGTACGTTCGGCGGCTCCGCTTCCGGCCAGCGTTCTCACTGCGGTTCGTCAGGCGGTGACGCCGCGCGGCGCCGGCCGAGGAGGGCACGCGCGCGGCCGACGAATTCGGGCAGGGCGACGGCGCCCGCCGCCATGCCGACGAGATTGATCGCCGCGACCGCGGCGAACACGCCGGGGACACCCACTCCGGCCCCGTACAGCGCCATCGTGAAGCCGGCCGAGGCGACCATGAACAGGGCGTTGGTGACGTTCAGTGCGGCCAGCAGGCGAGCGATCCAGGCGGTATTCGCGCGCGCCTGCAGCGCCGCGTACAGCGGCACGATGTAGAGTGCTCCGCACGCGCCGATCAGCGTCAGGTCGATGAACATGCGCACGGCCGGCGGGTGGCTGAAGAAGTTGTCGAGGCCGAGCGCGACGGGCGAGGGTGTCCCCGCGAACCAGACGTCGAGCGCGGCCAGGCTGATGCCGAGCGCGGCGAACGGCACCAGGCCCAGTTCCACGCGCCGGCGCGAAAGGTGCTCGCAGGCCAGCGAGCCGATGCCGATGCCGACGGTGAAGGCGGCGTTGAGCAGCGTCACGGCGCGCGCATCGGCGCCGAGCAGCTCCTTGCCGTAGGTCGGTACGACGCTGAGGAACGTTGCGCCGACGAACCAGAACAACGAGATCAGCAGGATCAGCGTGAGAACGCCGCGCTCGCGCGCGCTTTCGAGCAGGATGCGCCAGGTCGAGCGTGCCAGGTTGGTGTCAATCTCGAGCGCCGGCGCGCTGGCCGCGGCAGGCGGGATGAAACCGGCGGACAGGCGTCCGATCAGCGCGACACCGACGACCGTCGCGACGATCGCATGCGGCGCGACCGTGCCGAGGCTGGCGAGCATGCCGCCGAGCATGCCGCCGACGAGGATGGCGATGTAGGTCCCCATCTGGATCAGGCCGTTGCCGCCGGTCAGCTCGTCTGCCGCGAGATGCTGAGGAAGCACGCCGTACTTCAACGGCCCGAAAAAAGTCGACTGCACGCCCATCAGGAACAGCACGGCGAGCAGGAAGGGATAGCTGCCGATGAGAAACCCGGCGGCGCCCAGGCCCATGACGACGACCTCGGCCGTCTTGATGTGCCGGATCAGGCGCGACTTCTCGTACTTGTCAGCGAGCTGCCCGGCCAGCGCCGAGAACAGGAAGAAGGGCAGGATGAAGATGCCGCCGGTCAGCACCACCAGCATGCGCGTATCGAGGCCGGTGCGCTCGGCGACCGTGAAGGTGACGAAGATGATCAGCGCGAAGCGGAACACGTTGTCGTTCAGCGCGCCCAGGAACTGGGTCACGAACAGCGGCGCGAAGCGCCGTGCGGCAAGCAGTCCGAGCTGGCTCATCGAAACCTACCCGCGGCCTGTGCGAGGCCCGCATCGGGGCCATCGTGGTGTGCGATACTCCGCGCTCCACGGTAGCGGTCGAGGCGGAGCATTGGCGCGATGAGAATTGTCACCGAGGTCGAACTGCTCAAGTATCGCTGCACGAAGATCATCGCCACCATCGGGCCAGCCTCGAACAGCCCCGCCATGATTCGCGAGCTGATCGGTGCCGGCGTGAACGTTTTCCGGGTGAACATGTCGCACGGCACCCACGAGGTGCACGGCGCGACCATCCGCATGATACGTGAAGCCGCGGCCGAGCTCGGCAGCGCGACGGCGGTGCTGGCCGACCTCTGCGGACCGAAGATTCGCACCGGTCGTTTCGCCGATGGCGCGGTCGAACTCGTCGCCGGCGAGGAGGTCGTGATCACGACAGAAGACGTCCCGGGCGACGTGCGGCGCATCCCTTCGCAGTACCGCGAGCTGCCGCGCGACGTGCGTCCCGGCGACCGCGTGTTGCTGAACGACGGTGCGGCCGAACTCATCGTCGAGACCGTCAGCGGCGAGCACGTCCGCTGCCAGGTCGTTGCCGGGGGCGTGGTCGGCGATCACAAGGGCATCAACCTGCCGGACTCGGTGGTCTCCGCGCCGTCGCTGACCGACAAGGACCGCATCGACGCCGCTTTCGCGCTGGCTGCCGGGGTCGATTTTCTCGCCCTGTCCTTCGTGCGCAGCGCAGCCGACATCCGCGAGTTGCGCGCACTGGTCGCGGCCCATGATCCGGCCGAGGGCGCGGTCGGCATCATCGCCAAGATCGAGAAGCCCGAGGCACTCGAACACGGGCAGGCGATCATCGAGGAAGCGGACGGCATCATGGTCGCGCGCGGCGATCTCGGGGTCGAACTGAACCCCGAGCAGGTGCCGCTCGCGCAGGCGCAGTTGATCATGCGCGCACGCGCGCTGAACAAGCCGGTGATCGTCGCCACGCAGATGCTCGAGTCGATGATCAGCAACCCGCGCCCGACGCGCGCCGAGGTCTCCGACGTCGCCTTCGCCGTCGCCAGCGGGGCCGACGCGGTGATGCTCTCCGGCGAGTCGGCCGTTGGCAGTTTCCCGCTTGCCGCGGTGCGCATGATGGACCGCGTCGCCCGCCAGACCGAGAGTTACCACTGGCACGCCGGTCTCGAGTTCAGCCACGCGCCAGGCAACCCGGGCGAGGGCGTGCCGTTCGGTGACGCCATCGCCGATGCCACCGCCAAGGTCGTCAGCGACGTGCGTGCGCGCGCCGTGGTCGTGATTTCGACGCAGGGCACGACGGCAGCGACGATCAGCGCCGCGCGGCCCTCGGCGCCGGTGATCGCGGTCTCGGGCTGCGCGCGCACGTGCCGCCGCATGAGCCTGATGTGGGGCATGATCCCGCACCAGGTCGAGGCCGTCGGCAGCGAGAACCCGAACCACATCGCGCGGCGCGCGGCGCGCGACCTCGGGCTCGCCGCGAGCGGCGAGTACATCGTGATGGTGCGCGGTTTCCACGCCGACCCGGCCTGGAACTCGCCCTCGATCACCTTGCTGCAGGTCTGAGCCGGCCTGCGCGGCCGGTCCGCGCGGGCCGCCACGCGGCGCCCCGCGCGTGGCCGGTTCAGAACGGGATGTCGTCGTCGAAGTCGCCCATTGGCGGCTCGTCGTGGCCGGCGGGCGCGCCGCGGCTGCCGCCACCACCGCCCGGGCTGGCCGGGCGGTCGCCCGGGCCGCCGTAGTTGCCGCCACCACCGCCGCCGCGTCCGCCGAGCATCTGCATGTCGTTGCAGACGATCTCCGTGGTGTAGCGCTCGTTGCCGTCGCGGTCCTGCCACTTGCGCGTCTGCAGGCGCCCTTCGACGTAGACCTGCGAGCCCTTGCGCAGGTACTCGCCGACGATTTCGGCGAGGCGGCCGAAGAACACCACGCGGTGCCATTCCGTGCGTTCCTGCTGCTCGCCGCTCTCGCGATCGCGCCAGGCCTCTGCCGTCGCCAGGCGGACGTTGGCGACCGCGCTGCCACTCGTCGTGTAGCGCATTTCGGGATCGGCGCCGAGGTTGCCGATCAACATCACTTTATTCAGGCCGCGTGCCATGTTGCTGTCTCCCTTGGTCTGCGTGGACGGACCATCCGTGGTCCGGTTTGCGGGGCCCGATTCTACTCGATGCGCCGGCCGCCGTGGGTGGCCCGGGCCTTGCGCCGGCGGACTCAGCCGCGCTGGCGCGCAGGGCGCGTGAGCACCTCGCCTGGCACCCGCACGGTGGCGGCGAGCCAGGCCACGCAGAGCAGGGCGCAGCTCGCGGGGACCGCGGCGTAGCCGAGGCCACCGGCGACGGCGCCACCGAGGAGGCCGCCGAGGAAGACGCCGACGAACTGGAACGTCGAATAGGCGCCGAGTGCGGCGCCCTTGCCATGCGTCGGCGCGGCGCGCGAGATCACGCCCGGCAGGGAGGCTTCGAGGAAATTGAACGCGACGAAAAAGACCGTCAGCGCCGCGTAGAAGCCGGCAGGGGTGTCCCACCACAGCCACAGCAGCGTCTCGGCCACGCCCAGGCCGACGATCGCGCCGAGGAACAGCGGCCGCATCGTGCCACCGCGTGCCGAGGCCATGATGAGTGGGCCGACCAGCGCGATGGAGAGCAGCAGCACCGGCAGGTACACGGTGAAATGACGCGCCGGCTCGAGCCCCATCCGCTCGCTGAGTGCAATGGGTATCGCGACGAAGCTCGCCGCGAGAACCAGGTGCAGCGTCAGCACGCCCAGGTAGAGTACGCGCAGCTCCGGCGCGGTCAGGGTGCCGGCCAGCGGCGGGATGGCGGCACCAGCGGCGGGCGCCGGTGGTTTCGGCACGGCCAGGAACAGGATCGCGATGGCGGCGAGGGCCAGCGTGGCGCAGGCGACGAACAGCCCGCCGAGACCGAGCGCGGCGTTGAGCACGGGGCCGAGCACGAACGCCACCGAGAATGCGCCGCCGATGCTGATGCCGATGAT
>JAUIFX010000225.1 GCA_030429865.1 Gammaproteobacteria bacterium | reverse complement strand
GCCATCGCGCGCTATCACAACGAGTGCCGCCGTCTCTACGAAGTGCTCGACCGGCAGCTCGAGGGCCGCGAGTACCTGTGTGACGAGTACTCCATCGCCGACATCGCCAACTGGTGCTGGGTACGCATCTACTTCTGGGGCGGCAGCCGGATCGACGGACTCGACAACCTCGGCGCCTGGCTCGAACGCCTCGAGGCCCGCCCGGCCTGCCAGCGCGGCATCGCCGTGCCCTACGCGCCCGACTGGGCGCGGCTCGAGGCCGACCTCGAGAGCGAGGACAGCGTGGTCCGCTCACTGGTCACGAAGTAGGAGACAGCGCGATGATGCAGCTTGCGCGCGACGATATCGTCGCCACCCATACCGATGCCGAGATCTATGGCTCGGCCCTCGAACTCGACGACCGTGACATCGTCGAACTCGGCTGCGGTGCCGCCGCGCACACGCGTGCCATCGCCACCGGCGGCCGCGGCCGCCGCGTCATTGCCTTCGAGGTCGATCGCGTCCAGCACGAACGCAACCTCGCGCGCAACGACCTGCCGAACGTGACCTTCCGCTACGGCGGCGCCGAGCACATCGAGCTGCCCGACGCCAGCGCCGATGTCGTGATGATGTTCAAGTCACTGCACCACGTGCCGCTCGACGCCCTCGACACTGCGCTCGGCGAAATCGCCCGCATCCTGCGGCCCGGCGGCGTGCTCTACGTCTCCGAGCCGATCTTCGCCGGCGACTTCAACGAGGTCATCCGCCTGTTCCACGACGAACAGGCGGTGCGCGCAGCGGCCTTCGCCGCCCTCACGCGCGCCGTCGAGCGCGGCCTGATGGAACTCGTCGACGAAATCTTCTTCCTCAGTCCCGTGCACTTCGAGGACTTCGCCGACTTCGAGCAGCGCATCATCCGTGCCACGCACACCGATCACCGCCTCGACGACGTCACGCTGGCGCGCGTCCGGCGTGCCTTCGAGCGGCACCAGGGAGCCGACGGGGCCGGCTTTCTCGCCCCGATGCGCGTCGACCTGCTGCGCAAGCCACGCACCTGAACGCGCCGCGCGCCCAGGCCGGGCGCGCGTGTCCTGGCTGCGTTCAGTCACTCGCCGCGCGCAGCGCGGCGATGCGCGATGCCAGCGGCGGATGCGTCGAGAGCAGGTGGCCGAGGCCGCCGGCGATGCCGAACGCTTCGACCGTGTCGGGCAGGGCCTCCGGCTGCGCCTGCTGCTGCAGGCGCTCGAGCGCCGCGATCATCTTGCCGCGGCCGGCGAGGCGCGCGCCGCCGGCATCGGCGCGATACTCACGGTAGCGGCTGAACCACATGACGACCAGCGAGGCGAGAAAGCCGAGCACGGCCTGGGCGGCGAAATAGCCGAGATAATAGCCGGCGCCTCGTCCGCGGCTGTCGCGATCGATGGCCGCCGCGACGACGTGGGCGAAGACCATCACGAACGTATTCATCACGCCCTGCAGCAGCGCCAGCGTGACCATGTCGCCGTTGGCCACGTGACTGACCTCGTGCGCGAGCACCGCCTCGACCTCGTCCTGGTTCATGTGCCGCAACAGGCCGGTACTGACCGCGACGAGGGCGTCGTCCTTGTTCGCGCCGGTGGCAAAGGCGTTCGGGCTGGGCGAATCGAACACGGCCACGTCGGGCATGCCGATACCCGCTGCCTGGGCCTGCGCCTGCACCGTCTCGACCAGCCAGCGCTCGGCCGCGTTCGCCGGCTGTTCGATAATCTGCGCACCCACCGCGCGGGCCGCCATCGACTTCGACATCAGCAGCGAGATGAACGCGCCGCCCATACCGAACAGCGCGGCGAAGACCAGCATGCCGCCGGTGCCCTGCTGGTTGAGGCCGAGCAGGTTGAGGACAATCGAGAGCACCACGAGCACCGCGAAGTTGGTCGCCAGGAACAGGCCGATTCTGAGCATGGGCGGATAGGTCTCCGTTATCGAGGAAAAAGCGCGTGACTCACGCGCACCTTGATGGCAGATGCGGCCGCGCCGCGGGAATTCAAGCGTTGGCGCGGCGCGCACCCGCACCGTCGTCGGGCATGGGCAGGCTCTCGGCATCGCCCAGCCGGACTTCGGCCGTGGTACCGCGCGCCGGTTCGCTCGTGATCTCGAGCCCCCAGTCGAAACGCTCCGTGATGCGCTTGACGATGCTGAGGCCAATGCCGTTACCACGCGCGTGCTGCCGGCCAAGCGCGGGAGTGAAGACCGCGCCGAGATGTTCCTTGCTCATGCCGACGCCGCTGTCGCTGATGCGCACCCCGCCGGCGGAGACCAACACCTCGACCGTGCCGCGCTCGGTATAGGCGCAGGCGTTCCGCAGCAGGTTGCCGAGGACGATGGCGAGGATGCGCGGCGAACTCTGCACCACGACGCGATGCGTTTCGTCCATGCGCAGCGTGAGCGGCTTGTGGCCGTAGATCATCAAGCAGCGGTTGAATTCCTGGCGCATGATGTCGTTGACCATCACCTGTTCCTTGCGCAGCGTGCCCTCGTGCTCACGCGCGAGCAGCAGCAGGATCTCGGTCAGCTCCTCCATGTCCAGCGCGGCACGGCGCATCTTCTCGACCAGCGCCCGCGCCTGCGGTTCGAGGTCGTCGCGGCCGAGCAGCTTGTCGCTGGCCATGCGGATCACCGTCAGCGGGCTGCGCAGCTCGTGACTGGCTTCCCGCGTGAACAGGCGTTCGCGCTCGATGAAGCGGTCGACCCTGCCGAGCAGGTGGCGCAGCGCGTGCGCGAGCACCTCGATCTCGGCATTGCCGCCGGTCGCCTGCACGTCGGCGGAAAGCGAGGCGAGATCCGGGGTCTCGAGGTCGATGTCCCGCACACTGCGTGCGAGACGGATGACCGGTGACACCGCACGCCGCGTGATGCGGTAGGCGACCCAGGCCGACGAGTACAGCACGACCAGCAGCAGCGCCAGCGGCGCGAGGCCGAAGTAGGTCGCGAGTTCCTTGACGTTGTTGGCATCGAAGACCAGGAACAGCCGCGCACCGTCGTGTTCGCTGCTGTGCACGACCGTCTCGCCGACCGGCGTGCGCACGTCGTGAATGCCCGGGCCGAGGCCGGCGAACTCGTCGGGCAGTTCGCTGTCGCGATCGAACACGTAGCCGATCAGCGTATTGGTATTGGGTGCCGGCGTGTCGACCGAGATCTTGCGGCGCGCCCAGAAGTAGTCCGCTTCGCGCTTCAGCGCCGAGACGATCAACAGCTCGCGGATGGCGAACTCCGCGAGGTAGACACCGGCCACGGCCGTCGCGCTGATCAGCACGATCTGCAGCACGAAGGCGCGCCACAGGCTCGCGTTCAGCCGGCGCGGCCGATCAGCCTTCATCGGCGATGCGGAATCCGGCGCTCGGCACGGTGTGAATCAGGGCGTATTCGAATGGCCGGTCGACGGCTTTGCGCAACACGTAGAGATGGCTGCGCAGGGCATCGCTGTCAGGCGGCAAATCGCCCCAGACCGCTTGCTCGAGCGAGCGGCGATCGACCACCTGCGGCGAGCGCTGCATCAGCAGGGTGAGGATCTTGAGCCCGATCGGGGTCACGGTGAGCTCCCGCCCGGCACGGGTCACTTTCAGGCTGCGCAGGTCGAGTTCGAGTTCGCCCACGCTGAGCACGTCACCCCCACCACCGCGGCGGCGGCGGATCAGCACGCGCAGCCGCGCTTCGAGTTCCTCGAGATCGAACGGCTTGACCAGGTAGTCGTCGGCGCCGCTGTCGAAACCGGCGAGCTTGTCGGCCAGCGTGTCGCGCGCGGTCAACATCAGCAGCGGCACGTCGCGGCGCGCCTCGCGCAGCGCGCGGCACACGTCGAGACCGTCCATGCCGGGCAGCATGAGGTCGAGTACGACCGCATCGTAGGTGTTGTCGCAGCCCAGGCGCAGCCCGGCGCGGCCGTCGCCCGCGTAGTCGACGCTGTACCCGCAGCCCTCGAGGTGCTCGCAGACCATCTCGGCAATGTCGTGATGATCCTCGACAACCAGTATGTCGCCGGCGTAACTCATCGAACCGGCTACCGCGGCCCGCTGGCGGCTGCTGTTGGCGGCATGATGCGCATGGGAACCTTATACACCGCCACCGTCGCGCGGCCAATCTTGCCGCCGCCCCGCGGCCGCTCAGCGTGGCGGACCGCGCGTGACATGGGCCAGCGCGTCGGCAAAGCTGCCCGGCGCCGTGTCCATCCATTCCAGCCACCACGTCGCGCCGGCCGCGGCCATCGCCGCCGGCGTCGCGGGCGACGCGCCGTAGCCGCTGGCGATGACATCGAAACCGTCGAGACCGCCACGCAGCGCACCGACCTCGTCGACCAGGCGCGCCAGCGCTTCCGCATCGAGCCACCAGTCGCGCCAGTCGATCGTCGTGTCCACCGCGCCGTCCAGCGCCGCCGGCACCTGCAGCGGAAAGATGCCGTCCCAGCGCGCGGCGCGGCGTACGCCGGCGCGTGCCGGCAGGGTCGCCGCGACCCATACCGGGACGCGCGGGCGCTGCAGCGTGGCCGGCGCCAGGCGGGTCTCGACCTGGTAGCACTCGCCATGATGGGATACGGCTTCGCCGCGCATCAGCGGCTCGAGTATCGCCAGGCCCTCGTCGAGACGCGCGGCGCGCTCACGCGCAGCGGCCGGCTCGCCAAAGGCCGCGAATTCGAGTTCGGGCGGCTCGCCGAGCCCGACGCCGAGCGTGACACGACCAGCGCTGAGATGGTCGAGCGTCGCCAGTTCCTTGAACAGCTTCCACGGCCGGCGCCGCGCGACCGGCGTGATCATGGCGCCGAAGCGCAGCCGCGTGGTCGCCTGGGCGACGGCCGCGAGGACCACGGTCGCGTCGGCGACCGGCAGGCGGCCGTCGGGCTCGAATGCCAGGTGGTCCCAGACGAAAAAGCCGTCCCAGCCGGCTTCCTCGGCGGCGCAGGCCAGCTCGACGAGGCGCGACGGCGCGCCGTAATCGTTGAAATTCGGCGCGTAAACCGCGTAACGCATGGCTGCTTCCCGCCCGCTTCACGGCGCAGCACGGCCGCGGCAGGGCGCCGGGTACCGCGCCCGCGCGCGGCGCGTACGCGCCGCCCCGCACAAAAAAAAGCCCGGCGCCGCCACAGGCGACGCCGGGCCGCGGTCCGTGTCCCGGTTCAACCGGCGGATTTCTGCGCCGCCGGCGTGCCGCTACCGATCTTGTCGGTGAAGTTCGGCCACACCTTCTCGGTCATGAGCTCCAGGCTCTTCATGCACTTGTCGTGCGGCATGTGGTTGTAGATGAACATCCAGAAGTAGTCGACCGGCAGCTTCTCGAACAAGGCTTCGAGCTTGCGGTTGACCGTGTCGGGCGAACCGTGGATAACCAGGCCGCGCTCGGACAGCGTGTCGAAGGTTGCGGGCAGGTCGAACGGTCCCTCGCCGGGACCCGCGATGGCGGCATTGAAGCCGAACGGCACGAAGAAGTTGTTCCAGATGAACGAACCCGCCTCGCGTGCGATCTCCTCGGCCTCGGCGTCGGTATCGGCGACGATGATCTCGCGGCTCATCGCCATGCCCTGGCCGAACTTGTAGTTCTTGCCGGCGGCATTGGCCGCTTCCATGCCGGCGCGGAAATGCTCCTTGACGACATCGTAGTGCGTCATGATGGTGACCGGCACGATGCCGCGCTCCATGCCCCACTTGATCGAGCGCTCGGAGGTGGCGAACGGCATGAACATGTCCGGCACCTGCTTCTCGTAGGGCGGCGGCGCGATGCCGATCTCCTCGATGATGCCGTCCTTGTTGCAGCCCTGGCCGTAGTTCCAGGCCACCTCGGCCGCGGCCCACTTGATGTCCTTGGTCGGCACCTGCCAGTGCTTGCCCTGGAAGCTGAACGTGTCGTTCTGCCAGGCTTTCATGATGATTTCGAAGTGCTCTTCGAACAGCGAACGCTTGAGCTCCTCGTAGGACTCGCCGCCGGCCGGGTCGGCCAGGCCGACCTGCTGGCCGAGCACGTTGACCCAGCGCGGCTGGTAGC